>CAYWIS010000173.1:0-9501 GCA_964458385.1 uncultured Pirellulaceae bacterium
CTCGTATCCCTCACCCAGAGTGACGCGCAGCCAGGTTTGGGGCCCGTAGGGAATGTGATTGGGCGTTAGCTCAAGATCGGTCGTCAGCAGTAGGCAATCGACATGCCGAACGTAACCGACGCAATTTTTCTGCTCATGCTTGGCAAGCGTTAATGTCACTTCGCCTGCCGGCAGGTTGGCTTCCACCGACTTCCACACGTATTCCCAATCGGCCTGCTGTGGATCGGCGGAGAGATCGAACACTTCGGCCGCCAGTTCACGGTCATTGGCTGATACCGCGAGCCGAAACGGACCGCGCCACGCACCGACGTACAGATAGCGAACCCAGATCCGATACCGACCTGCCTTCGACAAAGTGAGGTTGTGAACCGCCACGGCTTCGCCCGGTCCGTTGGCTCCCCACAACGACTTGGCTCGCGATGCCTGGCGCGTTTGCGCGTTCTCGGCCACCGTCCAACCCGGCGACGACGGACGGAACGTTTCGGCTTCGACGAAAATCGTGTCGGCCGACAACCGTACCGGTAAGGCCCAACTTCCTAGCCAGCAAACCAAGAAGACAAGGGCCGACCAAGGACACCAAACAAGACGCAGCATCATCATGTAGAAACTGAGCAGGAGGGCGAACGGGGCGGGGGGAATCTACGAGGGGGGATCATCCGCTGCGGGCGATTATACGACCGACAGCAGGCAGGTGCGACGGAGAGAAGAAGGGGCTTGCCGCCGCGAGACAGTCAACATCACGGCGCCAATAGTTTTGTTATACCGAATCGATGTTCCGTCTATCTATGTAAAAGATGTGTGAAGTGATGTTTTCTTCTTTATCATCCAAGCGTCGGCGGCGACCTGGAGCGCCGACGCCGTGCAAACCAATGCGCCGGTTTAGAGTTGGCCGCAATTCGCGATCACAATGCGGGCCCGCGTGGCGCCCGACTCGGAGCCGAGGCTTTCGATCCGCCGGACGACTTCCATGCCCTCCACCACGTGGCCGAACACCACATGCTTGCCGTCCAGCCAGGGAGTCTTCGTTGTGCACAGGAAGAATTGCGAGCCGTTGGTGTTGGGGCCTGCATTGGCCATGCTCAGCACACCCGGGCCGGTATGTCGCAGTCGGAAGTTTTCGTCGGCGAACTTTTCGCCATAGATGGAACGTCCGCCCGTGCCGTCGCCGCGCGTGAAGTCGCCGCCTTGGCACATAAAGCCAGGAATCACACGGTGGAAGACGCTGCCTTTATAGCCGTAACCTTTTTCGCCCGTGCACAGCGCCCGGAAGTTCTCAGCCGTCTTGGGGACGACATCGGAACGCAACTCAACAACGATCCGCCCCAGGTATTGTCCATCGGCGGTGATGTCGAGAAAGCATCTCGGAAGCCGTTGTTGTTCCTGCGCCATAAGGCCCGACGTTGAAACGATCCCGGCAAGGATTGCAAATACCGCGAATTGTTGGCGAAACATAAAATCTCCTCAGTAGGGAAACTGGCTGTGAGAGAAAAACCGCCGCGGGGCGGGAGTCTACCGGAAAGACACGCTTCGGCATAGTTCGATTGACGCCGCACCGCCAGCGCGTCGAGATTAGGACATGCTCGCTTGCGAAATGCCGTATCTTTGGAGCAACGCTCATGGCGCTTTCAAACTTTCCGCTGGCAGACCTGGCAGGTCAGACCGTAATGCTGGTGGGGCGGCCTGGCTCGGGAAAGACAACCCTTGCGCGAGAGTTGGCTACGCGGTTAGCCGACGCAGGAACGGCCGCGTTGGTGAGCGCCGACATGGGTCAGCCGGCGTTGGGCGTGTCGATGTGCATGGCGGTGTCGTTGGCGCCGCCTTGGGATCGCGCCGCCGCGTCATGGTTCATTGGCGATGTGACCCCGTTGGGTAACTTGGCGCCGGTGCTGGTAGGCGTCGTTCGGCTTATTGACTTCGCTCGTCGGCAAGGCGCGCGTTCGATCGTTCTCGACACCACCGGGATGGTCGAAGGGCCGGTCGCTCGCGTACTGAAGTATCACAAATTGCAAGCCACGCAAGCGGCGCGGGTGATCGCTCTTGCCGACGCGACCGAACTGGACGATCTCTTGAAGTTGCTGGCTGCTGGCGGCGCTGTCATCGAGCGGCGACCTCTTGCGCCGCAAGCGACCAACCGTAGTCTTGTTCAGCGGCAGGCCGACCGTCAGGAGCGTTACCGGGTTCATTTCGCCGGCGCCCGGTTGGAGGACTTTGACTGGAGCCAAGTGCTCTCGGGCGAGTGGTTAGTCGGCCGGCCCGCGGGTTCCCTACCGCTCCGAGGACGCGTCGTCGGCCTTTTAGACCGCAACGGGTTTTGTTGCGGGCTGGGGCTTATTGAAGCAGCCGACGCGCAGCAACTACGCGTGTTCACGGCCTGTGCAAATCGAGAGAACGTGCATTGGCTGCAAATTGGTCGGCTGCGATTGGATCGCCACGCCGACTTTGCCGAGTTGCGGTAAGCCACTTTGCAAACGCGGCTTCGCCGCCGCTACACGGAACCTCCATTGGCGGCGGCTTCCAACGATTGAGAGCCGTCGTCAAAGACCACAATGCGTTCGGGGTATCGCAAAGCGGCCAGTTTCCAAACGAACCCGTTGGTCTTGCCAGCCTGGCGTTCGGTCCAGCGCTTGCCGACGCCATAGTCAATGCAGAAGGAGGACTCATTCCCGCGCGACGCTCCGTCGCTTACGGAATAATGGCCAAACACACAAAACACGTCGTGATAATTGTTCCACCACAAGACCCGGCGTTCGTAGCGGATTCGACCGGCTGCTTCGAACGGCGTTTCGCTGCGCTCCTCAGGCCCCGAGGTAATTAGCTTGACCGGGTTGCGGTTCTGATGCAGCAAGGCCAAGTCGATGGCGTCTAGCCCGGTGCGACCGCGAGCCTCCTGATCGATCCGTTCGGCGTAGGTGTGACAGAGGGCGACTGCGTTCGTCGCTTGCCGGGCCAGAGCCAGCATTTCGTTCTGCCAACAAGCATGGACGACGCGCAGGTCTGCACGCTCAAGCGCCAACGGCAGCGAGGCAAAGAAGTCGAGCACGCGCTGGCGAGTCTCCAGGTCGGCCAACTTTTGCGGAATGACCTGACCTTGACTGTGGAATTCCTCGCCATAGAACCACCCGTTGTCGTGCTTAGGGTGATTGAGCAACAAGTTGAGATCGTGGTTTCCCAGCACGCACTGCGCGCGGCCCGCCAAAACGAACTGCTGGACTAACTCCACCACGGCCGGGCTATCGGGCCCGCGATCGGTCAAGTCGCCCACAAGCACAAGCCGCCTTCCCTCGGGATGGAAACCATCAGCCGAGTAACCCAAATGGCCGAGCAACGACCGCAGCAGGTCGATTTCGCCATGCACATCGCCCACGATATCCACCGGCCCTTCAAACAACGGCCGCACCAAAGATTGCTGCTCCAAGTTGCTGCTTCTTGATTGCAAAGATCTTTCTTGATCCGTCGGCAAGCAGGCCGCCGCGAGACGTTTCCGCCGATTCGCGGTCGCTGCTCCGTCGGCTGGGACACGGTGGCGGTGGCGGCCTTCGTTAATCGACGCTTTTACGCAGATGTTCCTCGGGTAGCGCCACGAACTTCCTTTGTAGCTTGCCAACAAGAAGTGTCAACGCGAACGGTCATTCGGAAACGCCGCAGTTTCCCTTCTTTATGAAATACGAAGGATTCTCGGCGTGCTGGAGGCGGTCGGCACTTCTTGACGAAGATGGAGGCACAGGCCGGTCTTACGCTCGGTTGGTGTTGTCCGGTGGTGGGCTGAAAACGAAGTGCTGATAAACCGCCGCAAGGAGGGGCGGGTGGTGGCCGTCACCCCAAGTCGGTTTGCTTTTGGGGGTCCGATGTTATTAGAATGATGCTTGCTTCGCCGATGGGTCGGAAGGAGGGCCTATCCGGCGGCGCTCCCGCCTTCACAACTGCCCACCTTGCTGCGTCAACCAGAATGGACATGCGAACGCTGTTGCCGCTCTTCTTGCTCGCGCTGGGAGGCCCTCTGCTGGCCGACGAACCGCCTGCGTTGACTTACGAAGAACACATCCGGCCGATCTTCCGCGCCCACTGTTATGATTGCCACGGAGCGACGGAAAAGCTGGAAGGCAATCTCGACTTGCGCTTGGTGCGTCTGATCATCAAGGGGGGCGATAGCGGCCCGGCGATTGTTCCTGGACGCCCCGACGAAAGTTATCTCTTGGAGCGAGTTCGCAACGGCGAAATGCCGCCAGGGGAGAGCCGTGTGTCCGATGCTGAATTGGCAACCTTAGAGCGGTGGATCGCCGCCGGCGCCAAGACTGCCCGACCCGAGCCGGAAGAGATCGGACCGGGCTTGGGTGTCACGCCCGAGGAACGCAGCTTCTGGTCGTTCCAGCCCATCCGCCGTCCACAGGTTCCCGAGCTGGCGTCATTCCCACCCGAGGCGCGGGTGCGCACCCCAGTCGACGCCTTGGTGCTTCTCGAGAGCCCCCAGCCGCAATCGTTTGCACCCGACGCCGACCGACGGACGCTCGTGGTGCGGGCATACTTTGATCTGTTGGGCTTGCCGCCGTCGCCCGAGGAAGTCGCCAAGTGGGTGGCTGACCCAGGCGAGGACTGGTATGACCGCTTGCTGACCGAGTTACTCGCTTCGCCGCATTACGGCGAGCGCTGGGCCCGGCATTGGCTCGATGTGGCCGGCTACGCCGACTCGGAAGGTTACACGGCGGCCGACGCCGATCGCCCTTGGGCGTGGAAGTATCGCGACTGGGTCATTCGCGCGCTGAACGAAGACAAACCGTTTAACCAGTTCATCACCGAGCAACTAGCTGGCGACGAACTGGCCGGCCCGCCCAATGGCGACCTGACTCCTGAGCAGATCGACTTGCTCATCGCCACGGGCTTTTTGCGCATGGCGGCCGATGGGACAGGGAGCGGAGCGAACACCCCCGAGGCGCGCAACCAAGTGATAGCCGACACGTTGAAGATTGTCGGCACCTCGCTCTTGGGGCTTAGTCTGCAATGCGCTCAGTGTCACGATCACCGCTACGATCCAATTCCGCAGACCGACTACTTCGCCTTACGGGCGGTGTTCGAACCGGCCCTGGATTGGAAGGCCTGGAAGACTCCGCAAGCCCGGCTGGTTTCGCTCTATACCGCGGCCGACCGAGAACGGGCCGCCGAGGTTGAGGCCGAAGCTCAGCAGATTCTTGCCGAGAAAGCGAAAAAGCAAGCCGAGTACATCCAACAGGCCTTAGAGATGGAGTTGGCTAAATTCGAAGAGCCGCTCCGCTCTCAACTCCGCGAGGCCTACCAGACTCCCCGCGACAAGCGAACCGACGAGCAGAAGCAGTTGCTCGATAAGCATCCGAGCGTGAATATCTCGCCCGGCGTGCTGTATCAGTACTTGCCCAAGGCCGCGGAAGATTTGAAAAACTACGATAAGCGGGTCGAAGAAACGCGGGCCAAAAAGCCGCCCGAAGAATTTATCCGCGCGCTAATGGAGCCGCCGGGACACGTTCCCGAAACGAAACTGTTCTACCGGGGCGATTTCCAGCAGCCCAAGCAGACCATCCGGCCCGCTGCGCTTTTGGTTACGTCGCCCGAAGGGGAACGGCAGGAGTTTCCGATCGACGACCCGTCGCTACCTACGACCGGGCGCCGGCTTGCGTTTGCGCGGTGGCTTACCAGTCGCGACAATCCGCTGTTCGCACGCGTGATTGTGAACCGCGTTTGGATGCACCACTTTGGCAAAGGACTGGTCGCCACGCCCGCCGATTTTGGCGCGCTGGGCGCTCGACCTTCGCACCCGCAACTACTGGACTGGCTGGCCGACGAGTTCATGGCCAACGGTTGGAGCCTCAAGAAGCTACACCGGTTGATTATGACTTCCACCGTGTGGCGGCAGGTCCGCACTCCGGAGGCTCCCTTCCGTTCGTCGCTACTTCGCCTCGAGGCGGAAGCGGTGCGCGATCGGATGCTGGTTGCTTCGGGCCGGCTTGACCCAACCTTATATGGTCGGCCGGTGGCCATCAAAGAAGACGAAACAGGCCAGGTTATTGTCGATGGCGATCAGACCCGCCGTAGCCTGTACATTCGCGCTCAGCGCAGCCGACCGGTGGCGATGCTTCAGGCGTTTGACGCGCCGGTCATGGAAACCAACTGCGAAGTCCGCGCTACCTCGACTGTGGCGACACAATCGCTGATGCTGCTCAACGGTGAATTCATTCTTCAACAAGCAGCGCATCTGGCCGAACGGGCTGCCCGCGAGGCCGTGCCGCTTGACCCGGCGACACGGGCGCATCTTCCGCCGTTGCCGCAGCCACGGGGCGAGATCTGGCAATACGGTTGGGGCGATTTTGATGAAGCAAGCAATCACACCAGCGCATTTGCGCCGCTGACGCACTGGACCGGCTCTCAGTGGCAAGCCGGGCCAAACTTGCCCGATCCGAAATTCGGCTGGGTTCTCTTGAATGCGTCGGGTGGACATCCCGACGGCGCCGGGCGGGCCGTGATTCGCCGTTGGACTGCGCCGATGGATGGTGTGGTTTCGATTAGCGGAAAGCTGTCGCACGGCTCGCCCAATGGCGACGGCGTTCGTGGCCGGATCGTTTCCAGCCGTTCAGGCAAGGCGGGCGAGTGGATCGCTCAGAACAACGCGTCTGATACGCCCGTGGCGAATTTGGAGGTGCAAGCGGGCGATACCGTGGACTTTATCGCCGACTGCCGCGAGAACCACAATTCCGATTCGTTCTCCTGGCCGGTGACCATTACGCTTCAGCCAGCCGATCGACCGGCGCTGACGTTCGCTTCGCAAAACCAGTTCCGCGGCCCGGCTGAGCCGGCCGAGTCTCTGGAGACGCTGCTAGCCCAGACGGCCCGCGCTTGGCGGTTGGCGTACTGCCGCGAGCCTGCGGCCGAAGAATTGGAGCTAGCGGCGCAGTTTCTGGCGCGCCAACTGGAGACGCTGCAACTATTGCCTGGCGCCGTGCCCGAGGGCCGCTCGGCCACGCGACAGGCGCTGGTGAATCTTTGCCAGGCGTTGCTTAGCTCTAACGAATTTTTGTACATCGAGTAAATAACGAGGAGATGACCCGATGGCGATTTCGCGCCGCGAGTTTTTGAACCAGAACGCTTTGGGGATTGGCTCGCTTGCGTTGGCGTGGTTGCTGCAACAAGAGCAGGCCGGGGCGACGCCGACCATCGCCGCTAATCAGGCGCCGGCGTTCGATCTCAGCCCGAAGCCGCCGCACTTTGCGCCGCGCGCCAAGGCCATGATCTCGCTGTTTCAGCACGGCGGTCCGTCGCACATGGATTTGACGGACCCCAAGCCGATGTTGACCAAGTACGATGGGACCGATTATCCCGGCGAGATCACCTATAGCTTCGCTAACGAAGCCAGCAAGAAGCTGATGGCTTCGCCGTGGAAGTTCTCCAAGCATGGCGAATGCGGAATGGAGCTTTCGGAGCTACTGCCCGAAACCGCCCGCATTGTTGACGACATCTGTTTGATCCGCAGCATGCACACCGGCGCGAATGGGCACGACGTGTCGATTCGCTATTTCCACGGCGGCATCCCCGGCGTGCTTGGCCGACCGCATTACGCCTCTTGGATGCTCTATGGTTTAGGTTCGGAAACGCAAGAGCTGCCCGCGTACATGGTGCTGACCGATCCAGGCGGGCATCCGGTAGACGGGGTGAACAACTGGTCGAGCGGGTTCTTGCCTCCGTTGTACCAGGGAACGGTGCTGCGTCCCAAAGAGCCGCGAATTCTCAATTTGGACCCGCCGCCGCACTTGCAAGGCGAGCCGCAACGGCAAAATCTGGATTTCCTCCAAACGCTCAATCGCCGGCACGCCGAACGCTTCCCCGGAGAGAACGACCTGGAAGCGCGGATCGCCAGTTTCGAACTGGCCGCCAGCATGCAAACCGCCGCCCGCGAAGCGCTAGACATCTCGCAGGAAACGCAAGCCACGCACGAAATGTACGGGTTGAACGATCCGGCTACGCGCGAGTATGGCACGCGCTGCTTGATCGCCCGGCGCTTGGTGGAGCGTGGCGTGCGCTTTGTGCAGATCTTCTTGGCCAATCAGCCGTGGGACAACCACAGCCATTTGGTGTCGGCCCTTCCAGCCATTTGCCGCCGTACCGATAAGCCCGCGGCGGCGCTGGTGCGAGATCTGAAACAGCGGGGAATGCTCGACGAAGTGATCGTCCATTGGGGCGGCGAAATTGGCCGTTTGCCCGTCACGCAGAACCAAGGCTCGCCCGAAAAGAACGGCCGCGATCACAACGGTCAGGGCTTTAGCATTTGGTTGGCGGGCGGCGGCATCAAGCCGGGCATGGTTTTTGGCGCGACCGACGAGTTCGGACACCGGGCGGTGGAGAACGTCGTAACGCCCAATGACTATCAGGCCACGCTTTTCCACCTGTTCGGACTCGACTGGAACAAGCTGGTCTTCCGTCACAATGGCCAAGAGCAGATTGTTACTGCCGGCCGACCCGCCCGCGTCGTTCACGAGATTCTGGCGTAGTCTACTGGCGCCGCCGCGTCGCCAAGTAGGAATTTCATGAACAGGGCAGGAGCGATTGTATGACCGAAGCATCTGCCGGTTTATCGAGTGCGGCTTCCCCCAAAAAGGACGCCGCACGGAGAACGTTGCGCTTTGAGTCAATCGACCAGTTGATGGCTGAGGTCGATCGACTGGCCGAAGCGGAGCAGGCTGGACGGCTCCAGCAATTGGGGAACTGGACGCTTGGCCAAACGCTGGGACATCTTGCCGAGTGGATCCAGTACAGCTATACCGGCGCGCCGCTGACGCCGCCGTTCTTCATTAAGTGGGTGGCGCGCCTGCAAAAGCGCAAAATCCTCTACGGCCCGATGCGTCCTGGCCTACGAATTCCCGGAGTCCAAGGAGGAACGCTGGCGACCGAACCGCTTTCGCGCGATGAAGGGCTAGCCCGCTTCCGACGCGCGGTGGAGCGTCTTCGCACCGAGCCGCCCACAGCGCCCAGCCCGTTGCTGGGGCAACTCACGCATGACGAGGCGATCGCTCTGAACTTACGGCACGCCGAGCTGCATCTGAGCTTTCTGACGCCCGAGTAAGCGTTGGCCTTACGTGGCGGTTGCGCCCTGTTCATTACGGAACGGCGCCGTCTTTTGGTGGTTGCTGAGACTGCGGCCTCCTGGGGCGTTTCCCCAGGCGTTGAAACGCGTACCGATTGTGCCCCGATGGGCGGGAGCCCATAATCTCCAGGCGAAGTTGGACCGCGCGGCGGAAACGCCGCCGGGCTTTTCGCGATTGACTTGGGGGCGTTGTTTCCTTCCGCTTCCCACTTCGCTTTGGGGGACGCCAAGATGCAACTCGTTCGGATCGCGGGAATTGTTGGGCTTGGGCTATTGGCCAGCTTGTCGGCCCAGGCGCAGCCGCCGTACGTGGGCGAGATTTCTCCGCCAACGTTTGAAGTCATCGAAGAGCTCAATGTCCAGGCTCCCATGCGCGATGGCGTGCGTCTGATGGCCGACGT
>CAYWIS010000173.1:9511-12530 GCA_964458385.1 uncultured Pirellulaceae bacterium
AGGGGGCGTTCCCGGCAATCCTGCAAATAACGCCGTACAACAAGAGCGGGCAAGCCGGTAGGGCTCGCCGTTTTGCGGCTCGCGGTTATGTGGTGGTGAATGTCGATTCTCGCGGGCGGTTCGAATCGGAAGGGGAGTGGGACCCCTTCTCGCCGATTCACAAGACCGATGGGTATGACCTGGTGGAATGGATTGCGCGGCAGCCGTGGTGTAGCGGAAAGGTTGGTACCTACGGCCTGTCGTATATGGGCTGGACCCAGTGGTGGACCGCCACGCAAGCCCCGCCCTCGCTGAAGGCGATTGTGCCCGAAGTGGCGCCCCCCGATCACTTCTACAACTGCCCCTATCAAAACGGCGTGCTGGTGGGATGGATGATGGACTGGGGCGGCATGATGTCGGGCCGCACGCCGCACAGTGCAGGGCCTGGCCCCTACTTGGGGTTTGCCGTTAATCGCGAAGAGGCATACCGCCGCCTGCCTTATCTCAACTTCGATAAGTCCCGCAATTATCTGCCGACCGTGTGGTGGCCAAAGTGGATTCGGCAGAACACGGCCGAAGGGGAATACTGGAAGGCAATTGCGTATCAAACGCCAGAAAGCTATGGCAAGGTGAGCGTTCCGTCGCTGGCCATTACCGGATGGTTTGACGCTAACTTTCCCGGCACACCTGCCAATTACCTGGCGATGAAACGTTACGGCGCCACCCCTGCGGCCCGACAGCCGCGTATGGTGATCGGTCCCTGGGAGCATATCATCAACTCTCGCCGGGAAGCGGCTGGTGTGGATTTTGGCCCCGAGGCGATCATCGACTGGGATGGTTACGTTTGCCGGTGGTTCGACTTCCACTTGAAGGGGATCGAGAACGGCGTGATGGACGATCCGCCCGTGTATGTCTTTGTCATGGGCGAAAACCGTTGGCGCAGCGCCGCCGACTGGCCCTTGCCGAACACGCAGTTCACACGGTACTACCTGCACAGCCAAGGGAACGCGAATTCGTCGGCGGGCGATGGCACTCTTGACACTCTGCCGCCTGGCGATGAACCACCCGACGAATACACCTACGATCCCGAAGACCCCACGCCTTCGGCGCCCTTCGCCAACGGGCATATCGACGGCCCGCGGGATGTGGCGGCTGCCGCCGCGCGGAAAGACGTGCTGGTCTACCAGACGCCGCCGCTGGAGCAAGACGTGGACGTTATCGGTCCCATTACGTGTCGTCTCTATGCCGCCACCAGCGCAAAAGACACCGATTGGATGGTGCGGCTAATCGATGTTTATCCGGACGGCCGAGCGCTCTTTCTGGCCGAAGGCGTGATGCGCGCCCGCCACCGCGACCCAGAGCGCGACGGCGCCTTCAACTCGCATCGGCTAAGCCAGATCGAACCGGGAAAGGTCTATCCTTACACCCTTGAGTTCTGGCGTCCCACGGGCAACCGGTTCGCCCGTGGGCATCGGATTCGCATTGAGATTTCCAGCAGCTACTACCCTTATTACCTTCGCAACCTGAATACGGGCGAAGACAACGTCGGCTTAGCTACAGAAAGTGTGGTCGCGCGCCAGACGATCTACCACGACGCGGAGCGTCCCTCGCACGTCGTGCTTCCCATCATTCCCATTACGCCTTGATCCGCAAAGGCAAGAGTGCGCACTTGGGGAGCTTCGCGGCAACCTGCTCGAGAAAGAGGCTGCCGCGAAGGGGGAGTTGCCGCTTGTAACGCTGCGATGGAACGATCGCGGGTGATCAACTCTTGTCTTACGCCAAGTGCTTCTTGAAGAACTCCAGAGTGCGCTTCCAAGCGAGCTTGGCGGCGGCGTCGTCGTAGCGGGGCGTGGTGTCGTTGTGGAAGCCGTGGTTGGCTCCTTCGTACACATAAGCCTCGAACGTCTTGTTGTTCTCTTTGAGCGCTTTCTCAAAGGGTGCGGCGCCTTCCATGATGCGCGTGTCGAGCGAGGCGTTGTGAATTTGCAGCGGGGCCTTGATCTTCGGCACATCGGCCAGGTTGGGCTGACGCCCGTAAAACGCCACGCCCGCGTCCAGCACGTCGGGAATTCGCACGGCCAACTGGTACACCATGCCGCCGCCAAAGCAGAAGCCAACGACGCCAATCTTGCCGGTTGAGAGCTTGTGGTTATCCAGCCATTTCACCGCAGCGATAAAGTCTTGCGTCATTTCTTCGGGGTTGCGCTTGGCTTGCATCGCGCGGCCTTCGTCGTCGTTTCCCGGATAGCCTCCCAAGGGCGAGAGCATATCGGGCGCAAGCGCCAGGAAGCCCTCCACGGCAAGCCGCCGGGCCACGTCGGCAATGTAAGGATTCAGGCCGCGGTTTTCGTGAATCACGACGACTGCCGGAAACTTCTCGCCTTGGGCGGGATACGCCAGCAAGCCCTTGATCTCGCCGGCGCCTTGCGGCGAGGGATAGGTGACCGTTTCGGTCTTAATGCGGGGATCGTCGGGCTTGACCTGTTGCGCCCAGGCGTAGTTTGGCGTCAAATTGGCCAGTAGCGACTCCACCGTTACGCCGCCAATCGCAAACGCGCTGAGCCGCTTGATGTACTCGCGCCGGTCAATGCGCCCGTGGGCATAGTCGTCATACAGATCCAGAACTTGCTGCGCAAACTCGGAAGGTTTCTTGCGTTCCATAAAGCATGCCTTTCGTACGGGAGGTTGTCGGGGCCGTTGGCCCCATACCACGACGAGTTCCTCCTGGCCAACGTGGTCAGGCCAAATACGTTACGGCACATCCTACTGCGCCACGCGACCGGATTAAAGCAGAAACGCCGCTTGATGGAATTGAGCCCCGCGGTTGGAAGGCTCCTTCGGTAAGCCCGCCGTCTTGCTGGCGACCTTTGGTAGTCGCAATGCGGTTCCGTTTGGGCAACAATAACCCCGTCGTTTTCAACCTCGAGTGGGGAGCTTTGCCATGAACGAAACGCTGCGCAGAATCGGATGCGTTCTTCTCTTGGTGATGGCGGCCGCGCCGTTAGCGGCGCAAGAGAAGGCGGAAAAGATCAAGGTGCTG
>CAYWIS010000174.1:0-6580 GCA_964458385.1 uncultured Pirellulaceae bacterium
ACTTCTGGCTGAGGGCGCTGACCACGACGATCTTGGCCTGGGGATACCTGCCGACGATTTCCCGGAGAGCGTACAAACCGTCGAAGTCGGGCATTACCAGATCCAGGGTGACGGTGTGGGGAAGCGCCTGAGCGTACCATTCGGCCGCTTCCTTTCCGTTGGCCGCTTCGGCCGCCACGGTCCAGCCGTCGGCTTCGGCATAATCGCGGATTATCCGCCGCATCACGGGAGCATCGTCCACGATCAGCAGAGTCTTCGCCATCGCTTTACTCTCTCTCTTGCCCGCAAACCACTTTATAACGCCGTCGCCCCACGGTGCGATTCACACGGGGCGAAAGATACGTCTCGTTCCACCGTTCGGCCGGCCCGTGCTCCCCAGGCCATGTCCACGAGCGCTGTTCCGTCGAGGATTAGCGATACGCGGCCATCGCCCAAGATGCTGGCGCCCGAGACGCCGCGAATGTGGCGGTAATTGTCGGCCAACGATTTAATAACCACGTCTTGCTCCCCAACGAGGGTCGAGACGGGCACGCCAATTTCTCGTCCGTCGGCGCCCAGTATGACCAAGGTCATCGGACCCTGGAGCGGCGCGGACTCTTGCACACCATCAAGCAGTTCGGCGAGCCGAACCACGGGCACGGTTCGGCCGCGAATCTGCACCGCGGGTGAGCCATAGATGGTGTGCAGGTCGTCGTTGTCTACCGCGACAATCTCAACCACCGACTCGACAGGAAACGCGTACGGGGCTCCCTCAATCTCGGCCATGAGCGCTGGGAGAATCGCCAACGTGAGCGGCAGCCGAAGCACAAAGGTTGTCCCCTCCCCAAGTTGACTTTCGATTTCGACCGAGCCGTGCAGTTCTTCAACCTTGGCCCGCACAATGTCCATGCCCATACCGCGTCCTGACGTGCGGGTAACCACTTCGGCGGTGCTAAAGCCGGGGCGCCAAATCAGCCCTAAGGCCTGCTGGTCGGTTAGCGTTTCGGCCTCGCTAGGCGTAATGAGCCCTCGTTCGACCGCTTTGCGCCGGAGCTTATCGGGGTTCATCCCACGGCCGTCGTCGCGCACCACGATCACAATGCTGTTTCCTTGATGGCGGGCCTCAAGCCGCAGCCGTCCCTGCGCTGGTTTGCCGACGCTCAGCCGCTCTGCACGCGACTCAATTCCGTGATCAATGGAATTGCGCACCATGTGGATCAGCGGATCGCCGAGCTCATCAATCATCCGCTTGTCGAGTTCTGTCTTCTCGCCGCAAATTTCGAGCAACACCTCTTTGTCGGAATCGCGGGTCATGTCGCGAACCACACGTTTAAACCGTGCGAACAAGGGGCCGATGGGAGCCATCCTCGTATCCATCACGGTTTTCTGTAAATTGGTTGCAACACGGCCAAGCTGGTGCACCGCGTCGTAGAGCCGGGCAACGTCGGCTCGCAAGTTGATGGCCCGCTGCAAATCTCGCTCTAGCAACTCCACATGCTGTTGAAGCCGGCGCAAGGACGCCTGCCACGCCACTGACGACTCACTGGGGCTCGTTTCACCTTGGGCCAGAACCGATTGGATCGTCTCTTGCAGGCCGATTGCCACTTGGACCGTTTGCTTACTGGGAACTGACGCTCGCAGGCTGTCGGCAATTTGCGCCAGATAAGCCCGCTGAATCGTCAACTGCCCCGACAGATTCATCAGTTGATCCAAGCGTTCCCGATCCACGCGCAGTGTTTCCACGGGTTTGCTGGCTGGGGCCGTTTCGTTCGCTCGCGGACTATCGGGTTCTGGCGATGCCGCCGCGGTTGGGGGTGCGTCGCAAGGAGTTGGCGTCACCGCGGCGATGGGAGTCTGCGTTTCGTTTGCTTGGGCGACGCCGCGTCGCCGCAAGTCGTTCGGGAGCGGGAAATAAGCAAGCTCAAGATTGGCTATCCCCGAGATACACAAGCACGCCCGCACCGCGTCTTCACCCCATCGTCCCGGCAGAGCGAAGGTGAAAACTTCGAGATGATCCAGGTCGCCCAGTTGCTCAAAGGGGGGATCGCAGTAGACCAGCTCACTGAGTTGGCTAAGCTTTTCATGGGCCAGGCGAGCTTTCATGCCGGCTAACGGCAATCCCGGTTCCCATCGTACGCGGCCGGCGGTGACCACGGTTTCCAGAACACATCGTTTCTGAATTTGGGTTAGGGTTGCCGAATCGAGCAGAGGGGGCGAGTTTTCCGAAGCCGGTGCGGCATTGTCCGTCAAGGCTTGGTCCTCACTGGCGGTTGGCGACGGATCGGCGGAGGCCGATGTCGCATGATCGTCACCGTCGACCGCGGGTTGAGGAGCCGTGCGCGATTCAAGAATCTTCTGAATCGCGTCGATGGCCTCGGTTGCGGGTAAATCATCAGAGCCGGTCTGCCGAAGCCGTTCAATCATTTCCGAAAGCTGGTCGACGGCCCGGAAGATGGTTTCCATCGAAGCGGCGTCGAACTGGAGTTCGTTGCGCCGCGCAGCGTCGAATACATGTTCGATGTTGTGCGTGAGCCCGTTAATGTTCGTGAGGCCGAGCATCGCCGACAGGCCCTTGATGCTATGGGCCGACCGGAACATACGGTTCATCAGATCGTCGTCGGGCGCCGCGTCCAATGCGCCGCGCACGAGCTGATCCAGCGTCAACAAATCGTCGTTCAAGCGGACGATCAGTTGGGACGCTTCGTCAAGGAAATCGCCAAGAATTTCATCGGCGTCGTCGATAAAGGCGCCTTCGCTCATTGCTCGGTCTGCCCCTTTCGATGTAACCACGACTGCAAACGCACAAAGCCCGGCAACAGGTCCAGGACTCCTTCCGCTGCGCCCGTGACGAGATAACCCCCGGGCCGCACAGCCCCGCCGACATACTTCAGAGCCCTGCGTTTGGACTCGGCGTCGAAGTAAATGAGGACGTTCTTCAGGAACACCATGTCGAACGGCCGGCTAATGATGGGCGTCATGAGGTTATGCCGCCGGAAGGTCACCATGCTCCGTAATTCGGGCCCAGCGGTCCACGTTTGCGACGCACGATCTTCGATAAAAAAACGGCGGCGTATTTCGGGGGGAACCAACCGCATGGCGCGAGCGCCGAACTTACCTTCCTGGGCGCGTGCGATGGCGCCGGCCCCCAGGTCGGTTCCGAGAATTTCTACACGCCATTGATCAATCTGCGGCAATCGTGAAGCGATGCATGCGGCGATGGTGTAGGCCTCATCCCCGGTGCTACATGCCGCCGACCAAAATCGCAACTCACGGGGCCGTTCCCCGCGCGACGCCGCCAGGATCACTTCGGGCAGATAGACGCGCTGGAGCCAAGTCCAATGGACCTCATCGCGAAACAGGTACGTTTCGTGGGTTGTCACTTCCTGAAGGAACTCTGCCCATTCGGGATGGTTCTCGGGAAGTTCGGTCAAACGGCGGTAGTATGCGTCAAAGCTGGGCAATCCTGTCGCCCGCAATCGGCGGCGTAGTCGGTTAGACAACAGCGTCTTCTTTTGCGGCGGCACTCGAACGCCGCTGCGCTCGTAAATCAAAGCCGAGAATCGTTCCAGAAGCGCATCGCCCAGGAAAAGTGCGGTTGGAGTCTGGTTCATGATTCGTTTTCCATGAGGCGATCAAGATCGAGGACAATCACCAACCGCTTCTCGAGTTTGACCAGGCCGGTCAGGAAACTCCGATCGGGACCGGTAACGGTGGGCGGGGGCGGTGTGATTTGCTCATGCGCTATTCGGAAAACTTCGCACACCGCATCGACTACGAGCCCAGTCGTCCGGCCGTGTAAATTGACGACGACAATGCGTGTATCTTGCGTTGGCGCCTGATGCGGCATCCCAAAACGCCGCCGCAGGTCAATTACAGGAATGACCGTGTTCCGCAGATTGATCAGCCCTTCGATGTAGTTCGGCGCCTGGGGCACACGCGTGATCGGCGCCATGAGTACGATCTCGCGCACCTGAGTGATGGGAAGGGCGTATTCCTCATCGGCCAGGCGGAAGCTAACCAATTGCAGTGTTCCCGTGTGCTGCCGGGAGTGCGATTCCGACGGCGGAGATAGTGGAAGTGCCGGGGGCATGCGACAATCAAATTACGAGCGTGTCTCAACAGGCAAAGTGGCGCGGCCACGGTCTGATGCGAATTCGCCACATTGCAAGATTAGGACGCGATTGGCGCGCGGGGAGAGTCCGCCCCCACCGATTTGGAAACCTCGCGGCGGCGCAACCGGCATATGCGAGATAACCGGCCCCGCATACCGGCCAAGAGAGTCTTGCCGTCGCTGGATGCTGAAGGAAGATAATCGCCTAGCTGAACCGCCGTTAAGAATTGGCCAGACTACTCAGTTTGCGAAGGCGATGAACCGTGTCGGCCAGCAGGTCGATGGCGAAGTCTACCTCTTCCGCCGTGTTAAATCGCCCCAACCCAAAGCGCAAGCTGGAGCGCGTTAGGTCATCGCTCAAGCCGAGCGCCCGTAGCACATGGCTGGGCTCGGGATTTGTTGAGGTGCAAGCGCTGCCGCTGGAGACCGCCAGGTCGCGCATGCTCATCATGAGCGCCTCCCCGTCGACATAAGCAAAGCTGCAATTCAAGTTGCCGGGCAAACGCCACGCGGGATCGGACCACGTCGGGCCGTTGAGCGTTACGTCGGCAATCCGCGACGTCAGTCCATCAAACAGCCGTTGTCGTAGCGTCGCCAGCCGCTCGCTCTCTTGCGGCATCTCGGCAACGCATAACTCCAGCGCCTTGGCGAATCCGACAATCCCGGGCGGGTTGAGTGTACCGCTGCGGAGTCCTCGCTCCTGTCCCCCGCCTTCGATGAGCGGCTCGAGGCGAAGCGCCGGGGAACGCCGACGCACGTACAATGCTCCCACTCCCTTGGGGCCGTACATCTTGTGCGATGAAAAGCTCATCATGTCGACTTGGAGTTCGTCGACGTTGACCGGGATGCGGCCGACGGCTTGCGTCGCGTCGGTGTGCAGCGGCACGCCTCGTTCTCGGCAGATGGCTCCGATCTCGCTAAGCGACGCGATTGCGCCGATCTCGTTATTCGCCAGCATGACGCTTACCAATATGGTGTCGTCGCGCAGGGCATCGGCCACCCGCTGAGGATCGAGCCAACCGGCCCGCGAGCTGCCGGCGGGCTCCACATCGAGCAAGGTTACTTCGAATCCGCGGCGGCTAAGTTTGTTCAGGGGATCAAGTATCGCCTTATGCTCGGTCTTCACGCTGATGAAGTGATTGCCGCGGCGACGAACCCGGTCGGCAAGGCCTCGCAGAGCTAGATTGTTGCTTTCGGTGGCGCCGCTGGTGAAGACAATCTCTTTGGCGTCGGCCCCGATCGCGGCCGCGATGGACTCCCGCGCCGCGTCGACGGCCGCCGCCGCGTCCCAGCCAAAGACATGGCTGGCGCTGCCGGGATTGCCGTAAATTTCAGTGAAATAGGGAAGCATCGCCTCGACCACGCGCGGATCGACGCGCGTCGTGGCGTGGTTATCCATATAAACCGGGGTCTTCACCATGCCGTTATAAGTCCTGTTCGGCCAGCGCCGTCAAACAAAATTGCGACCAGGTTTCAAACGACGCCCGATCCGCCAGAAGGGTTTCCAAGGGGGCGAAGCCAGCGTCAGCCAAGTCGGTCTCGCGCGAGCGGACCGCTGGCGCTTCCAGTTCGAAGAGATGGACGACGCCCAAGTGGACTCGCCCCACGTCGGTTTCGTCGTCGTTAATCAGCCCGATGCACCGCTCGCGGTAGGGGGCTCCGATCTCGACTTCCTCGGCCAGTTCGCGCCGCATGCCTTCTTCGTAGGGGGGCGCATCGCGCTGAGAGTCGTCGATCGAAATATGCCCGCCCACTCCAATGCTCCGCTTTTGATGGAGTCGCTTCTCGCCTTGGCCTCGCCCCCGCGTGTAGTGAAAGAGCCAGCGCGTTCCCTCGGAGTCGCGGTGTTGGAATACGACGTAAGGAATCAACTGCTTGAAGTTCGTGTCGGGTTCCATCTCGGCGCGCGGCCGGTAACTGCCATTCGCTGGGTTAAGCAATTCGGAACGGTACCGTTCAATATCGACGGTGAATCCCTGGAAATGCCCCAAGCGATGAAACAGGGCGGTAGGAATCACCAACACCAGCTCGTGGTCGATTGCAGACATGAATGAGAACACTCAAAAGGTGAATGGCTAACCCAACGCATTGTGGCCCGTTGGCGACCGGCTTCGGAGTTTACCTGCGATGTTCCTTCCCGTGTGACTTAGGGGGGCGTGAAACGTGTTCATCGAACCCTCGCCGCAGGGGGTAGAGCAACGCAAGGGAATGCGGCGGCCGAGGATCAGGTGTACCTGCAGGGCCGGGGCCTTAGGACCCAATATACTCGCTACACGATGAGCATGGCGTCGCCATAGCTGTAAAAGCGGTAGCGTTCGTCAATGGCTTCTTGATACGCCCGGCGCATGAGGGCGTCGCCCCCCAAGGTCCGGACCAATACCAACAATGTGCTCCGCGGCAGATGGAAGTTGGTCATCAAGGCGTCAACGGCCCGAAATTGATGCGGCGGTCGAATGAACAAATCGGTTTCGCCATGGACCGCCTGCAACG
>CAYWIS010000174.1:6590-6931 GCA_964458385.1 uncultured Pirellulaceae bacterium
GATCCGCGACCACCCCCAGACCGCTGCGGCCCGTGTCGCCATGGAACGCCTGCAACGTACCGCCACGCGCTGCCGTTTCGAGAACACGAGCCGAGGTGGTTCCCACTGCGACAATGCGCCCTCCCTGACGGCGATGCGCCAGGAGCGTTTGAGCCGTTTCGGGCGAGAGCGAACACCACTCTGAATGCATGGTGTGGTCCTCCAGACGCTCGGCGGTAATCGGGCGAAAGGTGCCGATTCCCACATGGAGCGTCACACGGCACACCGTCACCCCCCGGAGTTCGATTTGCGCAAGGAGCTCGTGCGTCAGGTGCAGACCGGCGGTAGGCGCCGCCACCGAG
>CAYWIS010000174.1:6941-11202 GCA_964458385.1 uncultured Pirellulaceae bacterium
GATGCGTGGCGAATACCGTTTGGTAGGTTTCCGCATCGGAGTCGACCATTTCGCCGCCGCGAATGTAATGGGGGAGCGGTGTGCGGCCGACCTGCTCCAATAGGGTCAAGGCGTCTCCCGGGATTGAAGGTCGAGCGGCCCAAGCTCCGCCATCTAGTTTGGCCAACATTGTGAGCGAGAACCGCGGCATTGCATATCGATCCTCCAGCGTTACGGTTTCGCCGGGTTGGAGCTTACCCCGCGTCTTGCCCAACACCAACCAATCGCCGCGCGCGTTGGACGAAAGGTATAAACCAGTCCATCGCCCGCCGGTTGCCGTCCGGCGCCCGACCAGCCGCGCTGGCATCACGCGCGTATCGTTCAAAACAAGGCAATCGCCCGGATGAAGATACTCGGGCAGATCCCGCACGTAGGCGTGGGTTAGCGAGTTCGCGGCTCGATCCACGACCAACAGGCGCGCGTCAGAGCGGTTACGCAGCGGATGCTGCGCAATCAGCTCGGGCGGAAGATCGTAGTCATATTGATCCAACTCAGACATGAGAGCCGGTCGAAACTCGTTATTATGAAGGTTGGCCAAATCTCCTATCTTTCATTCTCCCCAAGCTATGCAAAAAGGAAAGGCCGCACCGCAGCGCCCTCTGCGGGTAGCGCTAACCATTACCGAACTGAACGTAGGCGGCGCCGAACAGAGTTTGACGAACTTGGCTTTGGGGCTAAATCGGGAACGTTTTGAACCGGTCGTAATTTCGCTGGGCCCGCCTCCCGTCGGCGATCGAGCAAAGCTGGTGGAGCAACTAGAGGCAGTCAAGACGCCGGTGCACTTCTTGCATTTGCGGTCGTCCGGGCAGGCCTTGCCTGGCCTAATAAGGCTGCAACGACTTTATCGTCAACTCCAGCCCGACGTGGTTCAATCGTTTCTATATCATGCGAACGTGCTCAGCGCCATCGCCGCCCGGCGCGTCGGCGTGAAGGCAATTGCAACCGGGGTGCGCGTGGCCGACCCCCGGCGCACTCGGTTAATTGTGGAACGTTTCGCTTCGCACCACGTTAGTCGGATCGTGTGCGTTAGCCAAGCGGTCGCGGAGTTTGTCGCTCGGCAGGGCGGTTTTCCCGCTTCGAAGATCGTCGTCATTCCGAACGGAATCGATCTTGGTCCATTTACCACATCCCCCCCTGTGGACCTGAGAGCGCTAGGGGTTCCCCCTGGACGAAGGGCGGTTGTCGTTGTTGCGCGTTTGGACGCGCAAAAGGGGATCGATTGGCTCCTGTCGATGGCGCCAGAACTGCTAGCACAGGCGCCGCATCATGACCTGCTGCTAGTGGGGGAGGGGCCACAGCGTAGGGAATTGGAACATGCCGCAAAGGAAGGACCCTTCGCAGACCGTATTCATTTTGCAGGATTTCGGTCGGATATTCCCTCGATTTTAGCTGCCTGCGACCTGCTTCTCTTGCCCTCGCGGTGGGAGGGGATGCCCAATGCTGTGCTCGAAACCATGGCCGCACAACGACCGGTTGTTGCCACTCGATCGGAGGGGGTTGTTGAGCTGCTGGGGGACGACGCAGACGCCCAGTTGGTTACTTTTGGCGAAGCGCAAGATTTTATCAAAAAAGCACTTACGTTCCTTTGCGATCAACGGGCTGCTCAGATCTGGGGACAGCGAAACCGCCAACGCGTGGAGCAGCGTTTCAGCCTTGCGACAATGGTCGGTCGATACGAACGTCTCTTTGAAGAGATTGGGGCGTCCGGCTGGTAACCAAAAAATTTTTTCTGGCTTTCTTTGTGTCTCCTTGGCGGCTGGAAGTTGGTTTCGCCGTTGGACCTAGGTGCTTATGGGCGCTCTAGGGCGAGCGTGAGACCCCTCATTCATCGTGTTGACGTGGGAATGGGAGTGGGTATCTTTGGGGATGTGTGGGACGCAGTGGGAACCCAGGGTGAACGATGCTACTAACGGGCGCGTATCCTCGAACGCTCGATGAAAAGCATCGTCTCGCCATTCCAAAGATACTCCGCGATGCGATGGATCACCCCCAATCGGCGGTGATGTACGTCGCTCCCGGAACCGATGGTTCGCTCGCTCTGTACACGGAGGAAGCGTTCTCACGCTTAGCGGATCAACTCGCTCAAGCCTCGCCAACCGGACAAGAGGTGCGGGCTTTCAGTCGGCTGTTTTACGCGCAGGCTCAACCTGTTGAAATGGATCGGCAGGGACGTGTGCGTATTCCGACGGAGTTGGTTCAGCTTGCAGGCTTAGACAAGGAGGTGGTGTTGTTAGGAGTGCGCGATCACTTGGAGTTGTGGAGCGCGCACCGTTGGCAAGAGTATTTGGCCGAGAAGCAACCCCATTACGACGAAATCGCCGAGAGGGCATTCGGTGGTCAGTCAACGTCACGCGTTGTTGGGCCCCCTGCAGGGCGGCCGCCGCAGCCTCGATAGTCGTCGCTGGGCCTGGAGTGATCCGAAACGTTACTAGGTTCAAAAGGTTTAATCAGGATTACTAACCGTATTCACTGAAAAGTACGTCCGTCCGTTCGCCTCGCGTGGAAACCGTTCTCCGGTTACCGGCCACCATACCGGAGGATGACCGCCGCTGCTTCTTCACCCAAACAAGCGGTTGTTTCTGCGGGCATTGATCAGGGAGTGTTCAATAGCCGCGAACTGCAGGAGATCGTCGGACCGCCTTGGCGAGATCCTGCAACACCCGCCCCATGAGCGGAAAACGGAAGTTCCCGGGCGGGTTTTTTTATGCGCCTCCTATGGACGAATCCTCTGCACCGATTCACATTCCGGTTCTTGCCGATGAGATTCGGCAGTGGTTGGCTCCCCGGCCCGGCGACACGATCGTTGACGGTACGTTGGGAGGCGGAGGGCACACGCGCTTGTTGGCCGAGGCGGTTGGCGCCCAAGGGCGAGTGATTGCCCTCGATCGCGATCCGCACGCAATTGCCGCCGCCGAGCGAAATTTGGCGGGGTTCCCGGTGCAATTGGTCCACTCCAATTACAAGGACTTGCCCGAAGTCCTCGGCCAACTGGGCGTTTCCACGGTAGATGGAATTGTGCTCGACTTGGGTCTGTCGAGCGATCAACTTGCCGATCACGAGCGCGGGTTCAGTTACGAGGCCTCCGGACCGCTTGATCTGCGGTTCGATCCCACCACGGGCGAGCCGGCGTCGCGGTTGGTCAATCGTTTAGACGCCGACGCGTTGGCTGATCTAATTTATCGCTATGGCGAAGAACGATTTAGCCGTAGAATAGCGCGAAAGATTGTGGAGCGGCGGCGCGTGGCGCCCATCGAAACGGCCGCCGAGTTAGCGGAACTGGTGCGGCAATGTGTGCCCCGGGCGCGCCACCACCGGATCGACCCGGCCACGCGCACATTCCAGGCGCTGCGGATCGCCGTTAACCAGGAGTTGGAATCATTGGAAACTGCGCTCGAACGGCTTCCCGACTGTTTATGTCCGGGCGGCCGGTTGGCGATTATCAGTTTTCATTCCCTCGAGGATCGGTTGGTAAAGAATGCATTTCGTAACGATGATCGACTCGAGGTGTTGACGAAGAAACCAATTCGCCCAACCGAAAGCGAAATTGCAAGGAATCCTCGGAGTCGCAGTGCGCGGCTGCGGGTCGCGGCGCGGCGGTGAACGGCAGTTCTTTTACGTTGTCTCAAGGAGGAGAGACGCCATGAGCCGATGGAGCAAGCTGACTTTCGCCTCTGTGGCCTTAGCTTTGCTAGTGGCGGGCGGCGTACGGCGATGGGTGAAGGAGCACGGCTGGCCCACTTCGATCGAGTGGGGGCCGATTGTGGTCGACCTTTCCGAGCCGCGGTCCGAAGAAACACCTTCCTTGGGTGTACAGCACGCTGTGGCCGAACAGGCGGAAGCCGGGGGAATCAACGACCGTGGCGCCGTCCAAGCGGCAGCGGCCCATTTGGCTGTTTCTCCCTTGGAAACCCCATCAATTCCGTCGACGGGTTTGCAAGACGCTCGTGCGGCGTATCCCGAAGCACCGCCGTCAGTTCCATCGCCTTCTTTGCCGCCTGAAATCACGCAGAGGCCTTTTGGCGATCTGGAACGACCGCTGGCTGAAAGCTCCACGGTTCCCACGCCGCCTTCCCAGCCTGCCCCACCGCCGGCGCCTACCCATTATGTGATTCGGCCGAACGACAGTTTCTGGACTATCTCTCAGCGCGTGTACGGCACCGGGCGTTATTTCCAGGCGCTTTTCGAGCATAACCGACGCCTTTGCCCTCAACCCGATCACTTG
>CAYWIS010000174.1:11212-12436 GCA_964458385.1 uncultured Pirellulaceae bacterium
CACGTATTGGAAAAAAACTATCCTGACTTGTTCCGATAGGGTTACGGCGGCAACATTCGCTGAAGCGAACTCCGCGAAGATGAGGAGCTAGCCATTGGGCTGGTGGTCCTGCTCTCGGAATTCGTGATATGGGCTGGGAAGAAGATGCGCCCTTTTTGGCGATTAAGCCGCCGTTAGGTCCAAAATTGGCGATCGAGCATTCGGTAATTCACCGCTTCTTGGATATGCTCGGGGGCGATGTCGGTCGCGCCGGCCAGGTCGGCAATGGTGCGGGCGACTCGCAGCACTTTGTCGTGGGCGCGGGCGGAAAGTCCCAGCTCGTTGACACTATCGTTGAGCAATTGGGCGCATACTTTATCGAGTGGGCAGAATCGCCGAATCTGCCGGCTTGTCATTTGCGCGTTGTAACGTGTGGCCAAGCCGTCAAACCGCTGTGCTTGAAGGCGTCGCGCCGCTGAAACCTGCGCCCGCATCTCTTGGCTGGACGTACCCGTGACCGAGGACGAAAGTTCCTGAAATGGAACCGCCGGCACTTCTATATGTATGTCTATCCGGTCAAGCAAAGGACCCGAGATCTTTTGTAAATATTTCTCAATTTGTGGCGGCGTGCATTGACAGCTACGGCGCGGATCTCCCCGATACCCACAAGGGCAAGGATTGAGCGCCGCGACCAACATGAAATCAGCCGGAAAAGTGGTGCTGTTTAGCGCCCGAGAAATAGTGACTACTCGGTCTTCTAACGGTTGCCTTAGCACTTCTAAGGTGCGGCGGTTAAACTCAGGGAGTTCATCAAGGACCAGTACACCGTTGTGCGATAGGCTAATCTCACCCGGTGTGGGCGTGCTTCCTCCGCCCACCAATCCTGCTTCGCTAATGGTGTGATGAGGCGAGCGAAACGGCCGGCGCGCCATCAGCGGTTGTCCCGGCGCCAGGCGTCCCATGGCGCTGTAAATGCGCGTGGTTTCGATCGACTCGCCAGGAGACAACGTGGGAATAATCGTCGGCAACCGCTTGGCCATCATGGTCTTCCCCGACCCCGGAGGGCCAAGCATCAACAGGTTGCACCCCAAAAGACCCTGCGATACAATCGCCATATCCGATTCCCCAGCTAAAGGGCAACGATATGGCCACGGTTTATTCTTATCTGCGGTTCTCCCGGCCTGAGCAAGAGAAGGGCGATTCATTCAGGCGTCAAACGAAGTGGGCGCCGGATTGGGCCGCGAA
>CAYWIS010000175.1:0-3379 GCA_964458385.1 uncultured Pirellulaceae bacterium
TCCCTGCTGCACGTCGCCGCTAAGTATCACTTGTTCCTGATATCGCGGGTCGACTTCCCAAGGCGGGGCCCCTTGCGCCGCGTTCACGTTGTTGGAGTAGAAGCGGTACGGAAGCGGCTCCAGCGATTGGAAACGGAAACGCCCCGCGGCATCTGTGACCGTCTCGTGCGAGCCAAGATAAAACTTCTGGTCGTAATGTGCTGGGTGGGCGTAGACCTTAGCGCCGGGAATGACCTTGCCCGTACTATGCTCCAAAAGCACCCCCTCAATTGCCCAACCACGTTGGAGTCGCACTAACAGCGACTCTTCCCCCGCCCCCCATGGCGCTTGCTGGCCGCGATAAGCCTGTTGCGGCTTGATGTGCAAATAATAGGCTCCGGGCAGTTCAGGGTTCACGTGTTCGAAGCGAAACTCCCCATGTTGGTCGGTTATCACCGACGCCCCCTCAAATGAGCGATTAGTGGTGCGATGTCCCAGGCGAACCTCGATCCCGACTGCCGGCTTTCCCAACGGATCGACGACTAGGCCGGCAATCGTCACACCTTCAGGAAGGCGCAACTCCACGTGGCGAACGCTGTCGTCACGCGTGAGCATTAGATCCTCACTGACCGCGCGGGTGTTGGAACGCTCATTTTGCCCCTGAATTTCGACGCGATACGTTCCTCCCAAAGGAAGAGGCCCCACGACAAATCGGCCCGTGCCGTCCTGACTGACGCCTCCCATGCTGATTCCCAAATATGGGTGCTGTAGCTGCTCTGGTTTAGAAACCATCACAATACTGAAATTAAAGTTCTTACTAGGCGAACCGTCGGAATCCAGCACGCGGCCGTAGATGGCGCCTGCAGGCAGGGCATCTAATTCCTTAATCAACGGCTCGGGGGCGTCCGCCAATTGGATCGATTCCTCTTTGATCCAATACCCTACAAGTTGGTCGGTTTCCCATTGGATCCTGCAAGGAACCGGCGCCATAAACTCAATTTGGGTCCCGGTGACCGGAAATGTCTTCGTTTGGTGCGATGCATTGGGTTTATCGCGAAAAATGCGCACCACCAACTCGCCACGCGGCGCCGGTTCACCCGCGGGCGTCTTTAATGTCAGTACGACTTTCCGTTGCGGTCCGGCTTCCGGCGTGGAGGGCTCGTCAGCCGCCGCAATTTGAATTACCAGTTCGTCGACCGGTTTATCGAGCGAAACAACCTCAACCTTGCCAGGCAGTTCTAACTTCGCCTGACCAGGCAACAGGTTACGAATCTCAAAGTGTCCTTCGCCGTCACGTATTTCGACGGGCACCGCCATCGGAAACCCGTAGGTGACGTTCCCTAGCCGGATGGGGTTAATGCATCGAAAGGCCGGTGTTGTTCGGCCGTTAATCCGCATGCGCTGGAGTCGGTCTACGGCGCCAATTAGCTTACCGCGAACAATGCGGGGCGGTCCGAGGGTGAACTCAAGATTCGCCTGGCCGCTGCGTACGTCGTGAACAATCTCTCCGCCGTGGTCCGGCGCCGTAATCCACAGCGCGTAATGGCAGTCATCGCGAAGGGTGTCGAGCGTAAACCGTCCATCCTGGTCCGTTTTCGCCAGAAGCGGGGGCCGAACATGCTCGTTGTGAAGCATAAACGTGCGGCGGGCCCCCCCTAACTGCTGAACCAAACGTATTTCAGCCCCCGCAACCGGACGACCATCCTCTTGAGAGATCACCCGTCCTTGCGTGGGCCGCGACCTTGTTAAGGACCACTCAAAGGTGGAGCCCGCCTGCGGTTGAAACACCGCGGTGGAGTGCTGAAAACCAGCCATCTCGGTTTCGATGGTCAAAGGGAAGTCAGCACAATGTTCGAACTTCGCCACCCCTTCCTCATTGGTCGCCACTCGCCATCGGCCGACCCGTGTACCCTCGCCTTGTTCGCCCGCCATATGGGAGGCCAGCAAAGTAGCGCCAGCCACGGGTTGGCCTTGATCGTCGACAACCCGGACTGTGGCGGTTATTCCTTTATCGAGCACTAGGCGGAGATTTTCGATTTTCCCGCCAGGTTGAGCCTGCAATGGTCCGAGCAATACGGGGGCGTAGTCGCCCGAAGGGGCTGTAACGTAAAGGAATATTTGGCCAAACTCGACGACTTGTTGAAACCGACCATCCTTGTCGGCGGAGATTGAGAAACTGCTGGCGTGGTTCGGACGGCGGGTGAAACCGTGCAGCGTCAACGGGGTTGGCAGCGGGGCGCCGCTTGCGGTCATCACAACCCCGGAAATCGCAATCCGATCTTGAGGTCCAAATCGGTGGTTGGGATCAGCCGGAGCAAAGTCCTTATGGATTCGCTCCAATTGCTCAAGCCGGTTGCCGCCAGGCTGAGCCTCTTGGGCCGGCAACGGCCGCGCCAGAACAATCCAAACCGCCGCAACCAAAGAAGCCGCACATCGCAAAGCAAAATGACGACGCATGGCGAGGGATGACGAATGCCGAAGAATGAACCGCTGGCCCTGCAGGCTGGAACGCGGCTTGCACCCGTAAACACTCCCGCCTTGACTGTCGGGAACCCGCCGTACGATGGAGCAAGCGCGTGGCGCCGCGACGAATTTTCATCGTACCCGCGCTCTCTGTGAGAAACAACTCACAGGCGCGTTATCGCCCGGCCCTTGGCGTGGTAGAATTGGTAAACTTGATGGCCGCAATCGAAAAAACAGCGCCGCGTATAACGATTGTTGCGATTGGCGTCTGGGGTTGTTTCTGGCGTGTGAGTAGCGATGGCGTTCCGCCCGGGGCTATAGTTGAGGGCGGAGATGCACCAATACATCACGTATTTTCCTTCCGACCCGCCCATGTCCTACCCTGACCCATTCCCCGACTCTCTTAGCGCCGAGTACCTGGAGGCGCTATTCGCCGACTACCTCGAGAATCCCCACCGCCTCGATCCGGCCTGGCGTCAGTATTTTCAAAAATTACTAGAAGAAGAAAACGGTCACGCCCAAGCGCACCACCTTCAAAACGGCGGCGGTAACGGCAAAGTAAAAATAGGCCCCTCCTTCCGGCCCCGCAGCATCTTTAACGCCCCGGGAATCGCTCCCCGCAGCGACGACTCGTCCGAAGCCTTCTTTACGCCCGAAGCCCTAGACGCCGCCCGCTTGCAGGAGCGGGCTGATATGTTGATCCGGGCCTTCCGCGTGCGAGGCCATTTAGCCGCCCAAATCGACCCCTTGGGCCTGCCGCGTCCTGAGCCGCGTGAACTAGACCCCGCCTTCTACGGGTTTACCGAGAAAGACATGGATCGCCCGTTTTCGACGCGGGCGTTCGGCGGGCCGATGATGCAAACTCTGCGCGGCATTATCGACCGCTTACGTGCCACCTACTGCCGGCATATCGGCGTGCAGTTCATGCACATCGACG
>CAYWIS010000175.1:3389-12332 GCA_964458385.1 uncultured Pirellulaceae bacterium
GCGCACTTGGCTCCAGGAGCGCATGGAGTCGACCGAAAACCGGCTGGAGCTCTCGCACGATACGCAGATCCGCATTCTTACGCGGCTGACTCAGGCGTCGGTATTCGAACTGTTTGTGCGCAAGAAGTTCATCGGCGCCAAGACCTTCTCGCTCGAGGGTGCCGAAACACTTATTCCGCTCTTACACCTGGCAATCGAGAAGGCGGGCCGGCAGGGGGTTCGCGAAATCGTTATGGCCATGGCTCACCGCGGGCGGCTAAACGTACTCGTGAACATCATGGGCAAGAGCCCACGAGAGCTGTTCCGCGAGTTTGAGGATATCGATCCCGAGATGCACCGCGGCGGTGGCGACGTAAAGTACCACCTCGGATATAGCAGCGATTGGTACACGGCCGAAGGCGAACGGCTCCATCTTTCGCTGTGCTTCAATCCCAGCCACTTGGAGTTTGTGAACCCAGTGGCGCTCGGTCGCACGCGCGCCAAGCAAGACCGCAACGGCGATGTCGAACGTCGCAAGGGAATGGCCCTCCTGATCCACGGCGATGCCGCGTTTGCAGGGGAGGGCATCGTTCAAGAGACGCTCAACCTGAGCGAACTGGAGGGTTACCGCACGGGCGGCACTCTGCACGTGATCGTCAACAACCAGCTTGGGTTTACCACGAATCCCAGCGAAGGGCGATCGAGCAAGTACGCTTCGGACATCGCCAAGATGCTGCAGATCCCCATCTTCCACGTCAATGGCGAAGATCCCGAAGGTGTGGCGCAGTGCGTCGAGTTGGCAATGGACTTCCGCGCCCAATTCCAGCGTGACGTCGTGATCGATATGTATTGCTACCGACGGCTGGGGCACAACGAGAGCGATGAGCCGAGCTTTACTCAGCCGGTTATGTATCGCCAGATTGAGCATCGGGCCAGCGTTCGCCGGCACTACCTCGAGCGGCTCATGCAGATGGGGGAGATCACCGAAGAAGAGGCGGAAGAAATCGCCCATCAAGGTCGCGAGTACCTCCGCGAGGGGTTGGAGCAGTCCAAAGGCCAGCCAGTACAAGGCCCCAGCTCCTTACGGGGCGTCTGGAAAGGTTACCTGGGTGGTGAAGAGCCGGCGGAGGATTCACCCGACACCGGCGTACCGCGAGAACGGCTAAGCGAGATTCTTACCAACCTGACCAAACTTCCCGAAGGTTTTCACCTGCATCCCAAGCTGGAACGGTTCCACGAGGATCGCTTGGCTATGGCTGCGGGCGAAAAATCTGTCGATTGGTCGGCGGCGGAAGCCCTGGCGTTTGGTAGCCTTGTATTGCAAGGCAAACGCGTGCGACTCAGTGGGCAAGACTGCCGGCGCGGAACGTTCAGCCACCGTCACGCCACGCTCTACGACACCGAAACCGGCGAGATGTACACGCCGCTGCAACATCTCTCGGATTCGCAAGCCGAATTTGAAGTCATTAACAGCCCCCTCTCGGAAGCAGGCGTGTTGGGTTTCGAGTACGGATACAGTCTCGACTATCCAGATGGCCTAATTCTTTGGGAGGCCCAGTTTGGGGATTTCGTCAACACGGCTCAGGTGATTATCGACCAGTTCATCGCCAGCGCCGAAGACAAGTGGAAGCGGCTTAGCGGCCTAACCATGCTGCTGCCCCACGGCTTTGAAGGGCAAGGTCCCGAACACTCCAGCGCTCGCTTAGAGCGGTTTTTGATGCTGTCGGCCGAGAACAACATCCAGGTGGCTCAACCCACCACCCCGGCTCAGTACTTCCACTTATTGCGTCGCCAGGTGCTGCGGCGATGGCGTAAGCCGCTCGTGGTAATGACGCCCAAGAGCCTGCTTCGTCACCCGCGCGTGGTCAGCCCCTTGGAGGAATTTGTCAACGGCCGTTTCCGCCGCGTTATTCCCGACGAGCGTCAGGATCCCAAGCGCACCCGGCGCATTCTGCTCTGCACGGGCAAGGTCTATTACGACCTGGTGGACGCCCGCGAAAAGCAAAACCACCACGACGTGGCGATCATTCGCCTCGAACAGTTGTATCCCTTCCCTGAATTGCAACTCCGCGAAGCGTTGGACTCGTACGCCGACGATACGCCGTTGTTCTGGGTCCAAGAAGAGCCTGAGAACATGGGCGCATGGTGGTTCATTCGCATGCGTCTGGGTCATCGAGCTTTCGGCTGCTTCCCGCTATCGCATGTAAGCCGCGCCGAATCGGCCAGCCCCGCCACTGGGTCACAAGCGGCCCACAAGTTAGAGCAGGAGCAGTTAATCGCGGCCGCCTTGGAGGACACCAGTCACTCGTTCCTCCAAGCGCCCACGTCGTAGTGCTCTCAAGCCCAAGGGAGGACGGAGCAAGGAGTGGTGCAGTCGAACAAGCGCCCGAGAACAGTCGTTCCAACGCAACTGTTGGGCAACCACGGATAGTTGCGTGGAAGCGAGGCGGTTCCTTTCCGCTGATTCTCCCAAGTCCTGGAGCCTCCGGACACGCCATCCCTGCACCCTTGCGAACCTCCAGTACTCCACAATTGCGATACTTCCCCAAACTCAAGACCAACTCTACACTGCATCGCGAATAAATTACTACTCCGTTCACCCTTTCCGCGACTCCGGTCGGATCGCGGTTAACCGACGCCGAGGACCAATATGCCCGTGGAAGTCAAAGTGCCCGCAGTGGGCGAGTCGATTACCGAAGTGGAGATTCTTTCCTGGCTCAAGAAGGAAGGAGACCGGGTCGAGGAGGACGAGAACGTTGTGGAAGTCGAAACCGACAAAGCGAGCGTTGAGATTCCCGCTCCGGCGTCGGGCGTGATTGTCGAAATTCTCAAAAAGGAAGGCTCCATTGCGGCCGTCGGCGAGGTCATCGCCCGCATTGACCCGTCGGCGCAAGCCGCCAAAGGGAAAAAGGAGGCGAAGAAAGAGCCCGCAGAAACCGCAGCCAAGCCGGCTCCCAAGAAAGCCGAGGCGAAGAAGGGTGGGGCAGAAACCGACGAAGGAAATGGCCATCGCACCGCGACACGGGTGATGCCTTCAGCCCAGCGGTTGCTGGCCGAGCATGGCATTGAAGCTCAGGCCGTCAAGCCAACGGGCCCCGGCGGGCGCCTTCTGAAGGAAGACGTGCTCCGCTACATCGAAGAACAGGAAGGCCAACTGGACGAGGTCGAAGAGGTGGCCGAATCCGATGCGGCCGCGCCCAGCGCCTTTACAACGACCGCCGAAGGAGATGAAAAAGATCTGGAGGAGGTCGTCCCCATGACGTTGATCCGGCGCCGCATCGCGGAGCGATTGGTGCGGGCGCAGCACGAGGCCGCGCTGCTGACCACGGTCAACGAAGTCGATATGACCGAGGTGATCGCTCTGCGCAAGAAGTACAACGAGGTATTCCAGAAGAAATACGGCATCAAACTCGGGTTCATGTCGTTTTTTGTTAAGGCGTCGATCGAAGCCCTCAAGGAGTTCCCGGCGGTCAATGCCGAGATTCGCGACAAGAACGTCATCTATCGCAACTATTACAACATTGGCGTGGCGATTGGCGGCGGCAAAGGCCTGGTAGTTCCTGTGCTGCGTCGCGCGGAGCGTATGAGCTTTGCCGAGGTCGAATTGAAGATCGCCGATTTCGCCAAACGGGCTCAAGAGAACAAGATCAAGCCCGAAGAGTTACAAGACGGCACATTCACCATCTCCAACGGCGGCGTGTACGGTTCGTTGCTATCTACGCCCATTGTGAACCCGCCGCAAAGCGGCATCCTGGGGATGCACGCCATTCAAGATCGGCCGGTGGCGTTAAACGGCCAGGTGGTCATTCGCCCCATGATGTACATCGCGTTGACGTACGACCACCGGTTGGTCGATGGCCGCGAGGCGGTCACCTTCCTCCGGCGCATCAAGGAGGCGGTAGAGGATCCCACCCGTATCCTGATTGAAGTCTAAGAAGGCGGTCAGCACACAGTTCGGACTTCCCCAAGCCCCGCGGCGACCTTCAGGTTTTCCGCGGGGCTTTTGTTATGCACCGATCCGTATTGCGCCAACGTCTTGCTCAGCGCATGTCCGTCACCGCTCTGTGACCACCCAGGAGAGCCATTAGTTTGTCTTAGTCCTGGGAATGCGTTTTTGCTGAAGCAACCAGGTGTAGAGTTCGGGGTTGTTATAGGTTTCGGTCCATGAATCGTGGCCGGCGTCGGGGTAAACGGTGAACTTCACGTTGCCGCCGGCAGCCTTCAAAGCCTCGACCATTTGCTCCGATCGGGCGAGAGGAACGGCAGTGTCTTTCGCCCCATGAAAGACCCACACAGGGAGGTGTGTAAAATTGCGCACCCAATGCCGTTCACCACCGCCGCAAATCGGTACGATGGCCGCCAGTCGGTCAGGCAGGTAGTTCGCCAGCGCCCATGTACCGAAGCCCCCCATGCTCAAGCCCGTCACGTAGATCCGATCTTCATCCACGCGATGCTTTTCGCAGACCTCGTCCAGCAGCGCCGCTAACTCGCTTGGTTGCCAATGTCGGCCAGGCGGACATTGCGGTGAAACGACGATGAAGGGAAAGTCCTCGCCGCCCGCGATACGTTTGGGCGGGCCGTGTTTCTTAACCAGCTCCAGATTGTTTCCGCGTTCACCCGCTCCGTGCAAGAATAATAACAATGGCCAAGCCTCCTGGCTTTCGTAATCCTTGGGAAGATAGATCAGGTAGTCCATTGCAACGTCTACTTTCCGCTCAAGCCGGGCAGGCCGTTGACGGTCTTCACCAGATTTCTCCTCCGCACAAATCACGCCGCATCCCAGAAATACAATCGCCCAAGGTAATACCAGTAATTTCATAGCAGAGATCCCAAGAGTCTACGTCAAACCAACCGAAACTTCGTCATCGCCCTGTCGTACGACAAGCTACGCGTGGCGGTTGTCCGCCAATCACGAAAGCGTCCCATAATCCAAGCGCTCCGCATTGCCGTTTGGACTATCGTACCGGCGATCCAGAGCCGAATGCCGGCGCCGCCAAAGGTATGACCGCCGGTCCAGCCGGGACCACCGCCAACGTGGTCGCCTCGCGGCGCTACCATCCCTCGGGAAGGTCGTATTGAAGCCGACCTTCACAGCCGTATCACCTCAACCAGGACTGGTTTCCGACCAAACGCCACGATAGGAGACCAGCCCTGCCTAGACGGCGCTGGGGTGCTACCGCTTCAGATGCATGTCGAGGAAGCTCCACATAGCATCCGACGCCTTTTTCAGGTGCTCGCCCTGAAAGCCATGGCCTTGGCCCTCGAAGATCATCAGCGTATGCGGAGCGCCCGCCGCTTTCATCTTCTCGTCAAGAATCTTCGCCTGTTCGACATTCACCAGGAGATCCTGATCGCCGTGAAGCGTCAGCACGGGAGGGTCATCGGAAGTAACGTACGTGGTCGGGCTCGCCGCCTTGTAACGTTCGGCGGCTTCCTCGGGCGTCCCACCAAGGAAAAGGCGAAAAATCCACTGAACCGAGCTTTTCGAGTAGCCCGCCGCCATATCGGTTGGCCCAAAGATATTTACGACCGCTTGCACCCGGCTTGATTGTTCGGGATGGCCTCCCTCGCCTTCCAATCCATCGTCGGGATCGGTCAAACCAAGCATCAACGACAGATGGCCTCCCGCTGACGCGCCGACTGCGCCGATCCGTTGCGGGTCGACATGGTATTTTTGAGCGTTAGCGCGCAGCCAACGGACAGCGGCCTTCACGTCGTGTACTTGGGCCGGAAAGATCGGGTCGGCAGTGGCCGTTTCTTTGTTCTGCTCATCGAACTTCATCAAGCGATAGCTCACGGTGACCGCAACATATCCGCGCCGAGCCGCTTCTTCCGCATGTCCCCGGTGCGCTGCCCGATTACCTCCCAACCAGCCGCCGCCATGAATAAACACAATGGCGGGGAACGGCCCTTCGCCCTCTTTGGGCCGAACCAGGTCTAGTTGCAGATCCGTTTCGCCTCCTTTGCCGTAGGTAAGGTTCTCCTCAACCACAATTTCCTGGCCGCACGCCGGAGCGGCCAACAAGAAGCCAACCATTGCCAGCAGGAGGAATCGCCGAGTCATTGCAGAGAGTTCCTGAAGAGGGCCGTGCCGGTTGCCCCGCTCATCGGGGCATGCCGACGACAACGGTAATGAAATGGATGCTCACGATTATGCGTTGTTGAGTTTCCAAAGGAAAGCTAGGCAGTGGCAACACGCGCGCCCTATTGGCAAGTCTTGCCATAAAGGCTAATCCGACTCGTGCTTTCCCGGGGAGGTCACGTCGCGAATCGCGTCCAAAATCGGAATGCAACAACGACGCTCCTGAACATAGCGGTCCGCCTCTTCCAGATCCCACCCTAACATCCAATGGAGATAAGCAATCACCACGGTGGGGCTACGGTTCACGCCCGCATTGCAGTGGACAAACACCGTGTGGCCGCTGTCTAGCAATTCCCCCAGCGCGGCGACCGCTTTCTTCAAGTTACGGCTCAGATCGGCGCGATTGTAGTCAAGAATAGGTGCTCGCCTTAACTCGATCCCCAGATCGCAATAATGAGCTTGCAAAGCGCACCAGTCAATTCGATGTTTCTCAAGATCCTGGTCCGACTGGAGGTTGAGCACCGCCGTGATGCCCTTTTGTTTGAGCTGCTCAATTTCGGTCATCGACCGGGGACAACAACCAACGTACAAGTTGGGCAAAATACAATCGAGGTCCATTACGAGCCTGATGGGTAACCGAGATGCCCCTGGTTGGCGGCAAGCGGGGCAACGCCTACGATGATATCACTTTCTTGGCCCTATGCGACATTTTCCCCGCCGGCCCATCGATCACCGCAGAGGCGCCGTGCCGCCGGGCGTTTGCGCGACGCAATAGCATGTCCCCATCCTTGGACAACACGTCGCTTCCCCCTCACACGCCGTCCGATTCGCCCACGTCGCTCCATCGCGAAGTCGGCGTGTTGGGAGCCGTGATGATGGGCCTTGGGTCGATTGTTGGCACGGGAATTTTCGTCAGCATCGGAATCGCCGCTGGAGCCGCGGGTCCATCGGTGTTGTTGGCCATCACCGTTGCCGCGGTCATCGCTACTTGTAACGGACTGAGCAGCGCTCAACTTGCCGCCAACCACCCGGTAAGCGGCGGCACGTATGAGTACGGATATCGCTGGCTGCATCCTGCACTCGGCTTTACCGCAGGGTGGATGTTCCTCTGTGCCAAATCCGCCTCGGCGGCGACAGCAGCTCTGGGCTTTGCCGGATACGTACTGAACGTGTTGGGACAAAGCGAATCCAACCTTCAGATTCCCCTAGCGATTGGCGCTGTGGCCGTCCTCACGATACTCGTCTTAAGCGGCATAAAACGAAGTAATGCTGCAAATATTGGCATTGTTTCGGTGACGCTCTTCTCGCTCTTAGGATTTGTCGGCGCCGGACTAATCTCCATCGACGGCAATAGTTGGGACCACCTCACACCTTTCTTTGCCCCGGTATCGCCGCAGGATTCGCCGGTTGCCGGTTTTCTGCAAGCTTGTGCGTTGATGTTCGTCGCCTACACAGGCTATGGACGAATCGCCACGCTCGGCGAGGAGATCCGCGACCCGTACCGCAACATTCCGCGCGCCATCGTTGCGACCTTGCTAATTTCCATGACATTGTACGTCGCGGTTGGATTGGTTGGCATCGTTATCGCGGGCGCCGCGGTGCTGGCTGAAGCAACAACGCAGCAAGCCGCTCCGCTGGAAGTCGTAGCGCGGAGGTTGTCCGTGCCAGGAATCGCCATCCTTGTCGCAGTCGGCGCTATCACCGCGATGCTGGGCGTGCTACTCAACCTGATTTTGGGATTGTCACGAGTGGCGTTGGCGATGGGGCGGCGCGGCGACCTTCCGCCACAATTAACCAAGCTCTCCGCCTCCAGCGCAACGCCGTGGCTCGCGGTCGTATTGGTCAGCGTGGTGATTGCCGGACTAGTATTACTTGGCGATGTCAAAACCACGTGGTCCTTTAGCGCCTTTACCGTCCTTGTTTATTATGCCCTTACGAACCTGGCGGCTTTGCGGTTGAGCGACGAGGAGCGTCTCTATCCCCGAGTTGTGCCTTGGGGTGGCCTGATTGCCTGTCTGTTTCTGGCTTTCTGGGTCGATATGCAGGTGTGGATGACGGGGCTAGGACTTATTGCCGTCGGACTACTATGGCGACAAGCCGCTCGACGATTATTCCAGGCTGGCTCTTAGGCCCCGTCCCATCGTCGGACACGGATCCAACGCCCCCTGCAAACGATTACGGCCGTCGCTACCGAAACCACGACATGGCTGGGCCCTTGAGAAAAGCGCACCGCGCCAAGCTACGGCACTCCTCAGCGGCTCATCCTCAAATATTGCTCTCTGGCAAATGGTTCGCCGGGTGCTGGCGCCGCGCCAGCGAGATAAGCATCACATCGGGAAGAGGTTGCACGCCCAACTGGCGCAACATGTTGACCACTTGCGCCGTGGTGTACTGTGCATGCAGGGCCAAATGGAGCAGCACGTCCGCCCGAGTGGTGGTTAGCCTCCGCCCGCGCCCTGAACTGGTGCTTATCTTCGCCACCGGATGTTCTAGGTCTTCCTCGGTCAGTTCGGCCAGATAACGGCTCCAGCGGCCCTCCAACTCCTGCCATTGCTTTCGAAGTTCCGCCAACGTCGTTAATGCGCCTTCGCCTGTCTGGCTTCCCGGCAACTCACCAGGGACATCGCCCGGCAAGGTGGCATTCGGATTTCCCAACAATGCATCGAGCCAAACGTACTCGGCCGCGTACAGGTGCATCAGCGATCGCCACACAGTCCCTTGGCCAATGGAAAATGTCCGACGCAATTGCTCCTCGTTCAACTTTTCGGCGGCGTCCAGCAGCAAATGATTAACCCAAGTCCGATGTTCGTAAAGCCGACGCAAGAGATCCAACGAATTCATCTTGATACTTTGCCCAAATACAAGTGATGACGCCTGCCGAC
>CAYWIS010000176.1:0-11948 GCA_964458385.1 uncultured Pirellulaceae bacterium
AAATAACGACTCCGATTTGTTCAAGGGGAAGGAAACACCGTTGGTGACGACGGTCTGGCCGATACGCACATGGGCGCCGAGCGTCGAATTGATTAAGTCAACATTGGCGTTACGATCTCCCACGACCAGATTACCCGACGCGACCGTATTGGCATGTTCAAGCGTCTTGTTGTAGTGGAGTTCAGCCATCCCCGCCACGCCGCTAAAGAAAGCGTCGTCATTGCGGTACAACCAATAGCCAATGCTGCCATCCAGATACAGCGTTGTCTGATCGGTTAAACGACCCACGTGCCGTAAGCCGGAACCATCGGGGTTCATCGACACGGCGCTCCCGTTCGTGTCGTAATCCAATTGGACGAATGCGTGGCCGAACACATTGTAACTGGGAGTAAAGAGGGCCGCGACGTAAGGTGTGATATGAACGGCCTGGTTGTCAATTTCGATCAACTTCGTGCCATCCGCGAGAGACAAACTCACGTCTTCAGCGGTCGGTAACGTGAGCCCCATGCCGAAGGCCATTTGCATAAGAGGCGCCTCATAGAACAGGAACTTGACGGCCAGACTCAAGTTCCCCATTTCCGCGCTTTCCAAATCGTTGGCGGCGTCGGCGAGTATTTCGCTACTCAACGTTAACCCCATTGGTACGCGCACTTCAAAGGATGCAAGGTTCCCTAAGGGGCCAATAAACGTTTTCTCAAAACCCGGCGTAATTCGAGTTACATCGACGCCGCTTGTCAGCAATGGCACGCTCGAGAAGAACTGGTAGTCGAAGAACACACGGTTCTGAGGCCGTGCGCTATTGTTTTCGGCAAGTTTGACCTTACCGATGGCTCCGCCCGACCCGGGATTGGGAACCAAAATGCGGACCGGCTCAGGGAAGAATAGGTAGAACTGCTCTATAAAGAACTGGTCGCCCGTGTAGAACTCTCCTGGGTCGGGAATACCATTTGCATTAAGGTCAACAAGAATCGGCGTGTTGATGTTCGATAGGCCGTCACTATATCCATCTTCGGTTGCTAACGTCGCTTCGCCACCTAGTAGCGTTACTGTGCCTCGAGCGCTTTCCTGTTGAATGGCGCGTAAGCGAATGGCATTCTGGGCGGTTGCGTCGCCCGTGTCGAGGCGGAAAGAGTCACCTGGCAACAGCGTCCCAATCTGCTGCCGCGTAATTGCTCCTCCTTGGGCATTGATGGATCCAAAGCCCCGTTGAGCGCCGATTACGTCGAACACGACCTGGGAATTGGGAATCGTAAACGACCGACTGAGAACATTGCCTTGTGGATCACGAACTTCGGTAACGACCGGCTGGGGTTGAGCGGGAAGCGATTCGCCAAAGTTTCCGCCCCCGACCGGGAGAAACTCCACGACTCCCAAGCGTCCAGGTTGTTGGATAAGCACCACGTCACCGGGGGCTCCAAAGAAATCGCCAATTGCATTGGGAATGGGGGCATCAGGCGCTGTGGGAGTGCCCGTTGCGCCCGAGAGCGAAGGTGTGTCGGCTGCTATATTGGCGGCTGCGGCGTCCATCTCCGCTGTTGGAGAACCTAAATCGCTCGGTTGTCTACGAGATGGGGTTTGTGTGTCACGATCCTGAGTCGACCCATCGCGTCGTGTGGGAGGCGTTTGCGAGGTCGCGGGTGGTTGCGTAGGGAAATGCGGAGGGAGGGAATATCCTGGCGGGGCATAGGGCATTGCGGGAGGTAATCCCGGCGCGAAACTGGGTGGCAAACAGGGGCCACCAGGCGGACAGAACGCGCCTCCAGGAGCATAGGACGGATATTGGCCGTACGCCCATTGTGCCGAAGCGAGCGCGAACACCAATAAAATTCCGGTAACCCATCCTACCGGTATGGCTGCGTTGAGCGCGCAGCGCCACCCGTGTCCCCCCCGATGCACCTCCATAGTACAGCTCCGACTCGCGAAAAGCTGGGAAGCTCGCTGCGCCTTGCGCAGCGTTCGTCACGGTCCCTTTATGGAACGATCAGTGCGCACGATCGGCACAATCGTTACGATCATTATCGCCCTTAAGGCCGCCCCCCCTTGAGCAGCGCCGCAGATTTTACCGATTCGGTGTAGGCGGATAGGACGCTGGTAATCCCCAATTGGTAGGCGCGTACAAGCACGCCCGCGAGGACCGTGGCTCCCCGGATTCTCACCCGAAGGGTAACGCCGATTGTCACCGCATGTACATTCGCCCCGTGCGGACGGCGTAGGAAGGCGCCCTTAAATCGGAAACATGTACGCATGACGCCGCTGGCGCGTAGCGCACCGCGGGTCATTTCAGCGATTGCAGATAGGCCAGAAGATCGGCCAGCTGTTCGCGGGTCATCACGTTCTCCAATCCGGCGGGCATGACCGAGACGGAACTTGGAGCCATGTGCTCTATCTCAGCCCGTGTTAGGCGCACTTCCGTCTGTTGTGGTGTTCGAATTTGGATTGTTTCCGCGGTTTCTGAAGTAATCACTCCCGTGTAAACCTTTCCATCTACGGTTGTGATGGCGTAACTTTCGAATCCGCGTGCAAGCGACGCGCTGGGAAACAACACTGCTTCTAACAAATCCCGCCGAGATCGCCGTTGACCGACCGTAGAAAGATCTGGCCCAATTTGCCCACCCGATGATTCGGCGCGATGGCATGAGGCGCATGCGGCACGTTGTCCGAAAAATACCGTCTTTCCGCGTTCACGGTCGCCCTCGCCCAAAACTTGCTCGAGTTCCGCCAAGCGTTGATGTCGGTCGGCCTCGGCCGCCACCAAACGTTCAAAAATCGGCTTAGCGGCAGTGGTAGCCGAAGGGGGAAAGTTGGCGAGCAATTCGCGAATTCGCGACGCCGAAAGGCTCGCGACTCCTGGCGATTTCGCCAAAGCGGCAACTAACCGCAATCCCAACGCTTCGTCGCCGCCACTTTCAAACGCCGCCAACAACGCAGGCAACTCCAATGGGCCTAACTGAGGCACAAGGTCCACAATTGCTAACAATTGTTCGCTGCTGAGCGCTGCGGCGCCCAATCCACGAGCCGCTGCTAATCGCTGAATCGGCGGGCGCTCGGAACGAAGTTGTTCGTTTAGCAAGGCGAACGCCGCATCGTCCAAAGTGCGGCCGCCTGCCGCTGCCGCGATTGCCTCGACCCGTAAGTCTTCTGGCCAGCGTGAGTTGCTACCGACCGATAATAAGGCATTTGCAAAGTCCTGGGCATCAATTGCCGCTGCCGTGGCAACGGCCTGCCGCACCAGGCTTTCCTCGGCGCTGGCCAGGGCGGTAGTAAGACCCTGACGCCACGCCTCGGGAAGCGGTTTCAAGCCGCTTCTCGCAATGCACTCCAATAAAAGGCGGCGCGTCGACGACGGGATCTGCCCATTACCCAGCATTTCTGCGACAAGCGCTTGGATTTGCGGATCCGTTCGGAACGCAACCACGGCGCCTCGTACGGTGGATTGTTGACCGGAGGTTAAAGCCTCCTCCTGCAAAAGGCGTGAAAGCAAGGCACGGGCTTCTTCGCCCCAATCGGCGTGTCGACCGATTACTTCGAGCGCTGCAGTTTGGAGAGGAGCGTCGTCGGTATCCAGCAACGGCGCGACCTCGGCCTGCGTTAGATTCCCATGCTCCATTCGGTCCAAGGCGATAAGGGCGCCGCGTCGCACACGCGGACTAGCATCGTTGAGACCAGCCAACGTCGGCTGACGAGCATCAATTTCGATGAGCGCAAAAATAGCCGCATGTTCGGCCACTCGGTCAAGGTCGGCGCCTAGCATTGCGAGAAGCGCCGGAACCGCGCGCGGATCGCCGATTTGTCCCAGCGAAGTCGCCGCCTGTCGACGTACCGGCGGAGATCCGTTGGCCGTCAGTTCACATAGTTGCGGAACTGACTCTTGGTCTTTTACAGCTCCGGCTCCCATGGCGGCCGCTTGGCGGACTCGGTCGTCCTCATCGTTCAAGGCCACGCGAAGCGCTGCTTTCGCCGCCGGCGATCCGATGCGCGTGAGTGCCCATACCGCGTTAATGCGGGCAGTTACATTCTCGTGTTCGAGAAGTGTGGAAAGATTGGGAACGGCGTCGGCGCCACGTTTGACCAGTTCGTCGATTGCGCGCTCACGTACAGCAAAGCGAGAATCGCTCAGGTACGAAACTAACGCGGAAGGCGTTAGGGATTTCCAGGCAATCGACTGACCTCGAGGATCGGAAACCGGAGGAGCGTCTTTCCGCCGCACGCGATAGATCGCGCCAAGGATGTTCGGTTTTGCAATCTGTGAAGTCGGACACCCGATCCGGAACCAGCCTCCTGTGTCAATCACGAGCAAACTGCCGTCGGCGTCTTCCAGACAGTCTGTTGGATGGAAGTCAGCGCTATCGGCAGTGAAGAAGTCCGTCACGCTGGCGCGATATGTCGATCCATGGCGGCTTAACGTCGCTCGCACGACTTTATGGGTATTGAACTCCGTGATAAAGAAATTGTCGCGATAGTCTGCGCCGAAAACGCCGCTGCGATACCTGGTGGTTCCCGAAACTGCAACGTGACCCAAATTGTGAACTTCGGTAAGCAAATCACCGGTGCGGCGAAATTCGGCAATGCACTGTGGCTGGTCGTATCGGGGATAGACTCCCCCATGGATCCAATGAACCAGGCAGTCGCCGCGCTCCCGGTAGAAGAGATTTACCGTTCCCAGCATGTCGCCTTCCGTGGTGAAGTCGATTTCTACCGGATTATCCATGCCGCCGCCGCAATGGACACGCACATCGCTTCCATCCGGTCGGCAAGAGAAGATGCGTGCGGCAAGTCCCTTACTGATTACCTCGCCATTTTCTTCAGTGAATTCATGGCCGTGGCGACCATCGCACCAATAGATGCGGCCTTCTGGACCTTGGAAGCAACCATGAATGTCGGCGGCATTTCCGGTGTAGCCGAATTTGGAGACCAGCACGTCACGACGATCGGCGACGCCGTCACCGTCCGTGTCCTCTAATCGCCAAATGTTCGGAGGAGACGCCACATACAGCGCCCCATCCCGCCACAGGGCCCCTTGGGGAAAGGTCATCTTGTCGGCAAAGATCGTGCTGGTGTCGAATACTCCGTCGCCATCGGTGTCCTCCAACCGGCGAATGAAGTTGGGGAGTTGTGCTTCAAGGTCGGCCGCCCGCAAGTTCTGACCGGCGCTTTCTGCGATATACAAACGTCCCTGGTCATCGAACGTGGCCATCATTGGGTGCCGCACGAGCGGTGGAGCCGCCGCCACCGTAACCTCGAACCCGTCCGGAACATGGATCCGGGGAGGCTGAAAGGATGTTGTGTCGGCCAGACTGTTTCCCACCAGGGCAAAGACGCATCCTGCGACCGTAAGCATACAACGCAGCATGAAGTTGTCTCCGAAGATTGTCAGCGGGGCGCCAAAGGCGTCACTATGATAGCAACCACGATGAACCAATGCATCTATTAGCCCCTTCCGCCGATCGGATGGGAAAAGACTTATATCGCCGTGGGGGATGCAACCGGGGCGCATCGACGACAAATATTGACCTACAAAAACCGGTATCCCTCCCCAAATGGACCAATGGCGGGCGAGACAATGTTTTGGCATACTAGGCAGAGGCCGAACTTTGGCTGGTTCGCCGTCCCTCGTTTTGCCTTCCACAATACTATGCCCGACAACCGTTGCGCCCGGCTTGTGCCGGAAACCCACCCCCCCTGCTACGTGTTTGAGACTCCAGCCGAATTGGCTCGTCATGTGGCCTTACAAATCGCGAACGTAATCCGCGAACGCAATGCGCTTGGGCGTAACGCGGTATTGGGGCTTCCCACCGGTTCAACCCCGGTGAGCGTTTACCGGGAACTAATTCGTATGCACAAGGAGGAGGGGCTCGATTTTTCCCGAGTCGTCACCTTCAACTTGGACGAATACTACGGCGTTGATCCTAGCCAACTTCAAAGCTATCACCGGTGGATGCAGGATCATTTCTTCTCGCATGTGAACATCCCGCCGCAGAACACCCATATTCCTGATGGAACAATACCAGCCGACCGGATTGCGGAACATTGCCGCCGATATGAGGAGATGATCCGTGAGGCTGGTGGAATCGACCTGATGCTGTTGGGGATCGGTCGCAACGGTCATATTGGTTTCAACGAGCCGTTTTCGCCGACCAATAGCCGAACTCGTCTAGTGACGCTCGATCCAATTACCCGTCGCGACGCGGCGAGCGATTTCTTTGGGGAAGACAATGTCCCCACTCATGCGATCACGATGGGTTTGGCGACGATTTTCGAAGCTCGCAAGATCCTTTTGTTGGCTCTAGGCGAACATAAGGCGAAGATCATTCGCGAAACCGTCGAACGACCTGCGTCGGACCGCGTTCCGGCGAGCATTCTCCAGCGTCACCCCGACACAGTTGTCCTCTTAGACAGCGCCGCGGCCGGTGAACTATCGGGTTGGGCTACTCCCTGGGTTACGGGACCGGTCAAGTGGGACGAATCGCTCATCAAGCGCGCGGTTATTTGGCTGTGCGAGCAAACAGGGAAGGCGCTCCTTAAGCTCGACGACGACGACTTCCGCAATCACAGCCTTCATCAATTACTTCGCACCCATGGGCCTGCGCAAAAAGTGGCGCACGATGTGTTCCGCTGGCTGATGGACACCATCGAATATCATCCAGCGGGACGCGATCCCAAGCGAGTGATCTGCTTTAGCCCCCACCCCGATGATGATGTGATCAGCATGGGCGGCTCGCTGATTCGGTTGGTGGAAGATGGGCACGAAGTGCACATCGCATACATGACCAGTGGCAATATTGCCGTCTTCGACCACGATGCTCGGCGCATCGCAGACCTAGTGACAGAATACAACCGACTGTTCGGAATTGATGTAGAGAAGTCGCGCGAAGTCGAACGCCAGGTTTACGAAGGATTAGCTAACAAACAACCCGGGCGGCCCGACATCGAGCAGGTACGGACCATTAAAGGTTTGATTCGTTGGAGCGAAGCCAAAGCGGCCGCCATTAAGGTTGGCTGTCGTGAAGAATGCTTGCATTTCCTTGACCTGCCGTTTTACCGAACCGGCACCGTCGCCAAGAATCCGGTGGGCGAGGAAGATGTGCAAATCATTCGGGAGTTGATTGAAAGGGTTCAGCCACATCAGATCTATGTGGCTGGCGACCTTTCCGACCCGCATGGCACCCATCGCGTGTGCGCTGAGGCCATTTTCCAAGCACTCTGGGGGATGCAGCGCGATGGTCTGGAAACTCCCGAGGTTTTACTCTATCGAGGGGCTTGGCAGGAGTACGAACTCCACGAAATCGAAATTGCCGTGCCGCTTAGCCCCAGCGACCTGCTGCTGAAACGCAAGGCAATCTTCATGCACGAGAGTCAGAAGGACGAGGCTCTCTTCCCAGGTTCAGATCCGCGTGAATTTTGGCAGCGTGCCGAGGATCGTAACAAAGGCACTGCCGACCGCTATAACCAACTGGGATTACCTGAGTACTTCGCCATGGAGGCGTTTGTTCGCTGGAAGGGGAAGCCGATTTAACATCGGATCGGACCACGATGGCTGCGGACGATACGGCGCCGCTGCAGGAGGAACTAGCTCGGCTGCGTCAACGCGTAGCGGATCTCGAGGCGTCTCCTGCGCATCAGGCGGCGCCGCCGTGGCAGAACGATTCTTATTTGCTGGCGGCGTTGCTCGATCACCTTCCCGACAGCATCTATTTCAAAGATCGCCAAAGCCGGTTTCTGCGCATTAACCGCGCTTTGGCCGAACGATTCGGTATTGACGATCCTCGCCAAGCGATTGGAAAAACGGACGCCGATTTCTTTAGCGCTGAGCATGCTCGCCAGGCGTTGGCGGACGAGCAAGAACTCATGCGCAGCGGTTGTCCCGTAATGTACAAAGAAGAGCGGGAAACCTGGCCTGATGGGCGCGTTACTTGGGTGGCTACAACCAAACTGCCCTTGCGCGACCAACAAGGGAACATCGTCGGCACGTTTGGTATCTCCCGCGATATAACGCGGCGTCTTCAGGTCGAACAGGAACTGCGCGACGCAAAAGCCGCCGCCGAGACAGCGAACCATGCGAAGAGCGAGTTTCTGGCGAACATGAGCCACGAAATTCGCACGCCCATGAACGCCGTTCTTGGCATGACGGAACTCCTGCTTGGGACCGAGTTGTCGGCTCAGCAACGCGAGTACCTGAACATTGTGTTGGAATCAGGCGAATCGTTGTTGTTGATCATCAACGACATTCTCGATTTTTCCAAAGTCGAAGCAGGGACGCTCGAGTTGGAACGCACGGTATTCAACCTGCGCGAGTCGCTTGGCGACACCGTGAAAACTTTGGCCATGCGCGCTCACGATAAAGGCCTGGAGTTGGCGTGCGATATCGACCATGACATTCCGGACTTTTTGGTCGGTGATCCCATGCGATTACGCCAAGTAGTCGTGAATCTGGTCGGCAATGCAGTGAAGTTCACTGAGCAAGGAGAGGTGCTCGTTCGAGTCGAGCCTTGTGAAGGGCCCGACTCCGCCGCGTCGCAGGAGGTGATGCTGCGATTCATCATTTCGGATACCGGCATCGGCATTCCCCAGGAGAAATTGCGCGCCATCTTTGCCGCTTTCGAGCAAGCTGACAGTAGCGTTACCCGTAAATACGGGGGAACCGGCTTAGGATTAGCGATCGCAAGCAAATTGGTGGAGCTTATGGGCGGTCAAATGACCGTTGAAAGCCGAGTCGGGCATGGAAGTCGATTTGAGTTCACCGCATGCTTTGGCTGTACCGAAGAAACTCTGGCAATTCATCGTCCAGACCAGCGCACGATTGCGCCGGGCACGCGCGTATTGGTGGTGGACGACAACGCGACCAATCGCCGCATCCTTAAGGAGATGCTGTTGAATTGGGGACTACAGCCCGCCGTTGCAAACGACGTGGGGCAAGCCGTGCAATTGCTGTCTCAGGCCAAGCAACAGGGAAGGCCCTTTCATCTGGTCCTGACCGACTGCCAAATGCCCGTAGATGATGGTTTTGCGCTGGCCGAGAAGATTAAACGGGACGATTCACTTGGCGGCGCTATCATTATGATGCTTACCTCGGATGATCAACCGGGCTATCTCGCCCGCTGTGAAGCACTGGGGGTTGGCGCGTACCTGACGAAGCCCGTAAAGCAATCGGAACTATTCGAGGCCATTGCGCTGGCGCTGGGCACGGTTCCAGGGGAGGAAAACGAGTACGTCGATTCTGGCGAAAGCGACGCTTGGGGACCACTTCACATCTTGTTAGCGGAAGACAGTTTGATCAATCAGAAATTGGCATTAGGCTTGTTGGAGGGACGCGGGCACCGAGTATTCGTAGCTAATAATGGAAAGGAGGCAGTCGTCGCGTACACGGCCCATCGTTTTGACCTCGTTCTCATGGACGTGCAAATGCCGGAAATGGATGGTCTGGAGGCGACCCGCATAATCCGCGATATTGAAAGAAAGTCCAACGGATATACGCCGATCGCCGCGATAACCGCTCACGCCATGCGAGGCGACCGCGAGCGGTGCCTTGAAGCGGGGATGGACGAGTACATCGCCAAACCTGTCCGCGCCAATATTCTCTTTGAGACCATCGGAAAATTGCTCATTCGTAGCCGGTCGCAATCCTGTGCCCGCCCGTCCGTTGCCATGGCAAACCCCGTTCATTGGGAAAATTGTTTGGACGCCGTCGGCGGCGACCGAACATTGCTTGAGGAACTGATGGCTGCGTTTCTCCAAGAGTCGCCCCAACTACTCGCGGAGATTGACGAAGCGATTGATGCGGGCGACGGCGCCAAAATCGAACGGCAAGCTCATTCGCTCAAAGGCTCTTTGCGGTTTTTTGGGGCCGAATTAGCATCAGAGGCCGCTTGGCAAATGGAAGAGTTGGGGCGTCAGGGGCAGTTTGCGGCGGCGCGGGATAACTTTCATCAACTGAAGGAAACGCTTGCGGAGGTGCAGGCCGCCATTGCGCAGGGTCCGCCCTAGGCTTATCCCATTGGGCCACTCGTTGTTTCGGGGTACATTAGGCGTCTGCCTGGCAGCGAACCCGGTTTGGTTGGCGACAGGGCGTCGTTCACGCCAACTCACTATATCGAGACAATATTAGACCCAAACGGAACATCCCCCATGGAGATGGAAAAACTTGTATCGCTGTGCAAGCGGCGCGGCTTTCTCTTTCAGTCGAGCGAGATCTACGGAGGTTTCAACGGCTTTTGGGACTACGGGCCGCTGGGCGTCGAATTGAAGCGCAACATCAAAGAAGCGTGGTGGCGCGACATGCTCCTCACCCATGATGATCTGACCGCGCCTCCCGGAGCGCCGGAAGCATATCAGATGGTCGGCCTTGACAGCACGATCATCATGCACCCTCAGGTGTGGAAGTGCTCAGGTCATTACGATCTTTTCCACGACTACATGGTCGATTGTCGGGAAACGCGGCGCCGGTACCGTTACGATCAGGTTCGCGGGCGTTGGGTAACGTTTCGCGAACAACGGGTCTTCATTACGACCGAGTTGGAGGAAGGCGCCGAGCAGGATATCCAGCAGCGCGCTCTCAAGTTTTTCAACCTCCGCGCTAAGGATGCGGATCTACTTGCGTGGGATGGAGCAGTCGTTGCGTTACCTACGGTGGACGATCTCAGTTTGGTCCTCGCTCCAGACGCCAAGACGCCGGGCACTTTGACCGAGCCGCGCGAGTTCAACTTGATGTTCAAGACTATTGTTGGCGCGCTTGGCGGGAAAGATGACGAGGCATTCTTGCGGCCAGAAACAGCGCAGGGCATCTTCGTCAACTTCAAGAATATTCTTGATAGCTCACGCGTCAAAATCCCCTTTGGCGTTGCCCAAATCGGCAAGAGTTTCCGCAATGAGATCACGCCGCGCAACTTTACGTTTCGCTCGCGCGAGTTTGAGCAAATGGAAATTGAATTCTTTTGCCATCCCGACTCGTCACGGCAGTGGTATCAATATTGGCGCGATCGACGTTTTCAGTGGTATTTGAACCTGGGGTTAGCCGGAAACCGTCTGCGGCTTCGCGATCATGGCCCCGACGAACTGAGCCATTACTCCACCGGCACCGCCGACATTGAATACGCGTTTCCGTTTTTGCCGGAAGGCGAGTTTGGCGAACTGGAAGGCATTGCCCATCGTGGAGACTTCGACCTCCGTAGCCATATGGAAGGCAAGCTGGACCCGCGGACGCGTCCATTGCAGGTCGAACTGGATGAAACAGGCAAACCTCGATGGCGAGGAAGCGGAAAGGACCTAACCTACTTTGACGCCGACGCGTTTGAACGCGACAAAGAGCGCTTGGGCGTAAAATCGTTCAAAGAATACGTTGCTCAGCGGCAGGGCGAGCCCAATCCGAATTGGCCCTATCAGTATGTCCCGCATGTCGTCGAACCGTCGGCTGGAGCTGACCGCGCCACGTTGGCTTTCCTTTGTGAAGCGTATAATGAGGATGAAGCTCCAGACGAGCATGGCAAGTTGCAGACGCGTGTTGTGCTAAGGTTTCATCCTCGCGTTGCGCCCATCAAATGCGCCGTCTTCCCACTAGTTAATCGCGACAAAATGCCCGAAACCGCCATGGACATTTACCGGGCGTTGAAGAAGCGATTTAATGTTTTCTACGATGATAAAGGCGCCATCGGCCGCCGATACCGCCGGCAAGACGAGGTGGGAACGCCTTACTGCATTACCGTCGATGGTCAGACTTTGCAGGACCAGACGGTCACGATTCGGGATCGCGATACATTGGAGCAGCACCGCATCAAAATTGACGACTGTATTGCAGAGCTGGAACGGCGACTGGCGTGATTCTTAAAATTGCAGGTCGCCGAGAAACATCGAGAAACATCGCATTAGAGAGAGGAGCCACATCCTTTCGATCGTGACCATGAAGCCTACCTTAAGCCAAGTTTGCTCGCTTGACTCGTCGTTTGCCGCCGACATTG
>CAYWIS010000177.1:0-5409 GCA_964458385.1 uncultured Pirellulaceae bacterium
GACCGACGCCAATTCGGCGAATCGCGCTTTGCCCGCGCGGCCTGCATGCCTTCGCGCCCGCACGACGGCGGTGAGCGGCGCGCAGTCCTGCTCCTCCGAAGGCGCCACCTCGTCCACCTCACCAGCAGGCGCGGCAACCTCCTCTGTGTTCAATTCCACCGTCAGCGCCGCGTCGGCCGGCGGGTCAAACTCCGGTAATTCGCCACGCATCACACGGACATTACGTGGGGCGTCAACGCCGATTCGCACGGTGTTTCCTTTCACGCGCAGAATGGTGATCGTAATGTTGTCGCCAATCCGAATCTGATCCTGCAACTTGCGAGTAAGTACCAACATGTCGCACTCCTTTGCCTGAGTGAGAAGGGGCTTGATTAGACGCCACACCCCTTACGCAGACGCCGTGCCACAGGATCGCAGAATTCTCTTTTCGTATCGCAACACGTTGTGTAAAAACAACTTGCGCACCAAAAGGCAATTTAGCGACAACTTTTTCTCAATTCGATGGCGTGTACATTTTTCAACTGCCTTAGACGGAACGCCAAACGAGGGGCAAGCCGGGCAAATTCGCCTCGCTGTCGAACACTCTGACCGGCGGCCTATGCTTGTAAGGGTGCGATTTTCTCCGACCACCTCACGGCGAAGTAACGCCCGCCCGATTGGCAATCAAGCCGAGTGGCAAAGCGGCGGTTGCTTAGTCCCTCGCCCCAGTGAGTTGACTTGGGAATTCGTTTCATGTTCTACTCTTCGCAACTTTTCCCCACACGCTTCGCTGCAGACAACGCTGTGAGTTCCAACATGCGCTATTTGGCTTTCGCGCCTCTTGCCTCGCTCACCCTCCTTTTTTTGGCGGCCGCCGGACAAATGAGCCGAGCCGAAGAGCCGCAAGCCGCGCCGCTTCCGCCCAAAGAAGCCGCCGCCAAGATGACCTTGCCCAAAGGCTTCCGGGCAACGCTGTTTGCCGGGGAACCCGACGTCGTACAGCCCATCGCCATTGCCTTTGACGATCGAGGCCGGCTATGGGTTGCAGAATGCCTGTCGTACCCCACCTGGCGGGCCAAAGGGAACGACCGCATTGTGATTTTCGAAGACACCGACAACGACGGCCAATTCGATCACCGACGTGTGTTCTGGGATCAGGGCAATTATCTGACAGGTTTGGCGGTTGGTTTTGGGGGAGTTTGGGCGTGTTGCGCGCCGCATCTTCTATTTATCCCCGACCGTAACGGTGACGACACGCCCGACGGAGAACCCGAGATTGTGCTCGATGGTTGGTCCACTGAAGGCGTGCACAACGTTGTGAACGGGCTTATTTGGGGACTCGATGGTTGGTTGTACGGGTGCAACGGAATTACCGCGCCGTCGAAAGTCGGCATTCCGGGCGCTCCCCAAGACACCTGGGCCGATATCGCGTGCGGAATCTGGCGCTATCATCCGGTGCGCAAGAAGTTTGAAGTTGTCGCCCATGGCACAACGAATCCTTGGGGATTGGATTTCGACCAATATGGGCACGGCTTCTTTACCAACTGTGTCATTAGCCACCTGTGGCACTTAATTCCGGGCGCTCACTATCAGCGCATGTTCGGGCAAGACTACGATCCGTACGTCTACGACCTGATGCACTCGTGCAGCGACCATCTGCACTGGGGAGGCGGAGACTGGACCGATCCGCGCGGGGGTCGCGACGGCAAGAGTGTCGAAGGCGGCGGTCACGCCCATTCCGGCGCTATGGTGTACCTGGGCGATAATTGGCCGGCCGAATACCGAAACAACATTTTCATGTGCAACATCCACGGCCGCCGCCTCAACCAGGATCGGTTGGTGCGTCACTTGTCGGGTTACACGGGCAAGCACGCCGAGGACATCGCGTTTTCGAACGATCAGTGGTTCCGCGGCGTGGCCCTGACCTATGGGCCCGACGGCGGCGTGTTCGTCACCGACTGGTGCGACACCGGCGAATGTCACGACAACCAAGAGAACGCCATCGAACGCGCCAATGGCCGAATCTTTAAGATCATTTACGGCGAGCCGCGAAAGTTAGCGCTTGGCGACCTGGCCCAAGCCGATGACGCCGCGCTGGTGAAATTGCACCAGCACACCAACGAATGGTACGTGCGACGCGCCCGGCGTCTCTTGCAAGAGCGGGCAGCCAAGAACGGCGTGGCGCCCGAAACCGTCGCGGCGCTCCAAGATCTCTTGAAGAACGAGCAGACCATCCCACGAAAGTTGCGGGCGCTGTTCACACTGCATGCTCTCGATGCGCTTCCCGAGGAACAACTAATCGCCTTGCTGCGTCACGATAATGAATACATGCGAGGTTGGGCGGTGCGTTTGCTGAATGATCATTGCGACGCATCGCCGCAGGCGCTAGCGGCCATGGCGGAGTTGGCGAAAAACGACGAGTCGGGTCTTGTTCGCTTAGAACTGGCGTCGGCCTTGCAGCGCACCGAAAGCGAAATCCGCTGGGAGATTGCCAGTGGCCTTGTATCGCGTAAGGAGGATGTCAAGGATGAGAACCTCCAGCGAATGATCTGGTATGGAGTTGAACCACTCACTGCCGACACGGCTCGCATCGCCAAGTTGATCGCCAGCTGCGAACTGCCGATCGTTCGGCGCAATATTGCACGTCGGTTGGCCTCTCGTTAACGGATCTGCGCCGCGGGGCTGTATTCAAGCTCTTGGCGCCGCCGAGTTCGCCCGTGGGAGCCTGTTATGCCGTCACGTGGAATGGCGTCCGCCAGTCTTGTTGCCCTTGTGGTGCATTGGACGCTGCTTTGCGGCGCCACGCATAGCGGCGAAGTTACATCCAGCGTGGCGCGAGGCGACCGCCTCGAGACGTTCCAAGTGAAGGACTGCACCGGGCCGGCCAGCGGGAAAACGCTCGTTATTACTGCCGTTATGGCCTACGTCCTGTCGCGGCGGTCTTCGTGCGCGAATGGACCGACGAGGTGACGCACCTTGTCGTTCAAATTGACCGCCAGGCCCGTCGTTCGCAGGAGCCGCGGTTGGCCTCATTCGTGGTCTTCTTGGGGAACGATACCCAGGCAGCCGAACAGCATCTCAAAGAGTTGGCCGCTCACCATGGGCTTGCGCGCACGCCGCTGACCATCTATCGCGACTCCGCCGAAAAACTGACGCAGGTTTTGGGAATCACTCCCGACATGAAATTGGCCGTCCTTACCTGGCGCGGGGGCGAAGTTCAAAGCCTGCATGGTTTCGTTCAGGCTCACTTAACGCCTGCTCAGCACGAGCGCGTCTTGGCCGACGTTCGTGCCGTGGCTCCCTAGTGTTGGCGAACGCAAACCCTTTTGCGCTGTAAGGTCGAAGCACCTCGTTACGTGCCGCAAGCGAGGTCGATTCCTCTCCTGCTGCAAGGGTGACAAAGAGGCGACCGTCCCTCTCGTCATACGCCTGCACGCTTCCTCGTCGCTTGGGAAAACATGCGCTATCTCTCCAGTCCGCCACTACGTCGGTGTAGGCGATTGCATGATCTTTGGCCGGAATTGTCGATCGGCCAGAATTTTCTTGCATTGGCAAATGTTGATGCGTTAAAATCGACAACCGCATAAGCGATTGCTTATGGGTTGAGCGAGAGCCGGCGGAAAGCCCTCTTTCCTTACCGCGCTTTGTGGCGGCCGCGGCTGGAACGAAAACACGGCCGTCGTTCAAGTCCTTCCCAGGGGAGAACGGAGATGCTCACATTTGTCTCGCACCGCCGCAGTCGCAATTGCGAAGGCGCCACCCGCCGAGATTTCCTCAGGATCGGCGCCTTGGGCGCGGGGGCGCTCACCTTATCCCACCTGCTCAGGGCGCGTGCGGCGGCCGCTGCGGCCGGCCAGGAAGTTAAAGACACATCGGTCATCTGGTTGTGGCTCTCGGGCGGCCCCACCCATGTCGAAACTTTTGATCCCAAGATGACCGCTCCGGCCGAGTATCGTTCGATTACCGGCGAGGTATCAACGACATTGCCCGGCGTAACTCTGGGCGGCACATTCCCAGAGATCGCAAGCGTGGCCGACAAGATGGCGTTTGTTCGCTCGTTCGCCCACACCAATAGCGGTCACGGCGGCGGCACGCACTTTGTGATGACCGGCTACGACAATCGGGCGGTCGATAATGGCGGATTACCAACGCGGCCGTCGATCGGTTCGATCTTGTCGCGCGTGCGAGGCCCCAACAATCTGAAAACGGGCATTCCCACCTATGTGCGAATGAATGGCATCCTGGCCGATGGCCCCGCATTCTTGGGCGCAGCGTTCAGCCCCTTTGATCCGAACGGGCAAGCTCGCCAAAACATGTCGCTCGTGGTGGAGCGCAAACGCCTGGATGACCGGCGTGCGCTTCTCCAAGGGCTCGATCAGGTCAATCGCGCTGCAGACCGCAGCCGCCTGATGGAAGGGCTCGACTCCTTTGAGCAGCAAGCATTTAACCTGGTGCTCAGTCGTTCTCAGCAGGCGTTCGATCTGAAATACGAAGATCCTCGCGTTGTGGACCGCTATGGTCCTGGATTGGGTCAGCAACTGCTTACGGCTCGCCGCCTTTGCGAAGCAGGCTGCGGGTTTGTCACCATCGACTACGGCGGTTGGGACATGCACGGCAACATCAAGGAAGGCTTATTGCAGCGATCGCCTCAGTTGGATCGCGCTGTAGCCGCCTTGGTGGAGGACCTCAGCCAGCGAGGTTCCGACAAGAACATACTTTTGGTCATTACGGGCGAGTTCGGCCGTACACCAAAAATCAACGGTAGCGCAGGGCGCGATCACTGGGCGCCTCTGAGCACGCTCGCCTTAGCTGGCGGCGGCCTAAAGATGGGCCAAATAATCGGCGAATCGGCGGCCAAAGTCGATGTGCCCAAGACCACCCCCATCAGCCCGCAAGATCTGATGGCCACGGTGTTCTATGTACTCGGCATCGACCGGCGGATTCAATTCGTCGATCAAGCGGGACGTCCCGTCTACATGATTGAAGACGGCAAACCCATCGAAGAACTGGTGTAACGCCGTTCCTTTCCCAGGATCGCCTGCGGCGCCAGAGATCGACCGTCGCGGTGTTAATTGGCATTGCATGGAGTGCGACATCCCACCTTCTGGCGAGGCGCGTGCCGAGGCGCTCGCCGCACTCCATGCAAGCACGTCGCGTAATCCACCCGGCCCTCACCTTCCGACTCATGATGACGCCCCGCAGTCGTCTGGAGGAGTTACGATGACCCGCTGCGTCGCCTCGTTGTTCCTCAGTGCTTGGGTGCTTATGCTCGGCGTTGCCTTCGGCCAGGAAACTGCGCCGGCGTTTCCAGGACTTGGACCTCCGGGAAACCTCACGGGCCTTCAGGTGGAAAACCCTGGTCCGGTAGTCCTGCAAGGCCCCAACGCCCGCGCGCAGCTGGTCGTTTCGGCGAAGTTCTCCAGCGGCCAG
>CAYWIS010000177.1:5419-11901 GCA_964458385.1 uncultured Pirellulaceae bacterium
GTTGGCCTGCAATGTACTCTGGGGAACACACCTCTCCAGCGGCCAGTTGCACGACTACACCACAAAGGTTTCCTATCAGGCTGCGCCCGCTGGCGTGGTTCAGGTCGATTCCACCGGGTTTGTCACTCCCCTGGCCGATGGCGAAGCGGTCATTACCGCCCGGAGCCCTACGGGACAGACCGCCACGGTGGCCTGCCGTGTGGAGAAGTTAGGTGAACCGACGCCCGTCAACTTTCCCAACGAGATTGTGCCCATCTTCACCAAGTTGGGATGCAACGCCGGGGGTTGCCATGGCAAGTCGGGCGGCCAGAACGGTTTCAAACTCAGCCTGCTCGGCTTCTATCCTCCGGAAGATTACGAATGGTTAGTGAAAGAGAATCGTGGCCGGCGCATCTTCCCGGCAGCGCCAGAGTTTAGCTTGCTGCTAACCAAGCCCATGAACAAGCTGCCCCATGGCGGCGGCCGCCGGCTCGATGAAGGCTCGTACGAATGGGAAATTCTGACACGCTGGATCGAACAGGGTATGCCCTATGGCGATGAAGACGATCCCGTCATCCAGCGGATTGAAGTCTTCCCAGCGCAGCGCGCCATGAACCGCGATACGCAGCAACAACTCTCGGTGCTTGCCTACTACAGCGACGGCTCAGAGCGCGACGTCACCCGCTTGGCCACGTACGAATCGAACGATACCGAAATGGCCGAAGCGAACGCCCACGGCATGGTTACCGTGTTCGATCGTCCGGGCGACGTCGCGGTGATGGTTCGCTTTCAAGGGCAGGTGGCCGTGTTCCGGGCGAGCGTTCCCTTGGGCCTGCCGGTCACGAGCCTTCCGCCGCAGCGGAACTTTATCGACCAACACGTGTTCGGGAAGCTGGCCAAGCTGGGCATTCCGCCATCGCCGCTTTGCGACGACTCCACGTTCATCCGGCGAGTGGCCATCGATATTACCGGCCAACTTCCCTCGGCCGATGAAGCGCGCGCCTTTATCGAAAGCACCGATCCGCAGAAACGCGATAAGCTCATCGATCGTTTGCTCGACAGTCCCGGTTACGGCGATTACTTCGCCAACAAGTGGGCAATGGTGCTGCGCAACCAACGTGTGCCCCAGGACGTTCGCGTTTCCTTCCGGTTTCATGATTGGGTGCGGCGGTCGTTGCAACAGAACATGCCGTACAACGAATTCGTGCGACACATTATCGCCGCCGAAGGAGACGTAAGCGTTAATCCGGCCGCCGCCTGGTACACGCACGTAAGTTCGCCCGATGCTCAAGTTGAAGACACAGCCCAACTGTTTCTCGGCCTGCGCATTCAGTGCGCCCGTTGCCACCACCATCCCTTTGAGAAGTGGGATCAAGACGATTACTACGGATTCCAAGCATTCTTCGCCCAAGTGGGATTGCAGACCAGCCGCCAGGGAGTGCCGAACGGCGCGGTGTTCCATCGCGGCGGCGTTGCCACAGCTCAGAATCCGCGTTCGCAAGAGAGCCTTCGTCCCAGGGGCCTTGGTGGAGATCCAATGGATCTTCCCGCCTATGAAGATCCCCGCCATGCATTGGTTGACTGGATGACGCGGCCCGACAATCCCTACTTCGCCAAAGCGCTGGTCAACCGCTACTGGAAGCATTTCTTCGGGCGGGGCATTGTGGACCCCGAAGACGATATGCGGGTAACCAATCCGCCGTCCAACCCGGCGCTGCTCGATGCGTTAGCCGCCCACTTTGTCCAAAGCGGTTATGATCTTAAAGCCTTGATCCGCACCCTATGCCGTTCCAGCGCCTACCAACTCAGCTCGGAACCAACACCGTACAACGCCTCAGACAAGCAGAACTTCTCTAGCTTCTATATGCGACGGCTCAATGCCGAGCCGCTCTACGACGCGATTAACCAAGTAGCCGGCGCCAAAGTCAGCTTCGCCGGAATGCCCCAGGGAACGCGTGCTATACAACTCCCCGATAACGGCTTCAACGATTACTTCCTGCAGGTGTTCGGCAAACCTCAAGCACAGTCGGCGTGCGAATGTGAGCGCAGCGCCGAGGCGAACCTCGCCCAGACGCTCCACTTGCTCAACTCAACCGACATTCAAGGTCGGCTTGCGGCCGGCGGTGGGAGAGCCGAACGGTTCGCCGCCGAAACGGAACGATCGGAGGAGGACAAAATCACGGAGTTGTACTACGCGGCGCTAGCGCGGCCTCCGCGTCAAGAGGAACTCACGTTGATCCTCGACCACATCGAACGCCAGCCCAACAAGAAGCAAGCCTACGAAGACGTGCTCTGGGCCTTGTTTAATACGAAAGAGTTCCTGTTTGTCCGGTGACAAGCCCGTGCTTGCACCGCTAGCTCCCCGGTAGGCTGAACAATCGATTCGTGGGGCGTTGGCATAGGGGCGGCCCCTTGGCGACGCTCTCCCCTTGAGTAAGGCGGCTCGTCATGATGAAGCCTCACCCCGTATTCCTCCTCTTGGTTTGGGCGACTCTGGCGACTCCTCTCAATGCGCAACTACCCGCAACGCGGCTTGGCTCGATCTTTCCCGCCGGCGGCGCCCCCGGCCAGACCTTCGACGTGGTGATCGCCGGCGAAGATCTGGACGACGTGACCAGCCTGCAATTCTCTCATCCGGGCATCACGGCCAAGCAAAAGATGCGCGAGCCAGGCCCGTTTGAAAACGGTCCGCAGCCGGTAACGAACACCTTCGAAGTCACGATCGCACGGAACGTTCCGCTGGGGGTTTACGAAGTACGCGCCGCGGGGCGTTATGGCGTTTCCAACCCCCGCGCCTTTCCTGTCGACACGCTCGCCAACGCACAAGAAGTAGAGCCCAATAACGAGAAAGAACAAGCGACCGAAGTGACTTTACCCGCCGCCCTCAACGGGCGAATCGAAACTCAAGCCGACGTCGATTTCTTTCGCTTCACCGCCCCAGCCGGCCAGCGCATCATTCTGGATTGTCTTTCACGGCGCGTCGACTCGCGAATGGACGCCGTGGTGGTCGTGTACGACGCCCAAGGCCGCGAACTGGCCAACAGTCGCGACGCCCGGTACGGCGATCCCTTGGTGGACTTCACCACACCCGCCGCGGGTGAGTACGTGATCAAAGTCCATGACGCGGCCTATCAAGGCGGGCCGGATTATTTCTACCGCATTCGCGCTGGCGTATTGCCGTACATCGACTATATCTTCCCGCCTGCCGCTCCACCGGGAAATGCCGCCTTCACCGTCTTCGGCCGCAACTTGCCAGGAGGCCGACCAGCGAACGTCACCCTTGGCGGACGTCCGCTAGAGCAAGTGAACGTAACCATTCCGCTACCCGGCGGCGCCGCAGCGCAGGAGTTGGCGTACCGCGGCTTTATGGCGCCGCCGGGCGGCGGCCTTGATGGTCGCGAGTATCGCATTCAGGGCCCGCAGGGCGTTTCCAATCCGCTCTTTGTGGGTGTGGCCACCGCCGCACCGGTCGTGGAGAAGGAGCCCAACAACGAAGCCGCACAGGCCCAGAAGCTGACCTTTCCGGCCGAAGTGATGGGGCGTTTCTTCCCCCAGCGCGACGACGATTGGTACACGTTCGAGGCGAAACAGGGGCAGCGTCTTACGATCGAAGTCATTTCCCAGCGCATGATGCTCCCCACAAGCCCGGTGCTGCTGGTGCAGCAAGTGGTTAAAGCGGCCGAGGGTGACCAGCCCGAACAGGTCAATCAACTCGCGCTGGTGCGCAACTCGGGCGAAGGACCGCAAAATCCTGAATTTGACCTGTACTGCAACGACCCCGTCTATGACTTCACGGCGCCGGCCGATGGGACCTATCGCCTGCTGGTGCGCGACAGTCGCAATTCCCTTGGCGCCGATCCGCGCCACGTCTACCGCTTGGTTCTTCGGGCTGATTCCCCCGACTTTCGTCTAGCGGCCACGCCCGAACGCTCCTTTGCCGCCGTGCAGCTACGTAAGGGAGGCCGCGTGGGGATTCGCGTCACAGCGTATCGACAAGGCGGGTTTGATGGCGAAATCAAGGTAACCGCCACGGGACTGCCTGCCGGCGTCACTTGCTCCGACGCAATCATCGGCCCCTCGTCCAACGTGGCGACGCTCGTGCTTTCGGCTGCGGCGTCGGCGCCGGCCTCGGTTGCGGCGATTGAAGTGGTTGGCGTCGCCCAAATCGGAAACGCCAATGTCACTCGTAAAGCGCGATGCGGCGCCGCGCTCTATCCGTTACCGTTTCCGCAAGGCGGTCAGCTAACGCAGGTGCTTCCCAGCGGAGACGCCCGAATCGCCCAAAGCTTGGTGATTTCGGTATCTGAGAAAGAAGCCGCTCCGGCGGCGATTCAGCCGGCGCAAAACCAAGTATACGAGTTGCCTCGCGCGGGAACGATCAAGATTCCCTACACGCGCAGCGGCCCCTTTGCCGGCAAGTTCAACCTGGCGCCCTTTGGCCTTCCCCCCAACGTCGACGTTCCCTTTGTCGAAATGCAGCCTGGCCAAAATCAGTCCGAATTTGAATTGCGTTTGCGCAACACGACGCCTACCGGCGTTTATACCTTCACGCTGTGGGGCTACGCCGAGAACCACAAGTATCAACGCAATCCCGAGGCGGCCGAAGCAGCAGCCAAACGCAAAACAGAAGTCGACCAGATCAAAGCACAGGCCGACGCCGATGCCAAGGCAGCCGCCGACGCCAAAGCAGCCGCTGACCAACTTGCCGCCGAAACCGCCGCGGCCGTCCAGCAAGCAGTGAATCCAAGGGACGCTGCGAAGCAAGCATTTGAATCCGCCAATACCGCCGCAAAGTCAGCCGCCGACGCCCTAGCGCAAGCGAAATCGGCGGCCGCTGCAAACCCCAACGACGCCGACGCGCAAAACGCCGCCAAGGCGGCCGAGGTCGCCGCCGCCGAAGCCGCTACCAAAGCCAAAGCCGCCGCAGACGCACTCGCCGCCACAGAAAAGGCGCTTGCTGAAGCCGAGGCAAAGGCCAAGATGGCCAGCGAGGCCCAAACGCTTGCCGCAGAGAAAGCCACCCAAACCGCCGCTTTGGCCCAGGCCGCCGCAGCCCTGAAGACCGAAACCGATCAACGGGCCGCGCAGCTTCAGCAAGCCGCGCAGCCGCGCGATTTCCACGTGCCGGTCGTCTCTCCTCCGATCACCCTCAAGATTACTCCGGCTCCCATCACGCTGAATCTCTTGCCGCCGCTAACCGTTCGGCAGGGCGCCAAGGTCGAAGCGACGCTTACGATCGTTCGTCTTTACGGCTTCAACGATCAAGTGACCTTCGCCACGATGCCGCCCGAAGGCGTTGGCGGCCTGTCGATTCCGAACGTCGCTATTCCCGCCGGCCAGACACAGGTTCCCCTGGTCATCAACGCCGGAGCCGACGCACCGCTGGGGAAACATACGCTGAAGCTCCAGGCCATTATGAACCTGAACGGGCAACAACTCACCCTGGAGCAACCGCTTACACTCACTGTGGAGAAGGCCGAATCATGACATCCTCCCGCCTGGTGCGATGTGCGGCGGCAGTGGCGCTATCGGCGATCGCCGCCGTGGCGTCGGCGCAAACTCCGATCCCCATTGCCAATGTCGCCCGGGATACGCCCGTCAGTTTTGAGAAGGACATACTGCCGATCCTTCGCAATAACTGCCTGGCTTGTCATGGCGCCGCCAACGCCCATGGCGATTTGGTGCTTGAATCGCCGGCGACCATTCTTCGTGGCGGCGACACCGGCCCCGCCATTGTGCCGGGCAAAAGCGCCGAAAGTCTGTTGTTGAAGCTGGCGGCGCACCAAGAGGAGCCGGTCATGCCGCCGCCCAACAACGACGTAGCAGCCAAGCCCTTGACATCGCAAGAACTGGGCTTGCTCAAGCTCTGGATCGATCAAGGAGCCAAAGGCGACGTCACCGCCCTCCTTCTGTCGCCGCAGCAATGGCGGCCGCTGCCGCCCGGCCCCAACCCGATCTACGCCGTGGCCGTCACGCCCGACGGCCAGTTCACCGCCTGCAGCCGCGCCAATCAGATTTTCATTTACCACACGGCCACGGGCCACCTCATTACGCGGCTGTCGGATCCGCAGCTTGAAGCGCAGAGCCGTGATCCGCGCCGGGGAATTGCGCATTTGGATGTGGTGCAATCGTTGGCGTTTAACGACAGCGGCGACCTGCTCGCTTCGGGCGCCTTTCGCGAAGTGAAATTGTGGCGTTTTCCTCGCGACGTAAAGCAGGCCCAAACGCTCCTGCCTGCCGCGGTGACGGCCCTCGCGGTAAGCCCCGATCAAACGCTGATCGCTTTGGCTGCCGACGCCAACATCGTGCTATGGGACGTAAACGCAGGAGAAGCCGCACGCACGTTGGAAGGTCATACGGCGCCGGTAACCGCGCTGCAATTCTCGCAAGATGGCCGCCGCGTGTATTCCGCCTCGAAAGATAAGACCGTTCGCGTGTGGAATGTAGAAGACGGCGCGATGGTCGCGCGGGACGGGGCGGCGTGGCTGGTCTGGCGCGGCGCG
>CAYWIS010000178.1:0-11753 GCA_964458385.1 uncultured Pirellulaceae bacterium
GGCTCCCAAGCAAAAGCGATGCCAAGACGCTTGCAAAAAGAGTAGGCGCAACTTCACCGGCTACGGCGCCTAGAGGCCGCAGCCGCCGACGCTGCGAAGCATCAGCACACCTAATTAATTACACCGGGTGTCATCGCTGTGACCGTGCGTGAACCGCCAGCCGACTTGGAAGGGCCGGCCTTCTCTAGCGCTTCGAGCACTTTGCTTTCGGTCAGCAGGTCTCGCAGCACAATGGGCTTATGCGGTTCGTTCGCCGGGTAGATCACCAGCAGCGGTATCGAATTGCTGCCGAGCTCCGCCAACGCTTGCTTGATTTCCTCCGACTCGTCGGTCCAGTCGGCCAAGAGTGGATATACGTCGTGCTGCTCCACCAGCGCCCGCACATTGGGCGTGTTGATGGCGAATTTCAGGTTCGTCTTACAGGTCAAGCACCAGTCGGCGGTGAAGTCTACCATGACGGTTTTTCCCTGGGCCTGCGCTTGGGCCAAGGCGGCTGGCGACCAAGGTTGCCACGGCAACACCTCTTTGCCCGGCGCCAGCAAACTAAAGGCAAGGAAGCCGATCACCGCCGCCGTGGTTGCGCCGCCTAACCAGGCAGTAACCCGCTGACGCGTCGTCGCGGTGTACGTGGTGCGCCCGATCCACCAGCAAGCAAACCACAACGCCACCAAAAGCGTGAGCGTGGGAACGTGGTAATCGCGATTGATGGTGGAGAAGAGAAAGACGACGGTGCCCAAGAGGACGAACCCCATGACCTCTTTGAAGGTTTCCATCCATTGGCCCGGTCGCGGCAGAAACCGGATCAATCCGGGAAACACGCCAAGCAACAGGTAGGGCGAGGCCATGCCCAGACCGACACTAAGGAAAATCAGGTAGGTCACCCAGGGCGGCTGCGCCAGCGTAAATCCAAACACAGGGCCTAAGAACGGGCCGCTGCACGGCGTGGCCAGCACCGTGGTGAACACGCCTTTGAAAAAGGCGCCGTCAAGTCCTTCGCGCTCTTGCAGTTCATGAGCTTTCTGGCCGCCCGTGAATCCAGGAATGGGCAATTCCCAAACCCCCAGAAAACTCAAGGCCATAACAAACACCAGCCCGGCCATGAACACCTTGAACCACAGGTTGGTGAATTGCTCGCCCCAACCCAATTGAGCGAACGCGGCAAGCGTGGCCAGTACGAGAAATACCACGAGCAATCCCGCCGAAAAGGCCAGGTTAAGCGCCAGCACGCGGCCGCGGCTCTCGCCTCCTTGCTGCGCGAACGACAGCACCTTCAAGCCGATTACCGGCAGAACGCACGGCATCAAATTGAGGATCAAGCCCCCGAGCAAACCAGAGCCCACCATGACCGCCAGCATCGCAAAAGAAGCTGTGCCGGACGACGCAGCATCTGCCGAAGCAAGCTCGGTCGATGCAGCCGGGGCCGCGTCCGCCAGCTTGGCGACTTCCGTATACTTCGCAGCTGCAAAGGCGAGCGGCGCCGCGCCGGCCGCCTCGCGCTGGCCGATGGTGAGTTTGCCTTCGAACGACGCAGCCGTGGGCATTTGGCAACTAGCGTCTGAGCAGACCTGATAGCCGATCTGCCCCGCGATAGTTCGTTCGCCCGGGGAGGCGTCTGCGGGAACTTGCAGCTCAATCGTCCATTGGACCGCTCCTTCGTGGTAACGCTGTTCGGGCAGGTCGCCTTGGGCCGGCTTGACGATCGGTGTTGTCGAAGCCTGCGGTTGCGACGCCGACAGCCCCGAAGTTTTCGGCAGCACAATGAGCGTGGGCTTATTGGCCAACAGGTTCGCTTCAGGCCGGGGCGAGTAGGCGTAGATGTGGTAGTTCTCGTCGGGAATTGCTTCGAGAATAAGCCGTGCTACGCCTCCCGGCGCTACCACTTGGGGTTCAATGCGACCGCGAATTTCCACCGCCGAACTCGGCGCGCGGTACACGCCGTTGGCCGCCGTCGGTTCGTAATACCCGGCAAACTTCGCCGCAAACTTGTACCCAAGGGGAATGCACTGTCCTAGGGCGCCGCCGCGACATCGCAGACCGTCGTAGCGACCGGTGATCGTCACATTCTCAGGCGCTACGCCATCGGCCAACTGAATTGGCGCCGTCCAGACGATTTCGCCCGCATGCTCCTCAATGGCCAAATCGTCGTAAACGTCGCGGTAGTAATGGATTTCGGGATCGCGATTAGGCTCAAAGGGCCCGGCAACCTTCCATTCTGGCGCTGAGTCAACGGCGATCTTCGAGGGAAGCGGGCCGCCCTTCTTCTGCGTGAGCGAATACACGTGCCACTCGGGCGGCAGTTGAAGCTTGATTTGTAACCGGCCCGCTTGGCTCCCTTTTTCGATTTGAAATTGGGCAGAGAACGTGGGTTCTTCCTCTTGGCCGCCGATCCCTGGCAGCCCCAGATCTCCAGGCAACTGAAATGCTGGCAATGCGGCGTTACCTGCCCCCGCTGGCGCCGCATCTTGCGCTAGGGCCGATGCGGCAATTGCCAGAAGTCCCCAAGCTAACAATACAACCGAACGAGGGGAGATTCCGCGATGCATCGATAGCATTCCTTGGGCTGATGCTAACTTGTTTATTTACAATGGGTTATATTCTACTGTTGAGGCGGGCCTTCGGTCAAGTCGAGTGCCCGTTGACGGGGCTTGGATGGCGTGTCTGCGTTGGCATTGGAAAGGCGTCAAATGCCGGAAGGTTTCATGAACCTGGCTGCTAGCTAGGAGGGGACGTTCAAATTCACGCACCCGTTTCCAGCGGTGGACCGTAACTTGTTCTACACTGAAACGCAATAGTTTGTTCAATGCGGCTACGATTCACCCACCTTGGTTACTTCCCACTATGTTGCGCATCGACTCAATCTTGGGGGCGTTTCTTTGCATTTTGGCAACCGCCGCGTCGGCTTTTGCTCAGCTTGCGCCCGAGCAAGTTCCCGAGTTTCGGGTGCGCGGTCGCGTGATCTCGCAAGCGGGTCAACCGCCCCAAGGGAAGAAGTTTACCCTCCGTCTGGATGGACCTGGCGAGGCCGTGGTCACCGAAGACGACAAGTGGAGCGATTGGATTCCCTTTGCCCGACCTCAGATTGAAGCCAATCTTAAAGACTACCCGGCGATCTATATGAAGGGATGGCCGGTGGTGGTGCGACTGCACCTGAGTGAAGTGGTTGATCCGACGGTGTTCGAGGCGGAATTGAAGTTCAACGAGTCCGACCAACCTGTCCGGCTAGAAGGAGAGTTGATGGGCCCGCGCTTGGGCGTTCTGGTGTGGCGAGACCAAGCGGGGCGCCCCCAGGCGGCGACGATGGCCGAGTACAACCGCCGGTATTGGCAGGCGCTAGGGCAAGTCGACTTGGCCCCGGAGGTGCGTCCCCAGAGGTTTCCCATTGTCGACCGTTTTATTGGCGGCGACGACGATCGCCGCGCCTGGCGCGAGGGGATCGAGCAATTGAACCGCGCTGGATTCAGCGCTCTCATGTTGCCGCCCGACAAGAAGCTTCGCGAATTATTACTCTCCACCGGCCAACGGCGCACGGCGTGGGCTGTGTACAACCCGCCGGGTTACGCCTTTGACTTTGGCGACGAAGTAACCGAAGAAGCGATCCGCCGCTGGGCCGACGAGCAGGCTCAACCTTATCGCAAGGCGGGTTACGCTTCCGAAGACATGGCCCTTTTCGCCATGTCCGATGAACCGGGGTGGTACTATCCGCAGATATTCGAATCGCTGCGTTCCGACCCGGCCGCTAGGAAACGATTTCACCAGTACCTTCAAGCGCAAGGACTCACACCCCAGGATCTTGGCGCCGAATCGTGGGAGACGGTGCAACCTCTCGGACGTAGCCAGGCCCAAGACCTTCCCCGCAAGCGGCTGTTTTACTGGACGATGCGGTTCTTTGCGTATGACTCCGCTCGTCACTTCGCCCGGTGTACGCAAGCCCTGGAAGAAGCCTTTCACCAAGGCGCAAGTCCACAATTGCCGCCCGGCGAGCGAGTGTCGCTGCCGATTTTGACGAACTGGAACTTCTTTTCTGGCCGGTTCTATGTTCCCGGGCCCGTAGCGAATAACCGCGACAAACAAAACCCCGACGCCGCCATGGGCGGCCACGACTGGTTGGAGTTTGGCCGCTTACGCGGATGCACCATGCTGTGGACCGAAGATTGGTTCTCCGACCGGCAAGCGTACCAGTGGTCGTTCTACTGCGCAAAATTGCGCTGCGCCGCCAATAAAGGGAACGTCGAATTCGGCGGCTATGTGATTCCGCGCACCGCCGGCGATCGCCAGGAGGGCGTGCTGCAAAAGATCCTTTGCGTAGTCGGCAGCGGCGGCAAGGCGATCAAGTACTTTGTGTTTGGCCCCGAGTATAACTTTCCGGGCAACTGTTACTCAGAGAAAGCGAGCGTTCTACCTAAAATGGCCGAGGCTCACGCCATGATTGGGGCGTCCGAAGACTTGCTTTGGCCTGGACGCCGACCGCAATCGCAAGTCGCCATTTTGCATCCACGCAGCGCACAGGTGTGGGACGCTCTTGAGATACCCATTCCCAATCAGATTCACGACGCTACCAACGTCCACCTGAATCGCTCGACGGTGGACTACATGGCCGAGACGTTCAATGTGTATCTCGCCTTGCAACACGCAAACATTCCCGCCGATTTTGTTGAAGAGGACGACCTGTCGCCGGAAGGCTTGAAGAACTACCGCGTGGTCTATGTTACCGAGCCCGATGTTCCCGTGGAGCATCAGCGCGGTTTGCTCGCTTGGGTGCGCAACGGCGGGGTGTTGGTCACCGTGAGCGGCGCCGCAACCCATGACCGTTACCATGAATCCTGTTCGCTTCTCTACGAGGCGGCTGGCTTCTCGGAAAAGCAGCGAAGTCGGCTTTTGGTGGCCGATACTCGGTTACTTCCCGATGTGGCCCAAGGCGAGGGAGTTCATGGTCCGTTCACCGCCGTGGGGGTGCGAGGGGAACTGGAAAACATAACCGATGGCGTTGTGGCGACGTTCGCCGAAGGGGCGCCCGCCATTGTGCAGCGAGCGGTGGGGCAAGGGCGAATTATCCACTTCGCATGGATGCCCGGCCTTTCGTATTGGAAATCGTCGCAAAGCGTTGAGGACGGCTTGCCGGTCGGGTTTTCTGCTGCCATTCGCAATTGGATTGTGTGGCCGACGCAGGAAGCCGGTGTTCGCCCGCCGGTCACGGTGGATTGTCCCATGGTGGAAACTCCGCTCTTGTTGTCCGAGGGCGGCGCGGCGGTGACCGCGTTGAATTGGACCGGCAAACCGCTCTCGCAACTACAAATGGACGTGCAAGTTCCCTTTGCTGTTGGTTCCGTCGAGAGTGTCAAGCATGGTTCCTTGCCGTTCGTCAAAACAGACCAAGGAGCAAAGGTCACGTTCCCGCTGGGAGCGGCCGACATCGTTTTGCTGCGCCCAGTTCGGTAACGGCGGCGTTGGCAATTTCGGCGTTTAGCCGCGCTCACTGTGCGGCTTGCGGAAGCGTATAGATGAAGGTGCGGCCGTCGGCGCCCGCAGCCGCCAGTTTTGCTCCGTCGGGCGAATAGCAGGCGTCGTACAGTACGCACGGCGCCAGGGCTGAGAACGCCGGCTTACCGCTGGCAATGTCCCAGACGTTCAGTGCGCCAGCATGGCCGCACGACAAAAGGCGATTGCCTGTCGGACTGAATGCCAAGCGATAGATGGCGTCGTTGTGCCCTTCCAAGGTTTGGACGAGTTGCCCAGCGACCGTCCACACCCGAATCTTCTTGTCGGCGCCGGCGGCTGCGATTTGACTTCCATCGGGGCTCAGGGCCGCATCGTACACGGCGGCGGGCGTTTCCCCTTCTGCTGTTTCGGGAACAAACTGCCGAAGTTGCGTCCCTGCCGCCACATCCCATAGCCGCGTTGTGCCGTCGATTCCCGCCGAGAGAAGATGTTTGCCATCGGCGTGAAACCGTACGCAGTAAATCGAACCTTGATGGCCGGCAAGCTGCTTTGCGGCTTGTCCGGTGGTTAAGTCCCAAAGGCGGATCACTCCATCGCTACCGCCCGACGCAGCAAGGGTTCCTTCTGGATTGCAGGCAATGGTGTAGACGTTGCCTTCATGCCCGGCGAGCGATTGGACCGCCACGGGCGACGCGTACGCCCAAAGCGCGGTTTCATTCTCCATGCCCGTGACAATCTCCTGTCCATTGGGACGGAAACACAAAGCATGAAGGGAAGCCTCCGCGGTCCATTCTTGAAGGGGCGCGCCGTCGGCCGGATTGTAAACGCGAAGTTTCTGATCGGAATGCGCCGTTGCGATCTTCTGGCCGTCGCGGCTGTAACGCAAATCGGTCACCGCCGCACCGGTTTCGACGGTGTGCGCCGTTGCGCCGTTGGCGGCCGTCCAAAGCAAGAGGCGGCCTTCGGCGTCGGCTGCGGCGACTTGCGCACCATCGGAGCGAACGTCAATGCGGACCAAGCTGGCTTGGGCGCCGGCCCATTCTCCGGCGGCCTTGCCTTCCATGTCCCAGAGTTTCAGCACGGTCTCGGAGCCAACGGTAGCGAACTTGGCGCCGTCGGGGAAGAACGCCAGATCGTTGACTTTGCTTTGGTCGGCAACGAACACCGCCATTGCCGAACTTTTCCAGAGCATGGCCGAGTTGTCGGCCGAGCCCGAAACGAGGGTGCGCCCGTCGGCCGCAAGGGCAACGGCAAGGATCGGTTGTTCGCCGCCGACAAACCGTTCGACTTCCTTCTGAAGCGAGGTGTCCCACAGACGGATCAGGCCGTCATCGCCGCATGCTGCTAACCGAACTCCGTCAGCGCTTGCCGCGATTCCGCGCACGGGCTGTGGGTGTTCCCAAGTGAACTTGGGAGCTACGGGGCCTGCTGAGGCGGGTGCGGGAAGGGGCCAGCCGTAGACGTTGTGGTCGCTTGACGACGCGGCCAGAAGTTGACCGTCGGCCGAAAGAGCAAGATCGGTCACGGCGTCGGTGGGGCCCGAGAATTCGCCAGCCGCCGCTCCCTCGTCGGTCTTCCACAAGCGGACGGCTTTGTCGGCGCCGCCGGTGGCGAGCAACTGGCCGTCGGGCGAGAAGGCGACACCTGTTGCGGCGCCTTGATGGGCCTCAATCAGACGCACCAGCGAAAGTGGTTGGATCCAACCGCTGGAGCCGCCCGCACCGGCAAGGGAAAGACCATCGGGAAGGAACGCCAGCGAACTCACCGGCGCGGCGGTTGGGAGCGACTCAAGCAAGCGTCCCGTTCCTGGATCGACAATACGCAGGCCGTTCTCTGCTAGTCCTACCGCGAGGCGCGTTCCGTCGGGACTGTAGCTTAGTTCTTGAACGGTTCCCTCGCCGGCAAGGGTTTGCGGCGGGCCGAACCCTTTTGCAGTGATGGGCCAGACGCTAATCGTGGCGGCGTGGCTGGCGGCTACTTGGGAACCATCGCCCCGTAGCGCCACGTTCGCAAGCGCCGCGGGCGCAGGACCGGTTTGGAACAATGGTTTGCCGTCAGCCACACTCCAAAGTTTGACTTGTTTATCTTCGCCGCACGTGGCGAATACGGCGCCGCTTTCCGCGATTGCAAGATCATTCACCTTGCCTTCGGAAGCGACAATCAATCGCGAGGCCGAAATGTTCCAGACGCGCACCGACTTGTCGTCCGACGCGGAATAGAGGGTTGTATTGTCGGCCACAAGCGTAACATCTCGCACGCTCCCGGTGTGCCCAGCGAATCGTTGTAATTCGCGACCGCTTGCTAAGTCCCAAACGGCCACAAGGCCGTTATCGCCAGAGGTGGCTAGCCGCGCTCCCTCGGCGTCGAACGCAACGGACCACACGGACGCGTCGTGCGTTAACACTAAAGCAGAGGCAATGGGCTGCGCTGCTGGCGCCGTGAGGCTCCAAAGACGAACTGACTTGTCGACCGAGGCGGCTGCTACCCGGGCGCCATCGGGAGAAATCGTCACGTCGGTCACTGCGCCGATGTGGCCGGTAAAGGTGCGCAGCAGTTTGCCGTCGGCAAGATTCCACTGTTTCACCGCGTTGTCGGCGCCGCCAGTGACGAGCGTTGCCCCGTCGGGCGTGAAGGCGACACTTGTAGCGCCTCCTTCGTGTCGTTCAATGACACGCACGAGCGACGACGCAACCGTGTGCAGCTTATTCGCCGCATCGACCAGAACGATCAAGGCGTGGTCGGGTGATAGATGCACGGCCTTGACGGCTGGCTCGGTTAGGGCAAATTGTTCTAGTTGAAGCCCATCGGCCCGCCATATACGCACGCCATCGGCCGCGACCGACGCCAGTCGTGACGAGTCGTCGGCAAACCGCAGTGCGGTAACCGGCGCTGAATGCCCGACCAGCGTCGCAATGGCCGCGCCGTCGGCGGCGTTCCAGAGTTTTACTTCCCCATTGGCGCCGCTAGAGGCGATGCGTTGGCCGTTGGCGCTGGTAACGACTTGGGTCACGGCCGAGCCATGATTGATGTTCCGCACAGGGGCGCCGTTGGCTGTATTCCACACCCGGACGGTCATGTCGGTTGAGCCGGAAAACAGCATGGCGCCGCTTGCCGCCAGGGCGGTGATGGGACCGGTGTGTCCCGCCAGCGTGCGCACTTCTAGTGCGTCGGCCGCCTTCCATTGCTTGATGGTGTTATCGGCGCTTCCGGTAAAAACCGTGGCGCCGTCGGCGCTCACGGCGACGGCCGTCACTGCGGCAGTGTGTCCCTCGAGTTTGACTAGCTCAGGGAATTTGGGATCGGTCAAGTCCCAGACCCGCGCGGTCTTGTCGGCCGAGCCCGAAACAAGACGAGTCTTGTTGGCGCTCAAGGCGAGAGTGGTGATGGCTCCTTCGTGACCGAGGATCGTACCGCGAACCGCACCGGCGGCGTCACGGACGACAATGGTTGGACGTCCGCCCGACATGCCGGCTGTAGCGACGAGCGCTCCGTCAGCCGACCAGGCGACCACATCGACCGCAAGCGCCGGCTTGGCCGCAACCGTCTTTGGCGGCGCGGGAAGTTTCCAGATTCGCACGGTTCCATCGACGCTGGCGGTTGCGATTTGTTCGCCTTGGGGATGAAACGCCACGTCGCGCACGGCGCCCCCTGGCGCCAGTAAGGCGCCTTGGGACTTGCCGTCGGCTACGCTCCAAAACCGCACGGCTCCTTGTTCATCGCCCGCGACCGCTAACGCCCCGGTTGCGCTCAGGGCGAGCGCCGTGACGGGAGTGGTTTGCCCGGCAAGCGAACGAACCGCTTGGCCCGTTGCGGAATTGAATACCCGTACGGCGCCGTTCGCCTCGCCGGTGACAACCAACTTGCCATCGCCGGAAACGGCCAGGCGTGTCGCTTCGGCAGTGATGCCTGCTAGAGTCTTGGGCGCCGCGGGCGGCAGCGACCACCAGCACACGGCGCCATCGGCGCGCGACGTCAAAAGGGTCTTACCATCGGGCGTGTAGGTCAGGCCGGTAAGGGGCGCGGGACTTTGCAACTCTGCGGTCGCTATTCCATCGGAGATTTTCCAAAACCGTAGGGTTCCCGCTGCGTCGCTGCTGACAAGCTCCTGGTTGTCTTTACGGAAGGCCAGTGCGGTAACCTCTTGGGTATGTCCTTCCAGGACTCGACTGGCGGCCCCCATGACGCTGTTCCAAAGCCGCACCGTTTTGTCGGACGAGGCGGTGGCGACGATTTGGCCATTGGGGCTGACGGCCACGGACGTAACGGGCATGGTGTGGCCCGTTAAAGCGATTGGCTCTGCAGGAAGACGCCACAGACGCACGGCGCCATCTTCGCCCGCCGAAGCGATCCGGTTGGAGTCGGCGCTGATCGCCACATTGTGAATGGGAGCGCTGTGACCTGTGAGTGTTCCACGCTCGGCTCCGTCGGCGGCGCTCCAAAGTTGAATTACGCCGGCCTTGTTTCCACTAACAACCAGGGCGCCATCTTGACTGAGAGTAACCGATGTTGCTGGCTCGGATTGGCCTTCCAATACGCGGAGCGCTTTGCCCGTTTCGCTTTCGAACAGACGCACGGTGTTGTCGGCCCCTGCGGTGACCAGAAGCTTTCCGTCTGGCGAGATCGCCACCGCATGAACGCCGGCGGTGTGCCCCGATAACGGAACCGGAGGCGCCGGGGGAAGGCTCCACAGCTTGACGACCCCGTCTTCACCGCTTGTAGCCAGTACGTTCTGTGTTGGGTGATACGTGAGGCCGCTGATGGGGCCGGGATGCGCTCCGAGGGAGCCTTCGGAAGCTCCTTCGGCGACACTCCAGAAGCGGACGGTTCCGGCCGCATCGCTCGACGCGATCTGAAGGTTGTCGGGACGCACCGCCAGACGCGTGACGGCTTCGACATGCCCTTCGAGATTATGGCGAAGGCTACGGTTGCTGGGGCTCCAAAGTTTCACGGTCTTGTCAACCGAGCCGGTTACGAACCATGCGCCGTCGGACGATGTGGCAACCGTCGTAACACGGCCGGCATGTCCTGTAAGCCGGCTTAGGGGCGTGGGGATGTAGGCGTCCCAAATCTTTAGAGACTTATCGCGCGAGCCGCTGATGAGACGGCGTCCATCGGGGGTGATGGTCAACGCCAACACTTGCCCCTCATGGCCGACGAGTGTTCGCAGTGCGGCGCCTGTTGCGGCATCCCAAAGGGTTATGGTCCGATCAAAGGAGCCTGTTGCCAGTATTTGACCGTCGGGCGAATGCGTGACCACCGCCACGGCATTCTTGTGCCCCGTGAGGGTGGCCGTTGGCTCTTGCCCAAGAGCAGAGAAAGACGCAACGCTTACCGTTAGACCAACGGCCACGATCAGTGTTCGACGCGTCAAGAGAAGGCGATTCATCACGGGAGTATTCCTAAGTGACGCGGTCGGCGCCGGACCACCGTTATCGATGGGGCCACGAACGCAGGAAGGCGTCAGGCCGAAACCCATGCGCCGCGGGAGAAGCAAGACAAGTTTGATTCACGAAAACTTTACGGAGAACGAAGACACCGACCCGAGTTGTTGACCAATCGTTTTGGGCCAACCCCGTGCGACGCCGTCGCCGCAGGGTAGATGGCGCTATGGGGCGCCATCGGCAACGGTGGTGGCTGCGGTTTCTAGTTCGGGCGGGGCGAGGGCGAACAGCGGCTGCGCGTTATCGCCGTTCCAAAGACGCAGAACGCTGTCGTGCCCTCCGGCGACGACGACCGAACCGTCGGCCGTAACATCGACGCTATACATATAGTCGGCGGAGCCAGGAAAATTACGCTGCACGCCTCCGTTATCGGCGTTGTGCATTCGGATCAAGGGATCGCCCGAGCTACACACCAGGAACTGCGTTTGGCCGACGAACCGCACCGCGGTCACTTGCTTTTGATACCCCTGGATCGTCACCGAACGGTCGCCGGTTTGCGCGTCCCAGATGTTAATGGTCCCGTCGGCGCCGGCGCTGGCCAGGAACTTTCCTCCGGCGCGCCACGCAACGCCAAGCGCATGATTCGTGTGCCCTTCGAATTGTAGCGCTTGTTCTCCGGACTTGACGGAGAACTTTCTGACGTACTTATCCGAGCCTGCGGTGGCAAGAAATTCGCCATCGGGGGAAAAGCCGACGGCATTGACGGTATCGGTGTGCGCTTCGGGGATTGCCTGTACGAGCGTCCCGTCCGACACACGCCACACCTTGACTTCGCCGTTGCGCGCGGGAACTCCGCCCGCGGTGGCACGTAGCTCGCTGTTCGGACCGAAGGCGACGCTGGTCACGCGGTCAACCAGGATCGACGGGTCGTTCACG
>CAYWIS010000179.1:0-894 GCA_964458385.1 uncultured Pirellulaceae bacterium
GGCGGCGGGTTCCATGTGGGTTTGCGAACCCGTGGAGAGCTTTTCGTTGGCGACGGCCCGCGGGGGAAAGCGGCGCCCGTGGACCTGCACGTCGAGGCGGTCGAACTACGTGTAACGGCGGCGCCCGCGGGAAATCGCTACCGGGTGCGGCTCGAGGCCCATGATGTCGCTTCGGGCCGACTCTTAGGAGAAGTCGAACGCGACGATGTGCCCGGCGAATACCTGGTCGGCAATCTGGCGTTAGTGGCCAACTACGGAGCGCCCCGCCCCAATGCGCCGCAAGCGAAGCAACCGCCTGCCGGACGGTGGTGGTTCGCCCGCTGGACGATCGGGGGCTCCAAGGTTGATGTGCATGAGGACCGCGCCTTCGGTCCGATCTTCTTCAACCACTACACGCTCCATGAAGGCGTGTTGAAGATGACGGCCCAGATGCCGCCACTGGAAGAGACGGCCGATACGACCGTTGTCTTGCAAACACAGCACGACGGCGCGTGGCGCGTCGAGGGCGAAGCCAAGATCGATCCGCTGGCGCGCACCGCTACGTTTCGCGTTGAGAACTGGAACGATCAAGTTGATCGACCTTACCGGCTGACATGCCACCTGAAGACGACCGACGGCGCCGTACACGACTACGCGCTTGAGGGCGTAGTCCGCCGCGATCCCACCGACCAAGACACCTTGACCGTGGCCGACATCTCGTGCAACGCCCACTATGCGTTTCCCAACACGGCGTGCGTGGCGAGCGTGGCGAAGCTTAACCCAGATCTGCTCGCCTTCACCGGCGATCAATACTACGAGCCAAGCGGCGGGTTCGGAGTCGATCGCAGTTCGCTGAAGAACACAACACTGGATGTACTGCGCAAATGGCTTTTGCATGGCTGGACTTGGCGCGAG
>CAYWIS010000179.1:904-11731 GCA_964458385.1 uncultured Pirellulaceae bacterium
ACCGCCCGGCTATATCGATTCCCGACGACCACGATGTTTATCACGGCAATCTCTGGGGCGAAGGAGGAGCGGCCGCTCCGGGTGTGGATGGGGCGGCTGAGGCCAAGGGGGGATATAAGATGATGGCCGAGTTTGTGAATGCCGTGCATCGGATGCAAACGTCGCACCATCCCGACTCGCCCGCCCCGCCAGGCAAACAAGGCGTGACCGGCTACTATGGTCCGCTGACCTATGGCCGCGTTAGCTTTGCCATTCTGGCGGATCGGCAATATAAGTCCGGGCCTTCTGGGAAGGTCCCTCCAACGACGACGGGCCGCGCGGATCATGTGAACGCTCCAAACTTTGACCCGCGTTCAGCGGACTTGCCGGGCCTGGACCTTTTGGGCGATGCGCAGTTGGCGTTTCTGGAAGCGTGGGGGCAAGACTGGCGCGGGGCCGATATGAAGGCGGCGATCTCGCAAACCTTGTTCACCGCTTTGCCTACGCACCATGGCCGCAACTACGATTACCTGGTGGCCGATTACGACACCAACGCCTGGCCGCAAACCGCCCGGAACGCAGCGGTGCAGGCCCTGCGGCGAGCGTTCGCTGTTCACCTTGCGGGCGATCAACACTTGCCGGCCGTGGTGCATTACGGCGTGGACGCTCATCGCGATGGCGTTGTGGCCTTCGCCGCGCCGGCGGTCAACAACCTTTATCCGCGTTGGTTCCATCCTCAGACGCCCGGCGCCAATCGTCCTGAGGGAGCGCCAGAGTATCTGGGGGACTTCCGCGATAGCTTTGGACATCCGCTTACGGTGCTGGCCTGCGCTAATCCCAAGAGGACCTTCCGTCCCGGCGTGCTCGAAGCCGAGATGGACAAGTCCTCTGGTTTTGGTTTAGTGCGGTTCCATAAAAAGGAGCGGACAATCACGATTGAGTGTTGGCCCTTGCTGGCGGACCCCACACAACCCGACTCCCAATTCCCCGGCTGGCCCGTGACGGTGCGGCAACTTGATAACTATGCCCGCGCGGCGACCGCCTACTTGCCTGAATTGGTCATCCACGGCGCTGCTCAGCCCGTGGTGCAAGTGATCAACGAGTCGACCGGCGAAGTGTTATATACGCTTCGTCTGCCGGGCAACACCTGGCGGCCGCATACCTTCGCCACAGGCCCCCACACGATCCGCATTAGTGACCCTGAGCACGGAAAAAGCAAGGAGCTGCGGTCCGTTATGGCTTGGGCGAAGAATGACGAGCGGCGGGAAATCACCCTGACGTAAAGCACGCGCTTCGACCAAGTGCGAAGGCGCAGAAACCCGGACTTACCGGCGAGGCGCGGAATGCTTACGACTTCCGCTTCGCTCTTGGCAGTGGCGCCCCATCGCCGATAATAGACCAAGAACTTTCCGTAGAACCGCGTACTGTTCGAGGGAACGACCGCTATGGGCTACTTCATCGGCGTTGACGTGGGCGGAACCACAAGCACGATCTGCGTGGGTAACGAACTACGGGAAGTCTTGTATGTTTCCGAGCAGTTTCCTACTTTGTCCGCCGATGGCCCACAGGCGGTCATTCGCGCCATTGTCGATCAAACCGTGGCGGGGCTTTCCACTTTGGGCGCGTTGCTTGAGGACGTTACCGCGGTGGGATTGGCTACGCCCGGTCCTGCGACCTTGGACGGCGTGATCTTGCGCACGCCCAATTTTGACCCGCGACTTTGGGATCGGTTTCCCATTCGCGCCGAGCTGGAACGAGCGTTTCAACTTCATGCGCCGCGCCTGACGGTGCGTTATCTGGGAGATGGACAAGCAGCGGCGCTGGGCGAATACGCCATTCGCAGCGGTGCACTAACCACACGTCGCTTTGCCGTACCGCCACGGCAGGAAGGGCAACTTTCGTCGTTGTTCATGGTGATTGTCGGAACCGGCCTGGGCGGCGGGGCGGTTCACGACGGAAAGGTCCTGCGCGGCAGTCAGGGACGCGCCGGGCACGTGGGGCATATCCTGCTGCCTTTTTACGCCTTCCGTTACGAACATGACCGGCAACTTCGCGTAGGCAACGCCTATTGCACGGCCGAATCGGCTGTTTCTTTGACCGGGCTTACGCATCAATTGGAGTATCGGTTGTCGCTCGATCAATGGAGGGAGCACCCACTGCAACAATACCCGGGCTCGATGCGTCAGAAAGCGCAACAACTTCGCGAACTGGCCGCTGCGGGCGATCCCCTGGCGTTAGAGTTGTTCGACGATCAGGCCAGCGCCTTGGGGCTGACGCTATTGAACGCGAACTATTTGGGGGACTTTCACTTGCTCGTCATCGGCGGGGGCGTATGCGATCTTACGCCTGAGCTGCGCGAACGATATCGCCGATGTGTTGAGGAAGCCTATCGGGCCCATGCCCTGGAGGGGTTTCAGAACTTGGCGCCACTCGAATTTTCGGTCTGCGGCGACGACGCTCCAGTGATTGGGGCGTTGGCTTGGAGCTATTTGCCTGCCCCTTGATCGATGCGGCGTCGCGATCAAGCAGGTTGCGTACAAAGGCCAAGGAAATTAAGGTGGTAGCTATCCCGCCTTTGCCCCATGCATTCGGCCGTAACCCGTCCAACCTGGATCGTTCTGGGGCGTTGAGTTTCTCTCCGTTGAAGTCGCCCGCCGGGAGACGTTGTCGCGAAATCTGAGTAATGGAAAGGAAGGAAGAACGCCTCATTCCGAATCCAGGGACGCTGAGTAATCCACCCGGCTGCGAAGATGACACGTCGTCCTCGTCAAATGCGCCATCAGCCGAAGCGACCGGTGCGCCTGCGCCGGTAACGGCGATTCCTGACAGCGCGTTGGATCTTGCAAAGGCCAATGCGGCGGGGTCGACAATTTCGTGCGCCCCCTCGGACACCGGCGATCCATACGCCACCCGTAGCATCGAGAATGCGCCGCCACCGCGTCCTCCTGCCGAGATGCAGCACTTTGGCCGGTTTCAGATTGAGCGTTTGCTCGGCCGCGGCGGCATGGGGTGCGTGTTTCTGGCGTTCGATCCGCAGATTGGCCGACGCGTAGCATTGAAGATTCCCCACCCAGGGAGCCTGGTCGACAGCGAAGTGCGCGAACGCTTCCTGCGCGAAGCCCGCGCCGCGGGGGGGCTGAAGCACGCCGGCATTGTGCCGGTATTTGAAAGCGGGCACGAAGGCGATGTTTGCTACCTCGTTTCCGAGTACTGTGAAGGCCCCAATCTGGCGGAGTGGCTCTCGCACCGGTTGTCGCCTGTCCCGGTGCGGATGGCGGCGGCGCTGGTGGCGCGGCTGGCCGGCGCCGTGCAGCACGCCCATGATCGGGGCATTTTGCATCGCGACTTGAAGCCCGCGAACGTGCTTCTGGATGATTTTCGCGAGCCGAAGAAGGAGGACCAGGATTCGCGGAACGACTCGGCGATCGACGATTTGCTGCCGTTTATGCCGCGGATTACCGACTTTGGCTTGGCGCAAATCGCGGATGACGCGGTGTTGACCCGCACCGGGGCGGCCATTGGGACCGTCGCTTATATGGCGCCCGAGCAAGCCGATGGACGGCGCGAAGCGCTAGGACCGCCTAGCGATGTGTTCGCGCTGGGAGCGATCCTTTACGAATTGCTGTGCGGCGAGCCTCCCTTCGGCAAACAAAACGCTGCGGCAATCTTAACAGCGCTGCGACAATCAGAGCCAACGCCGCTGGTGCGGCGTCGGCGCGATGTACCCCGTGACCTAGACGCCATTTGCCTGAAGTGCCTGGAGAAGCGGCCCGAACGCCGCTACGCCTCGGCGGCCGAGCTACGCAACGACCTGATGCGGTTCCTATATGGCGAACCAACGGTCGCTCGTCCCGTCTCGGCGCCTGAACGCCTGGTGCGGTGGGCGCGGCGGTCGCCCTCGACGGCGGCGCTTGCGGCGCTGTTGGTGATGGCGGTTGCTGGGTTGCTGGTGGGGCTCGCCTGGCACTCACACCAACTGGCGGCGGCGCTAGCGACGGCCGAAAAAGCGCGAGAGCGGGCCGAGGTCGAACGTCAACGAGCCGAGGAAGCCGCGCAGCAGGCCGCCGCCGAACGCCGCCGCGCCGAGGTCGGCGAACTCCGCGCTCGCCAGCTTTTGTATGCGACCGACATGACGCGCGCACTGCAAGCATGGCGCAACAAAGAGCATCTGGAAACGTTGGCGATTCTCGCCGAGCACGTTCCGGCGCCCGGTGAGCCAGATCTGCGCGGGTTTGAATGGCAGTTTCTCCAGGCTTCATGCCGACCGACTCCCGACTGCGAGTTTCGGCATGGCGCTCCTCTCCGCCATGTGGCGGTTACGCCCGACGGCGCCCGGCTTCTTACGGCGGGCGACGACGCCTGCATTCGCGTTTGGAACCTGAAGACTGGAGCGCTGCTGGCCACCCTTCGTGACCATGAGAAGACGGTGCGCGAAGTGGCTGTCTCGCCCGATGGGGGCTGGCTGGTCTCGGGCGGCGACGATGGTCGAGTCGTGTTATGGAGCCTTCGGGAACTGCGCCGAGAACGCGTATTGGGAACTCATACCACCGGCGTTGAGACGGTCGCCTGGTCGCCCAAGGGTCGATGGATCGCCACGGGGGCGCGGTATTCCGACGTCCGCGTATGGACGCTCGACGAGGGATTGGTGCTGACGATTGAAGATGACGGCCGCCATGAGTCGTTGACGTTCAGCGCCGACGACCGCCTCCTCTACCTACCGCAAAAGTTAAAGCTGGTGGTGTGGGATCTGGAAGAAAAGAAGGAGCTGCGCACGCTGAAGGCCTTGGAACGACATGGCCCACGCGCGATGTGCGCGCTAGCGGGGGGCGCACTGCTGGCCTGCACCGACCGATTTGATCCGTTCATCGTGATCTTTAATCCGGCGTCCAACAAGCGTTGGGCCCGCTTGACCGGCGACTGCGAGTACAGCAACGGTCTTGCGGCGTCGCGCGATGGCCGCTGGCTGGCTTCGGCAGGAACCGATGGCGCCGTGCGATTGTACGATGTTTCACGCTTTAGCGACAATCGCTTCGCGCCCCGCGAAGACGAGGGACGGATCGATGAGTATGGCGTCGACCGGATGATTGTCGCACACGAGGGTATGAACACAGCGGTGGGGTTTGTAAGCGATTCGTTGTTGGTAACCGCCGGCGAAGACGGTGCGGCCCGTTTGTGGGACTTGGAGCGGCTGGCCGACTGGCTCCGAGTCGGTCCGCGGGGGCACTGCAAGCAACTCAGCCTTGTGGCTAATGAGCAAACGCTTTGGATAGGAAGCTACGACAGGCCCGAGCCGATTGAGATTTCACCTGCTCATCCACATGCGCAGGACAAAGTTTCCACTGAGCATCGCCTAGGGCTGTTATCGCCAGATGGCCGCTGGTTTGCCGCCGCTCACTCGTTGGGCAAGATTACCATTTGGGATTGCCAAAGCCAACAAGTCCATGCAACACTGGCCAGCAAGGCCGAATCGACGCCGCCGGTTGCCATCTCGCTTCATTTTGCGCCCAGCGGCGAGTTGGCCGCCGCCTACAAGGACGGTTGGATCCTGCTGTGGAACGTTGGCGAACGACGGCTCCTCCGGGAGCTTCAAATGATCGACGACTGCCGTTGCGTACGCTTTTCGAGCGATGGGCGTTATCTTGCGGCCGCGGGCGTTCAGGGACTTACGGTCTGGGAGTGGCGCACGGGGCGAATCACGCATCGGATCACCGACGTCGAATGGGCGGGGGAAACGCTGGCCTGGAGCCCCGATGGACGCTTGTTGGCGATTGGGCAGAGCGATAACGTCATCACCCTTTGGGACACGGAAACTTGGCGATTGCAAACGCAGTTCACCGGCCATACGCGCCGAATCGACTGCGCGAAGTTCGCGCCCAACGGAAACACCTTGCTGACGGGGGCGGCCGACGGCAGCATCCGTCTGTGGCATGTGCCGACGGGCCGGCCCTTAGGCGTACTCTATCAGAGCGAGTGGGCCGAAGAGTTTATTAACGACGTGATCGTTCCCCACGACGGCCGCTTTCTTGCTGCTGCTACTCAGCAATTGCCTCTTCCGAGCGTGCTGGCGTCGCGCGCCTTTGCCGCTCCTACGCCGAAGGTCTATCAAGGCGAGTCGGAAACTCCGGCCCCTTGAAATGCGAACGCGGCCAGTCTTACGTCTTATCGGGGCGCGCTTGTTCGAAGTGCTTGCGGATAAACTGGACCGCGTTGATGGGCGGCTCGCTCTCTTTATGGCGTACGATGCGGCCTGTCTGAGCGTCTCGATATTGAACGATGCATTCGATCCCCAGTTCGTCCATGCGTTCCTTGAGGGCGATGCCGAACTTCGGATGATGGACCACCAGGTTTAGCGCCGAACGATTCGATACTTCCTCGTCGGCGAAGCTATACAGAAGCAGCGCGGGCGGGTCGTCCTTGGTGAGATAGCTAATGGGAGCCATCTCTTCGTAGAGGCGATACGCGCGGGGCGAGTCGATTTCGTCGCGCGTGATTCCGTAGAAGGGCAAAAAGAACGGGTGCCGTTCGAAGTTGGGCCGCGGAAGGCCGATCTTCTCGGCGAAGCGTGGGTCATACGACGATTGACCATTGGAAACCACCACACATGTTAAACGCGTCGACTCGCGAGCAATCGGATCGTCGCTCTGGGGGTCCGCCAAGTCATCATGGAACGCGATCCATAGCGACGTGCCCGCACCAGCCGATCCGCCTGTCGACGCGACCCGCGTGGGGTCGAGGTTCCACTTCTTGGCGTGATGTCTTAGGAACTGCAACGCGCGGGCGCAATCCAAATAGGCGGCGGGCGCCGGCGCAGTGCTGGTTAGGCGGTAATTGATGGCGGCTACCGACCAGCCGGCGTCGAGATACGCTCGCGCCTCGGCAGGGTTGAGCGATCGTTTGTCGCCTCCTTGGAATCCGCCGCCATGAATGTACAACACAAGCGGCGTGGGCGCTTCCGATTCGGCCAGGTACAGGTCGAGCACGTTCCGCTCATGCGGACCATACGCCACATCGGGATGAGTTGGCTTAAGCGGCATCCTCGCTTCCGCGCGGCGGCGCTCAGCGCGGGCGCGGGCCGTATCAAACTCTTGCCGCGTCAGAACGCCGTCCTGGTTGGCGTCCATCGAGTCGAAGATGGGAAGCAGCGCTTCGGGCGTTTCAGTCCGCAACAGCTTTCCGTCACGGTCACGATCCAACTGCTGGAATGGATCGTTCCCTTGGTTTTGAGCCCATGCGGGCGCTGCGGCGAACAAGGCCAATACGAAAGGCCACAACCTCCAAGTAGCGCGGAACATAGAAACGTTCCTTTGCGATACGGCGTTCTTGCTTACCCGAAGCCAGAAGGTGGCCTGAGTATACTCCTGTTGAACGCCGCGCTAAAGAAAAATCGTCGTCCTCGCTAGGAGGCCCAAGGGTGCATCCCGCACGCCTGCGCGGTGGATGGCAAGGACAATGTTAGGAAGAAACAGCATCCAACTCTGGCGCTGGCGGCCGTACACGCGACTTCGCGGGAAAGCACAACAGCAACGCGGGAAGAATGATCAGATCGCCGGCAAGAGCGGCCGCAATCGCCGTAGACGAGAGCAAGGCGAAATGGCGGATGGCCGGCATGTCGCTAATCGCCATGAGCCCCAAGCCGCCCACAAGGATGACTGTTGTGGCAACAAGCACGTTGCCTATAGCCACCAAGGTGCGGCGGATCGCCTGGCGAACATGAGCGCTGGTTTTTCGTTCATGCTGGTAACGGGCCAGGAAGTGGATGGTGTCGTCGACCGCAATTCCCAGGCACATGCAAAACGTAAGGGCGGTCGTCAGGCGGAGCGGCTCGCCGAGAGCCGCCATCGTTCCCGCTACCAGTAACAACGGGAAGGCGTTGGGCAATACGCTAATGGCGCCCAGCCGCCAAGAGCGAAACTCGGCGGTCATAATGCCGAACACCAAGACCGCCGCCATGAGGATGCTTTGCGCTAGGTCCGCAATCATCCGTTGCAGGTTCCGCGCCGCGACGACCGGAGTGCCTGTCAGCCGCAGGCGAAAGCCGGGATAACGCCGTTGTAACTCCTCCAAGCGTTTTTCGATTGCGGCGAATGTCGGCTCTAGGGCCGCCGCGCCCACGTCGGGCGCAAAGACGCGCACGAGCGTCATGCCAAGATCGCGGCGGAGAAGCGGGGCGGTGGCCTCTTCAGGAACACGGGCCAGGCGGCGCACGTTCGCCGCCCATGCGGAATCGCCTCTCTGTAGGCTGGCCGCCATGTTCAAGATGGAAAACGGCCGCCCCAGGCCCGGTTGTTCTTCTAAGATGGTGTGAACTTCTTCCAAGACGGCGCGCACTTCGGTTGAGGCCAGGTCGACATTCTGCGGCCATTCCACAAGTACGAAGGCAAACGCCGAACCGCCAAAGGATGCGTCCAATTGCGCGGTGGCCTGCGCCGCGCTGCTGGTGTAGGGAATGGCCTCGCTCCAACGTACGTCGGGCTTTAGGCGAGAGCTGACGACCGCCAAGGCCGCGCAGACCATAACACTTGTCGCCACCACCCAACCCGGTCGGCGCAGCCAACCCATGACGAACGCCACAAGCCATGTGTTCGCCCGTGGCGATGTCGCTGACCGCGGCGCGCCCAGATTGTCGCCTAACCGCGTGAGCGAAAGCAGCGGGATGCCCACCGCCACGGTCAAATAAAGCATGCCCGCTCCCAGAGCGCACCAGAAGCCGAAGCGTCGAATGCTTTCTGTGTCGGCCAGCACCAGCGAGCCGAATCCTGCGGCGGTGGTGGCTGATGTGAGAAAGCACGCCCAGCCTACGTGGCGCACGGCGTTCGCGGCTGCGACCCGGGGCGAGCTACCTGCGGCGCGGGAGCGGCGAATGTCGGCAAGCAGGTGCGCTGAATCGGTAAAGCCGACAATGTACAGCAATGAAGGAAGCACGACCTTTACACCATCGATCCTCTCTCCTAGCCAACCCATAAGCCCCAAAGTCCAGAGCACCCCCAGTGTGGGACCGGCCAGCGCGATAGCTACCGCCCGCCCGCTGCGGAACACGGCTAAGGCGATCGCCAACGAGAGCGCGGCGCCAAGCGCGGTGAACTTGACTTGCTCGCGTTGCAGCGTGACAAACGTATCGACGCGCAAGGGCGGCGAACCGGCCAGGCCGATCTGAAGTCCGCTTTGCGCTGCTACCGGCTCAACGATCTTCTGTAAATCGGCAAGCACGCGCGCCAAGTGCGACGCGGGAAGCGAGTCGCCGGCCAGCCGTACCAGAGCCAGCATCGTGCTGCCGTCTTCCGAAACAAGGTGCCCGGCAACCATGGGATGCTCCGCCGCCAAGCGCTCTGCAAAGGCAAACCGTTCTGGCGGAGCGTCGAGCGGCGGAATCAGAGGAATCGGAACGCCTTGGCGGCGGATGTCGAAGATGCTGTATACGAACTCGACGCCGTCCACCTGTTCGGCTTGGCGAACGATCGTATCGAGCGCGGTTAGCGACTCGCGAGAGAACAAATGATCGCCGCGCACAATCAGCACGACGTCGTTGTCGTCGGAGCCGAAGTGGTGGTGGATCTGCCGCAGGAGCGCCGTATCGGCGTTGCGCCGCTGGAAAAGTTCGCGGGGATGGTCATCCAGTTTCAGACGCGTCATCCCCGCCAGAGCGACGACCGTGGCCAGCGTCCCCAGAACGTACAGCACGCGGCGGAAGCGAAGGATCGCATCAGCTAGGTAGTTCATCACAGGGTTTTGAGAAATTCAATGAGGTCCAGCTTTTCGTCGTGGGTGAGAAGTTCTTCGCCGTCGCTCAGGAAAATGCCTTCGTCGTGTCCGCGATTGCTTAACCCGGGAAGCCGCGTGTCAAACTGATACTCGGGGTTTTGTTTCCAGGCGCCCGGCGCCCGGTCGGGATCGGGATAGCCGTTGGCGATTCGATCGAAGTCGGTGTCGGGATCATGGGCCGGACCGGCGTAATAGACGACCGGTCGATCTTCGGAACGCGTTAACACGGCCAGGAGGTTCGGCGCCGAGTTGTTATGAAAATACGGCCACCGCGCCCAGATGCCTTCCAAAGGCGGCGGGACGTAGCCCTGTGCCGGCCGGAGCACAATGCCTCGTTCTTGTGCGTAGGCCAGCGCGTTGAGACGTTCAGCAATAGTCGCCATGCCCTGGTATCGCTGCGGATCGGTGCCCACGTTCACGACGGGTGTGGGCGAGGGGTAATCGACATGGACGGTTTCCAAGAGCTCCGCAGCCGATAGGTGAGCGGCGTTGGGCGTCTCCCAGGCTTTCTGGTAATCGCCGTGGCAGCGTGAGCAGAGTTGGCGATAGTGGATCTGCCCGCGGCGGGCGCGGTCTACGTCGAGCGTATCGGCGGGAAAGAAATCGGTGTAGCGCGGCGCTTTCGAAGCGAACATCGCCGCGGCCAGCTCGCGCACCGTATCTGCATTGCGTTCGCGCCAGCGGGCGAATTCGCGCAGATCGCCGGCCCGCACCAGTTCGCTCCAGAACAGATGCGCCTCGGCGGGATTGCCACTCACCAGTGCTCCATCTGAGAGGAAGCGGGTTTTGTACTTCATCGTCCACCAGACGCTCGGTTTGGAGTCAATGGTGGCGTGCAGATACGGTGTCGCCCAGTCGCGGATTTGGTGCTGTTCGGTCTTCTCCGCCCAAGGGTCGTCGGACCGCCGAGCGAGGCTCAGAGCGAGGTTCGCCAACGCACTATCAAGCCCTAAAGCTGCGGGCTGTTTTGTACCGCTCCAACGCAAGTTCCGCTTGGTTTGACGCAAGAGCGCAACTTCGCTGTCGGTGGCGCCCGTGGCCAACCGAAACATGGTGACGACAACAGCAGGCAGCCGACGCTTGCACACT
>CAYWIS010000180.1:0-11626 GCA_964458385.1 uncultured Pirellulaceae bacterium
GCTGTCTTTCTGTTGCGTCTCCATATAGTCGCTGACCGTGGGAAGACGCTTGAAGGGCGTCTCCAACCGTGGCCGGCAGTTCAGCAGGCCCTTGGTATAGGGATGCTTGGGATTGGAGAACACGTCCAGCACAGGGCCGTACTCCACCAACTTGCCGTTGAGCATTACGGCCACATCGTCGGCAATCTCGGCAATGACGCCCAAGTCGTGCGTAATGAACAACACCGCCATTTTGCGACGATCGCGCAGGCGGCGAAGGATGTCCAGAATTTGCGCTTGGATGGTTACGTCAAGGGCCGTGGTCGGTTCGTCGGCGATAAGCAGCCGCGGGTTGCACGAGAGCGCCATTGCAATCATCACCCGTTGCTTTTGGCCGCCCGACAACTGGTGTGGATAGGAATCGATCCGCTGCTCTGGGTTGTCGATTCCCACCTCTTTGAACAGCTCCAGGGTGCGGCGGCGGGCCTCGGCCCGGTTGACGTTCTTGTGCAGGCGGATCGCCTCCATCACATGCGCGCCCACGGTGAACACCGGGTTGAGCGACGTCATCGGCTCTTGAAAGATCATGCCGATCTCTTTGCCGCGGAGGCCACGCATCTCGGGCTCGGGCAGTTGCACCAGATCTCGCCCCAGGAAGGCGATCTTGCCGGTTTCAATTTTGGCCGTCGCCGTGAGCAACCGCATGACCGAAAGAGCCGTAACCGACTTTCCCGAACCGCTTTCGCCCACCACGCCCAAGGTGCGGCCGGGATAGATTTCCAGCGACACATCGTCGACCGCGCGGACCACGCCTTCTTCAGTGTAGAAGTACGTGCGAAGGTTGTCGATTTCCAAAAGCGCGTCGGGCATAGCGAATGGACGATTGGGAGTGTTCAAGCGTCGGTCGGCGACGCAGCTTGGGGGAGCTGCACGTCGCACTCCAAGGTTTGCGATGTTCCGTTAATGCCCTGCTTGGCGCAGTCGCGGGTCGGTGGCCTCTTGCAGGCCCTCGCCGATCAGATTGTAAGCCAGCACCGTCAAAAAGATCGCCAAGCCGGGGAAAAGAATCAGCCACCACATGTGTTGGATCGAGTTGCGGCCATCATCCAGCAGTTTGCCCCAACTGGGCGCTGTGGGGTCGCCAAAGCCCAGGAAGCTCAAAGCGCTTTCAACCAGGATCGCCGAAGCGATGCCAAAGGCGATCGGCACCAGAATCGGCGCCAGCGCATTGCGGAGAATATGGCGGAACATTAGCCGGGCGTTGCTGGCCCCCAGGGCTTTGGCCGCGGCGACGTATTCCATTTGTTTGAGCTTGAGGAACTCGCCACGCGTCAGCCGGGCGATGCCGGTCCAGCCGGTCACGCCGATCACCGCCATGATGTGCCAGATTGACGGGCGCTCAACAATTGCCAGCAAGGCCAGAATCAAGACCAGCGAAGGGATGCACATTACCACCTCGATCAGCCGGCTCAAGATAATGTCCAGCCAGCCGCCAAAGTACCCCGCGATGGCGCCCAAGGTAATGCCAATGGTGGCCGCCAGCCCCATCGAGACAAACCCGACCAGCATGGCGGTTTGCGTTCCGTGAACCATTTGGGCGAATACATCGACGCCGCGATCGGTGGTTCCAAAGAGGTTAAAGGGCAACGGCCCTTCGGCCAGCAACTCGCCGAACTCTTCTTCGACCCGGTTCGAGCCAAACAGGCTATCGCGCGCTTTGAGCCACAGGTAATACAGGTAGGGCTTGCCCTTGGCGCCAGTGGGGTTGGGCGGCAGCCCTTCCCACTCGTCGCGATACAAGCGGCGCTCCGGGTCCTGATACACCAGCGGCCAGATGGCCCAGCTCTCTGGATCCTTTTCCTTAAGGTTCTTGGGGTACCGCCCGCGGAACTTGTCTTGGGTGCGGAAGATGGCGTTTTCCCAACTGCGGTTGTAGTAGGCCATTGCGGGAAAATAAATCTTCCCTTTGTACTTGGTAACCAGAGGTTTGGTCCCGGCAATGGCCGGCGCAAACAAGGCGACCACCGCCATGGCGGCCACGTAAATCAGCGCGGCCATCGCCAGTTTGCGTTGACGAAAACGCTTCCACGCTTCGGCCCAAAACCCGCGCGAAGGCGTTTCCAGCACCGGCGAGACAGTCGGTTGTTCAAGAGGGAGCGTGGACATGCGGTAATGAATCAGCCCAAAAGGCGCCTGCGGAGCGCGCGTCTTTGGTTAACGTCTTTTCGATTTCAGGAGAACGCACATGCAGCGCGAAGACGCCGCTTGCTTTCGTTAGGAATACGTCACTCGAGGATCGACCACGGCGTAGAGCAGGTCGGCCAGCAGTTGCCCCAGCAGCGTGAGGACCGAGAACATCAGCGTCAGGCCCATGATCGTCGGATAGTCACGCTCGCGGAGCGACTCAAAGAACAGGCTGCCCATGCCCGGCCAAGAGAAGATTCGCTCCAGGATCACCGCCCCGCTCAGCAGCGCCGGCAGGGTCAGGCCGATCAGCGTCACCATTGGAATCAACGTGTTGCGGAAGGCGTGGTGGACAATCACCCGCACCGGACCAACCCCCTTGGCCCGAGCGGTGCGAATATAATCCTGGCGAATCACCTCCTCCATGTTCGACTTGATGAATCGCGTCTCATAGGCAAGGCTGCCGTAGGTGAAGCAGATCATCGGCATTAGAGCGTGCTTGAAGATGTCCCACGCTTTGCCAAAGATCGACATTTGCTCAAAATCGGGACTCGTTAATCCCATGAGCGGCAACCATTCCAGCCGCACCGCGAGCAGCAATTGCAAGTACAACGCGGCGACAAACACCGGCAGCGCGTAAAGCATGTAGAGCAAGGTGCTGACGGTCCGTTCCGCGAGTGTGCCGCTCTTGGCGGTGGCCCACAATCCCAGGGGGATTGATAACGCATACGCGATGATGAGCGAAGGAATCGTCAACAGCAGCGTGGCTCCAATCCGCTCGCCGATCAACCGCGTTACGGGCTGCTTGCGGGGAATCGACCGGCCCAAGTCGCCTTGGAGCACGTTCCCGATCCAGACGAAGTACGCCTGGTACCAGGGCTTGTCCAGGCCGTAGATGCGCTTCATCCGCTCATACTCTGCGGGGCTGACGCTCTTACTGGGATCCAACTCGGCCAGCGCCGTGGTCAAGGGCGTGCCGGGCATCGAGCGAATCAGGCCATAAACGAAGAACGTAATCAGCACCAGCGTGAGCGAGCCAATCAATAATCGTCGGATGATGTAGCTGGTCATGCGGTAGAGAAAAGCACAAGCAGTCGGCGCGGTTGTGTTCCGGCGTCGGTTCGACGCCGGTTGGTAGTTGCGCCGTCCGTTGAAAAGGAGCGTGGAATGGGCGAACGCTTAGGTTATTGCTGCGCCATCCAGATGCTGTCGAAGCCAGGGCTGTAATGGTAGGGGCCGCGGGGACTAAACATGTAGCCACGCAGGGCCTTGTTGAATCCGTAAAACGAGCTGCGGTGGAACAACCAGGTGTACGGCTGGTCGTTGTACAGCTCCATGTAGATTTGCCGATAAATTTCGGCCCGCTTCTCCTGGTCGAACTCCTTCACGCCTTGCGCGAACAACTCGTCGACCTTCTTGTTGGAGTACTCGCCAAAGTTCCGTTCGGCGCCGGTCTTGAAGATGTTTTCCAGGGTATAGGGATCGGTGCCCGTGCCCCAACCGCCCATATAGGCGTGGAACTTATGGTTTTGCGTCATTTCTTGCAGCACCGTCCATTCCAGCGGACGCGGGTTGCACAAGACGCCAATCTGGTCCAGGTTTTCGCGGAACAGGTTGCACACCTTTTCGGCGTTGGTTGAGCCTTGCGGGTAGATGATGGAGAACTCAAAGGGGACCAACTTGCCGTTGATCTCCTTGTCACGCACGCCGTCGCCGTCGCTGTCAACCCAGCCGGCTTCGTCGAGCAGCTCTTCGGCCTTGTCCAGGTCTTGCTTCAGCGGCGGAGGCGGATTCTTCGGCGCCATCCACGACGTAGGATGGAACACTCCCGAGGCCGGCTCATACATTCCATAGAAGATCTTGTCGAGCATCTCCTCATGGTCCAGGGCGTAGCCCATCGCCCGCCGCACGCGCACATCGGAGAAGAAGGGCGACTTGACGTTGTACCCAATGTGGAACGTGGTCCATTCGGTCCCATTGACCTTAGTGTTCCGGGCGTAGAAGTCGTCGTCGTTCGTTTGCTGGGTCCACTGGTCGGCGGTAATTTGCGTCTCGTGAATGTCCCCCTTCTTGAGCGCCAAAAGCGAGGTGTTGGGGTCTTCGATCACCACAAAGCGAATCCGCTTGAAGAACGGTTTGCGGCGGACCTGCTGTCCGTTGTGCATGTAGTAGTCTTCGCGCCGCTCGACCACAATCGACCGGCCTCGCTCACGGCTGACTACCTTGTAGGGGCCGCTGACCACCGGCTTCTCTTCGTACTTAACGTGGTACGACGAGTTCTGCATGGTCGGGTCCTCCTGGACCGAGTCCTTGTAGATGTGCCGCGGAATGATGGGGAACAAGATGTTCCAGGAGTTGACCGCCAGCGCTTCTTTGTGGAAGAAGACCACGGTGTAGTCGTCGTAGGCTTCAACCCAGCGCAGTTCGTCGGTGCCGCTGCGCACCGCAGGAACCGGCACTTCGGGGTTCATGATCGTTTGGAACGAGAACACCACGTCGTGGGCGGTGAGCGGCTTGCCGTCGGACCAGGTCAGGTCGGGGCGGAGCACGATCTTGTCGTACAAGCGATCTTTGCTCGTCTGCCACGAAACAATCGCGTCAGGGTTCCCAAAGGCTTGCATCCGCCAGTCGAACGTGAGCAGCGAAATGCTCGTCACACCGTGGTAGTCAAATTCGCCGCTAGAGCTGTACATCAGCGGGTTGGTGCTTTTCACGTCGCCCGATAGGTGCCGCACGAGCGTCGCCTCGTAGTTCACCTGGTCGTCGCTCTCGGGAAGGCGCCCCAAGGCGCTGAGGATCTTTTCGTTGTCTTCGGGGCTGTTGTTGCGGATTTGAAGCGCTTCTTCCACACTGACTAGCGGCGTCTCGGCGGCCTGTTTCTCACGCAACATGTCCATGGGGTCCATCACCGGCCGGTCTTCCCATTCCACCATGGCGTTCAATTCCTCCAGCGAAGGAGGATCGAAAGGCTCCAACAGGGCCGCGGGCTTTCCGTCCGCCTTACCTGAGGATTGCGACGAACCGTCGTCGCTGGCCGTTTCCGTCGTATTACCCGATGAGGAGTCAACCGTGGACGACGACCCCCAACAGCCGGTCAACGTCAAGCACGGCAGCGCCGCAGCGCAAACCAGGAACACCAGCCGGTAGAGCAAGGACATGCGGGAGATCCTTTCCAGGCGAGAATGGCAATAGGAACGCGCCAAAAGCGGGCGTTTCGCTCCGTCTGGGCGGAAGACGCAAGCTGGAATGATTGCGCGAAGTTTATGCTAAGGAAAGACTTGTGACGGGTCAACAACAGTTAGATCCACGCTCTCCAAGGAGAAGCCAAGTCGCCAAACGCACCCACCAGGCAAGTGGACGCTTGCGCCTCATTGCGTTTGGCGTTACGACTAGGGAGGCCGCCCACATGATCCCGCAGCCAACGTGCGGTTCGCCGGATTGCCTCCCTCGCACCCATGGGTTCGCGGTTGCTGCTGGTTCGAGGAGGCGCATCCCGCAAGCAAGGAGGCGAGCGGGCAACGAGAGCCTGTCAAAGCAAATCTGGGCGCCTCAGGATACACTTCTTTAACGCTGCCTGGAGAAGCGAGCTACGGCGGGCGCCGTTTCCCACCTCGCCCAGCGCGGCTATCTTTCTCTACGCACTTCCGATGGCGATTGTGCGAACGGCCAGCGAAGAATTGGCCCAAGAAGTGCATTGCGGGAAAGCGCCGACGCGGGCCAAGTGCGGCTATCCTCCGCCAGGGGTGCGTTGTCGCCCAGCAGCACATACTCGCCCGGGCTTAAAGGTTTCTCCCGTCGCCAGCGTCCACGGCCCGGCGGTGGGAGGTAGAACACATCGCGAGACACAACCACATCCCACACTTCCGCCGACAACCCCAACGCTCCGAGCGCAATCGGCGTGGATGGGGGACGTTTTCCTTCTGCGGTTGGCTCATAGCGGTAGCTCAGCAGCGGTCGCCCGTTAATTGCGGCGAGGACTTGCCCGTCGCACACGGCGGCTTCCAGCAAAAACGATTTACCATCGAAGCGGGAAAGGGCGCCGCGGGCCACTTCTTCCCCTTCTCGTACCACTACTCCCCTGCCCCGCTGCGGCCAAAGGCGAACTTCCCACGCTTCCCGGCCATCGTGAAGCGACACCGCCAGGCAGCCTTCGCCCACGGTTTGCACACGGCACCGCAGCAGCAAGTCGGTGACCGGATTCAAGGTCCGCGGCGGGCCAAGATTAAAACCGTAGTCGTCTAGCACCGGCGATGCCTTGGACCGTAGACCCGGCAACGGCGAACAGCGCCAGTGATGATAAGTCAACCAGGCGAATTGCGACCGGTTTGGCGTATCCGTTAAGGGGTGCAAGTCGCCGGGGTAATGATAGCCGCCGTTTCGAGGCGTCCAGCGACCACGGTCGTCTTGCCAGCGGAAAGAAAGGTTGGTATTCCGCGGGCGGTAGCGGTCGTCATGCACCACGACTGCCAGCTCGCGCAGCTCCTGCCACGACTTACGCACAAGGCGCCCGTCGATATACAACTCGCCGCCGCGCACTTCCACCGTTTCGCCGGGCAGCGCAACGATGCGCTTGACAACCAAGCGATAAGGCTCGTGCGGCTCAAGCAGGGCGACCGCTTCAAATCGCCTGGGGTTGCGCAGCCAGTAGGCGCCGCGGTCGATCAACACCCGCTCGCCCCGGTGGAGCGTTGCTTGTGTGAGTTCATTCTTTGCGTAACCGCAGTTGGGGCAGACCACCATTTCTTCCCCGGTGGCCTGGGTGGCGTCGATGCGCACCGGATAGCCGCAATCGCCGCACGTGATTTGAAAATACGGCCCTAGAAGCGCGGGCGCCATAGAGCCGCTGACCACGCGCACCGGCCGAATCCATCCTTGGAGTAGCAGGATCCGCGCCCCAAGCAACAGCACGGCAAGTAGCGCGGCGATCGCGCCCCAGCGGCGGAACGAGGAGCGAGATAACCACGGGGAGAAACGCATTGCCGGTTGAGTCGCGTGGGGCGAGCGCGGAGAGCCACCCGCGCCAAGTCCATTATTCCACGCGCTTGCCTGCGAAGTAAACGGCGGCAATTTGCGCCTCGTCGTCAAACAATAACTCGTGGGGGTCGTCGGCCGATCGCTGCGGCAAACGCACAACCGCCAAATCGGCGCGCCGGCCCACCGCAAGCGTTCCCCGGTCGTGTGCAACTCCCAATGCTTCGGCGCTCGCCGCGGTTCCCAGACGCAGCACCTCGGCAGGCGAGACGTTGGAATGACGCCGGGAAACGAACCGCAATTCTTCCCAAAAGTTCAAATCGGGATTGGACCCGCGCGAATCAGTTCCGATCGCCACCCGCACACCCCGCGAGAGCATTTCGGCCAAAGGATATGGGGAGTGACCGAAGTAATCGTGCGTACGCGGACAATAGACGACGGTCATGGTCGCCGACCGTTCAGCAAGAAAGCCTAGCTCGTCTTCGTCAAGGTAATTGCCGTGCACCACCAGCGTGCGGTGCGCGGCGGCCAGGCGTTGAAGATAGTCAAGCGGCCGCGCTCCTTGCGGAACGTAGGTAGGGGCGTGAGGGGAGAACTCGGCCAGGAAGTCATAAAACGGGCCGCGGCCCGCCTGGAGCAACTCCAATTCTTCCGGCGATTCGGCCAGGTGCATCGCCAGGGGCGTTTGGCTGCGCTGCGATAGTTCGGCTGCCGCCTCGACAAGCCGGAAGGGGGCGGTATAAGGAGCGTGCGGGCTGAGCGCCGGCCGCCACGACATTGATTGCCGCCCCGCCGCCAGATGCTGTTGCGCCAAGTCCATTAAGGGACCATGGCGTTCTGGCGCCAGACCAAGCAACTCTTGAAACACGATGCAGGTTGGCGCACCGTTGAGGAACGGCGCTACGGGCCAACCGGGCGCGGCGATTTCTCCCAGCGTCGTGACGCCGCTGGCGAAACTTTCCTGGAGTCCTCGCTCCGTCGCCTCTTGACGCCGCTGGCGGCCAACCGTTTCGATTTCATCTCTTGCGCGGCGCCAAGCGATGACATGACGAATCCACTGCGGAAAGGAAACGCCCGCAGCCCCCAGCGGCTGATCCAGTTCACTGAACTCTAAATGCGTGTGCGCGTTGATCAGACCGGGGACGATGGCGACATCCCCCAGATCGGTCGCGGGGCCAAGATTGCGCCCGACCGCTTCGATGCGCCCTTCGCGGATTGCAATCTCGCCTCCTGCGATGGGCGGTGCTCCGACAGGAAAGAGCCACCGGGCGCGGAGAATCGACATGCGGGAAGCGTTCGCGGGCATGCAATCAGAAAACGAGGACGCGAAAAACGAAGGCCGCGCCGGGTTTCGTCAGGCCGTTCTACGCGGCGCAGCACGGCGTGACGACGCGGAATGTCGTCACGCGAGAATTAGCATACGGGGAACGAGCTACCTTAATGGAGAAGTAACTGTTTGCCTTTGGTCGCTAACGTCACTTCGTGGCGGCGCCGTTCCACATTGCCCGCGTTATCGACGGCGTGGGCCGACACTTTCTGGTCGGCGTCGAGGGTGATCTCCCAGTCGGCCACGCCGGCCTCTTGTGCGATAATCGTGGCTTCGTGGCCGTTCACAAGAACGCGGGCGATGTCGCCATTGTCGTGCGAGACGCCGCGAACCGTCAACTGACCTTGGTTGCGGCGAACGGAAAGAATTACCGTAGCCGGCGGGTGATCGTCAACCAGTTCCAGCAGTTGCGGAAACTCAACGTTCGTGACTTCGGCCGCCAGCGACTTCTCGCCGGTCAGACGGGCCACCTTGGTGTACTTCTCGTTGTCGTTCCCGAGATCCGGCGCGCGATCGCTGACCACCTTGGCGTGCTGGCCAGGGCCGAAGTAATCGTGCAGGTACACGGGAACGCCTTTTTCGGTGAGCGGGTCGGCCAAGGCGCCGCCGCCGCGGTCTACCAGAGCACGACGCTGATGAACGTTCCGTAGCTCCACGTTTCGCAAGTGTGTTTCGGCGTCGCCGCTTAGGTTGTTGTCGCTGATTTGCACAAGCGCCAAGCCATAGGCGTTGAAGTTCTCAAAGATCAGACCATCGACCGTGATCCTGCCAGTTTGGGCGCTGGCGTCGTCCATGCCGCGATTGAACGGCTCGGCCGCGATGCGCGAGAGGTGGAGATTGCGGTACACCTGGTTCTCAAACGCCGGGCGATAGATACCGTACGCCGCGGAGTCGATGCGAACATTTTCAATCCACATGGCGGGGCTGTGCGGACGCAGGCCATAGTGGACTTCCCAGATCTTCAGGTCGCGCACTACATGGGGGCTTTGCACGCTGGGGCCGGTCCAGTCGATGTTGCGAAAGTACTCCAACTGTTTCGGGGTGTGAATGGGGCTGTCGGGCTGGCTGTTTCCGTTGGCGGCGATCACCGCGCCGTAAACGCCTTCGGAGTGTGCTTCATTCTGGCGGAAGTTCCAAATAGGGATGGTGCGCACATCGACCTTCTCATGGCCGCCGTCGGGCGTGGAAATGGCCAGCGTGCTATCAAAGTGGCGGGTCTTTTGCATGTCGTAGCGGAAGCCGTACTCGTCGTTTTCGCACGAGACGTTGCGGGTCAGACTGTTTCGCCCGTTGGCCCACCAAAACGCGGCGCCGTCGTTCGGATCGAACGGCAACACCTGATCCGGGAGCCGCTTGCCACGGTACGCTTGCACGCCGAGGTTGCGGTCCAGAAGGTTGTAGACTTCCGTTCCATCTTCCAGAAAGTAGCCGTGACCGACACTTTGGTAGCCGACGCAATCGCGCACGACGAGGTACTCGGTTCCGTGGATGGTGATCCAGCGGTTGTGGGAATCGACAATCGCGGCTCCGATCACGCTCGCGCCGCGCATGGTGTCGGCGAGTAAATGGAAGTGCAGCGCATAGCGCCCCAGGACTCCTTCTTTGCCGAGATGGGCGAACCGCGCGTAGCTGATGCTTCCCTGGCTGAAGGCATGATAGAGCGTGTGGCCGCGGACGCCGTTCGGGTCGGCGCTTTCAACAATCACGTTGCGTGAAAGGTTCGCGACTTCGCTGCGGAATTCGCCTTCGCCAAAGTGCTTATGCTCCAGCGGCCGGTCCAGGTGCAAGGTCAGACCATCGATGCGAGTGATTCGGCGCTCCTCGGTTGAGACGTCGTCGGGTCTACCCCGATAGGTGTTGCCGGTGTATCGATGCTCCGACGCAGTGACGATTACTTCATCCCCTACGCGCCACCCAGTGACCGGTTCAGCCAGCGTTACCGACGTGTCGCCTGGTTTTACGCTGGCGCCCAGCTTGACCCATGTGCGGCTTAAGGGGGCGCCGTGCAATTCCATGCGGGCCGAGCAACAGACCAGCGCGGGCGCGTCTTCGCGATCCATGCCTTCCAGGTAATGTAGGCGAATGCGCGCGGTGTGCTGGGCGGGAATGGGAGTTTCAGGCGAGCCGACAATGAGTGCTGGCAGTTCACCTTCGCGCGGAGCGAGCGGTTCGCCCGCCGGGTTCACGCCGTTGAAGTCGCAGGCGAAGCCGCTTTCGGAACAGGTGTCGCTGTTCTGGACTTTGAGCACGCCCACGTTAAGCTCTGTATCACGATCGCGGGCAAACGTGAGTTGGCCCACCACCTGCACCAAACGAATGACGGCGTCGCTCTTGACGTCGTACGTGACCGTGGTGTCGCGGGCTACCAGTACGCGGTCGCCAGCGCGGGGAATTCGGGCTGGTTTCCAAGTGGCAGGATCAGACCAGGCGCCGCTGCGCACCGAGCGAATGGTGAACTCGATGGCTTGGTTGTGGTGGGCGTGATGATCGTGGCCTCCCTCGTGCGCTTTGGCGTGAGCGACGCACGCCAGCAGGGCTGCCAAAGTCGCCAACATTGAGACGCGTCTTCGCATAGCAGACTCCTTCGAACGCGTGCCTCTGGGATGCAACCCAAGAGGTCCGCAAATAAAGAGGGGCGTTGGTGCGAGCAGGTCAACTTCCCCGCCACACGTTGCGGGATCGCGGAAGCGGCGCCGATTGCGCCCCTTGCCACATCCCGCCAGGCAGGAGGCATGTTTACGGCTTCTTTGACAGCCAAAGAGGACCCATCGCCCACAACAGAATTACAAGACGCAGCCCCCTTGGTATACAACTTGCAGAACAGGTACTCAAGCTTTTCGCCTTCGCGTTGGCGAAAAAATCGTCGGCCCCTTTTTGGGTTGATCGTGCGATGGCGATGGCTGACAATGCGCGCGGGGCATTTCTCGATGGAGGATCATCAATGGAAGAACACGTCTACAAGAAAATCGAGATTACCGGTAGCTCCAAGAACAGCATTGAAGAAGCAGTACAAAACGCCCTGACCCGCGCGGCGCAAACCGTCCAACAGCTGCGCTGGTTCGAAGTGGTGGAGACTCGTGGCGCCATTGAGGACGGCAAGGTCGCCATGTGGCAGGTGACAATCAAGGTTGGGTTCACCCTCAAAGATTAGAACCTGAGCCCCGA
>CAYWIS010000181.1:0-11533 GCA_964458385.1 uncultured Pirellulaceae bacterium
CGGCGGCGCTACGTCAGCATCGAATGGGCCGCAATGGACTTCCTCCGAGAAGCCCTGCGCCGCAATCGCCGCATCTTGGAGCTGCGCGATGTGGCCCTGCTGATCCTCCGCACGCTGGCGGTGCTTCTGGTCGGCGCGGCGCTCGCCCGGCCGCTGGCGCAGCGCGGCGTGGAGTGGGCTTGGCTCGCGTCGTTCTTCGCTCTGTTGGCCGCCGTGGGAGCGGCCGTGGTGTCGATTGTGGTGTGGTCGCGGCCACGGGGCCGCTGGCTGGCGCTTGCGGCGACGGCCGCGTTCCTGGCGGTTTCGGCCGGGGTGGCGATCACCCAGTTGAGCCGCGCTCCGGCTGTTGCCGGGCGGAGTGACGGTTCACTTCCATTGCATGCGGTCATTCTGATCGATAACAGCCTGAGCATGGGCTATCAGTCGCTATCGGGAACCTTGCTCGACGCCGCCAAAGACCGCGCCCGAGCGTACCTGGCGAAGTTGCCGCCGGGGAGTCGAGCGTCGATCATCCCCCTGTGCGGCTCGCGAAAGCCAATCAGCATTACGCCTTATCCTTCGCTGGATGACGCCGGCGCAGCGCTAGAGCAGATCGAATTGGCCGACCGCTCGGCCAGCATCGGCCAGGCCATTAACGCCGCCCAGAAGGCGTGCGAAGCGGCGCCCGATCTGGCCAAACGGATTGTGCTGTTTACCGATCAGCAAGAAAACCTCTGGCGCGGCTTCTCGGGCGAAGTTAACTTTCCACCCGATGTGCGGATGCAAGTGGTCGATGTTTCGGCCGACGAGCCGGAAAACACGTGGATTGAATCGCTCAGGGTGCAAGACGGCCTGGCTGACGTGCAAACCCCCGCGACAATCATTGCCGAGGTGCGCCACCACGCGGCGGAGCCTCGCGAAGTGCAAGTCACGCTGGAAGTGGAAGGCGCCGCCGTGGCGACCCGCACCGTGACGTTGGAGCCGGGCGAAGGAGCGCGGGAAGTCGCCTTTCAGTACACCTTCGACGCGATGACGCCGCAGCCCGGCCGGCCTGCTCTTGCCACGGTGCGGGCGGTGTTGCCTCCTGACCGTCTGACCGCCGACGATGAACGGCATTTGGTCGTTCCCGTGGTTGCAGCGCTGCCGGTGGTGTTTATCGACCAGTACGGAGCGCAGCTGGAAGACCCGGTGCGCAGCCGCTACGGCGAGACGCGTCGCCTACGTAAGCTGATGGCGCCCGGCGCCTCGCACGATGAACAACAGTTGATCGAAATTCGCCACGTCACGCCTGAAGAGCTATCGCAAGATTTGCTTGCCGATGCGCGTCTGGCGGTGGTGGCCGGCTTGGAGGATCCCGGCGCGATGACGCCCCTGTTGCGGGAGTACGTGGAGCAAGGCGGGCAGCTTGTCATCGCCGCCGGCGCCGAGTTTGACCCGGCCGCCTGGACTCGCGACGCCTGGCTCGATGGCGAAGGCGTCTTGCCGGCGCCCCTCAAACCCGAACCGATCGGCGCGCTCCCCGATGAGGCTGGCGAGCGATTGCAGCCGTTTGGGCTGGCGTACGACAGCGTACGCAACCAGCGTTTCTTTCATTTGGCGGGAGTTCCCGAAGACGATCTCATTGAACTGTACGCCGAACCGTTGTTCTTCAAGGCGGTCGCGCCCGACGTGAGCGACGCCGTCGTTCAGGCCCTCCGCGACAAGGTGCTCTTGGAGCTACAGCAACGCTGGGCCGCGGCTCAAGAAGACGATTCGCCCCGCGCGGACGCCGCGTCAAACGGCGCGCCGCGCGTTACACCGGCCGAAGGACCGAACTGGCTCGTTTGGACCGCGGCGGACGCCACCGACGATGCTGACATGTTGAGCCAAGACCCGGCCGAGCGCGAGGCCGCCTTCCAGCGGCTGGCCGATCAAGCAACGCCGCGCGTTGCGGCGCGGTTTGAGAACGGCGTGCCGATGCTGGTGGAGCGGCGCATCGGGCGGGGCCGTGTGCTGTTTGTCTCCACGGGCCTGTTCTCGGCCTGGAATACCATGCACCTGACAAACGCATACCTGGTCTATAACCGCATCCTGCGGGGCATGATCGAAGACACGCTGCCGCGGCGCAACTTTTCCACCGTAGAGCGGATCGCCGTGCCGCTGCCCACCGCCGACCGAGATGTGGCCGTGCTGCTGCGTCGTCCTGGCGAAGAGACCGACGAAATGCTCGATGTGGGCTTCATCGGTCAAGAGCGGCGGGGCGTGACGATCGACAATCCCTTGACCCGCGGCGTTTACCGTTTAACGGCGATCCCCGCCGAAGCCAGTACAGAGACGCTCAGCACGCCTCGGTGGGATTTGCCGCTGGCGGTGGCTGGCCCCGCCGAGGAGTCTGAGTTAACGCCGCTAACGCGGGAACGTTTTGAAGAGCGCGCCAGCGACGCCTTCGAGTGGGTTGGCCCTGGCGAAGAGATCAGCCTGGCGGGGGTGCAACTTCATGGCCAGAACTGGTGGCGGTGGTTGATCGTTGGAGCGCTTGCCATGCTCCTCTTGGAAATGGCGATCCTCACCGGAGCCGAGCGGGCGCGGCAAGCCGCCTAAGCGCCAAAGACGAAAGTAACCTTCGCTGTGATTTAAACCGCTAACTGCAAATCGCCATGTCTTCCATCCTCTCTTGGCTCCTGGGACTTCCCGACGCGGCGGCCGTCGACGCGGTGGCTGCGCCCCGGTTAGCGGCGCCGTGGGTGGCGGATCGCTCCGGCCCGTTCTGGTTGTTCCTGGGCGTCACGCTGGCGGTGGCGCTAGCGGCGGCGTTCTACACCTTGGCTCAGAAAAAGGGCTCGTTGGGAGTGCGGCTGGCGCTCGCGGGACTCCGCGGCGCGCTGCTCACGTTGCTGGTGCTGACGTTGGCCGAGCCGGTGCTGCAATTGGTGCTGACGAACCACTCGTCGCCGATCCTCTACGTGTTGTTTGACGGAACCGACAGCATGGGACTGCGCGACGAGCTGCCGCCCGAGGAACTGTCGCGTCTTTCGGCTGCGGTAGCGGCCTCGCAAACGACCCCTGCGTCATCGAACCAAGCGGCGCCGCGCTCGCGGCTGGAATGGGTGCAGGCGTCGCTGCAAAAAGAAGATAACTGGCTAATCGCTTTGGAGGAGAAAGGCTTTCGGATTGAACCGTACTTGTTCGACGGTAACGCCACCAGCCAGCTTCGCAAGCTGGAGCGGAACCCACAGAATCGCGAAACGCTCGACGCGGCGCACGTAGCCTCGCAGCTTTCCGACCGAGGGCAAGTAACGGCCTTGGGCGCCGTGCTGCAAGACGCCGCCGCGCAAGCCAACCGCAATCTGGCGGGGGTGGTGCTTGTGAGCGATTTTCAGCACAACTCGGGCGTTGCCCCGTTAGGACAAGAACAACGTCGCGACGCCGCACCCGCGTTGCGTCTGGGCGCGCCGCTTTACACCGTGGGTGTGGGCGCCCAAGAGGCCTTGGATTTGAGCGTCGACCTCCAAACCAATCCCAAGATGAAGCGGGCCGAACGGACCACGCTGTATGTCAAGCTGCGGCAGACCGGTTTGGAGGGGCAAGACGTTACTGTCCGCGTCATCGGCCGGCGTCTCAGCGGGCAAGGCGCCGGCGACGGGAATCGAAGTTCACGCGGCGGAGAGCAGGCGTCAGACAACAAGGCTCCTTCGCCAAGCGGCGGCGAAATCGTGGTGGGCGAAAAGTCGGTGCGGCTGGAAGGGCCGATTCAGCAGATTGATTTTCCCTTTACGCCCGAAGAGGCTGGCCGGTTTGAGTTCATGGCCGAAGCTCTGCCGCTTCCCGGAGAGTTGGTCGATCAGAACAACCGCTCGGCGCGCGAGATGAACATCATCGACGATTACCTTCGCCTGATGTATGTCGCCTACGAGCCCGACTGGGAATGGCGGTTCATTAAAGAGGTGTTCCATCGCGACAAGCTGGTGGGCATGGAGGGGTTCCGCACGTTCCTGGCGTCTAGCGATCCTCGGGTGCGAGAGAAGAACGTGCTGTTTCTGCCGACGCTCACGCCGTCGCGCAGCGCCTTCTTCGCGAACGATGTGATCTTCCTGGGCGATACCCCAGGCAGCATGTTGAGCGAGCGCTTCTGCGCCATGGTCCAACAGTTTGTGGGCGTGTTTGGCGGCGGGTTGGTGGTGATCTCGGGCCCGCGGTTTGGTCCCGGGGAACTGGCCGGCACGCCGCTGGAAGAGATGTTGCCGGTGCTTGTCGAACGCGGCTCCAAGCTGCGCGACAACGGCGAGTTTCGCCTGACCCTCACGCCACAAGCCGAGCAGTACCCCTTTATGCGGCTTGGCGATGACGACGCCGAAAATCGCCGCGCATGGGATCTGCTCGGCCGCTTGCCCTGGTATCAGCCGGTGCGGGGGACGCATGAACAAGCCGAAATTCTGGCCGCTCATCCGAGTGACACCTGCCTGGACGGCAAAACGCCCCAGCCGCTGATCGCCATTCGCAAATACGGCAATGGCGAGGTGGTCTACCTCGGCTTCAACGAAACGTGGCGGCTGCGGCGCATGTACGGCGAACGGTACTATCGCCAGTTCTGGTCGCAGTTGATCCATCGCCTGGGCATGAGCCACGCCCTGGGAGCGGAAAAACGGTTTGTGGTGCGCACCGATCGCCGTCAGTACCGGGCCGAAGAAACGGCAACGCTTACCATTGAAGCCTTTGACGAGAACTTTGAGCCGCTTGGCGGCGACGACGATTCCGCCCGTGCGTCGCTGACCGCCACACTGACTCTCCCCGACGATGCGGCAGGGGAGACGACTCGGCCAATTACGATTCCTTTGTTGCGGTCGGGCGTCTATGAAACGCGCATTCCGCTCTATGCGTCGGGCGATTATATGGTGCGGGTGGAGGATCCCGTGGCGCAAAAGTCGAGCGAGGTTCGTTTTGAAGTCACTAGCGTTTCGGCCGAACGTCGCCGCGCCACGCGCGACGCCGCCTTGCAGCAAGAACTAGCCCGCGCCACGGGCGGCCGCTCGTACGATCTGGCGACGGTGTCCCACCTGGCCGACGATCTGAAAGCCGAGCCGGTCGTCGAGACGATTACACGGAACCATCCTCTTTGGAGCACGCCGCTCTGGTTCGCCGCCTTGGTGTCGCTCATGCTGGGCGAATGGTGGTTGCGGAAGATTGTCCGCCTCGCCTGAAGCCGCGGTTGGCCCGCTCGCCCATTTCGTAATGAAAGCTCGCCATGTCGAAACTTGGACACCTTCGTTCACAATTGCGGCTGTTGCGCTGGGGGCGCCGGTTTTATCGCTGGGGCGCCGCCTGGTCGTCGGTGCTGACGATTGTGCTTACGACGCTTCTGGTGCTGCTTGCGCTTGATGTGACCTTTGAATTGGCGATTGGGCCGCGCATCGTCCTCTTAACGCTCGCAGGCGTAACATTGCTTGTCGCCTTCTGGCGTTTGGCGTTGCCCTGGCTGTTTGTGCGCGAGAGCGACTTGCAAATGGCGTTGCTGGTGGAGGGGCGTTTGGGCTACCCCGGTCGGAGCGATCTGGCGGCGGCGCTGCAGTTTGAGTCGCCGGCGGCGGCGATGTGGGGCTCCCCACAGCTTGAACAAGCCGTAATCGACCGTGTAGGACGCGAGACTCAGCACGTGAACGTGTTCGCGGGCGCTTCACCGGCTCCTCTAGTGCAACGCGTGGCGACGTTCCTGGTCGTTGCCGCGGTGGCCGTGGCCGTCCTGGCGATTTGGCCCGATCACGTTGCGGTGTTCTTCAACCGAATGGCGCTAGGCGAGCAACATTACCCCACGCGGACCGTGCTGCATGCCATTCACGTTAACGGCCGGCCGGTGCTTGAAGATTCACGGCAGGCCGCGCCCGCTCCCGCACGCTGCGCCGAGGGACAACCCCTGTGGATTGCCGTAATCGCTCGCGGGGTCTTGCCCGCTGCGGGGGAAGCCGAAGTCGCATCGGCAGCGACCGGACACCGGCGCACCTTGCCTCTTACTCGCCTCAGTCCGCAACATCGCAAGGCGGACGCCGATCCTGTGCTTCGCCAGATGGTGGATGCGCTTCTGGATGAACATGGCGACGAAGCCGCCGTCTATCTGGCCGAGCTAGACCGTTTGATGGAGCCGCTTCAATATCAGCTCTTTCTGGGCGATGCGTGGACCGATCCGGCCGAAATCCAGATGGTCCCGCTGCCGACGGTCGAGCTGAAGTTGTCGGTCGTCGCCCCCTCCTACGCTCAGTCAGACGATCCCGCCGCGGCGATTCCCCCAGGAGCGCGGCAAGTTTCGGTCTTAGAAGGGTCGCGAATCGACCTGCAAGTTACGTGCGTCAACAAGCCCCTTTCGGAAGTGGCGCTGGCGGTCACGCGAGGCGGCGCCACCGAGCGTTTTCCGCTTGAACCGGTGGACGACCAGAAACTCGCCTGGCGGCTTGTTTCGAACGAAGGGCCGCTGTCGCAAATCACCGAAGAGTTTCGCTATGAAATAGAAGTTACAGACGAAGACGGTTTGTGTCCTGCCGCCCCCCTGGTGGGCGTGGTTCGGATTCGGCCCGACCGGCCGCCGCGCATTGCGGCCCGGGTCGTGACGCGCGTGGTGTTGCCCACCGCCACGCCGGTGGTCAACCTGGATCTGACCGACGACTACGGCGTGCAGCGCCCCACTTTGGAGTTGAAAATTACCCGTCAAGATGGCCGGCAGGAAACTCACACCCTCAAGGATCTGACCTTCCAAGGGTATAATGAGAACGGTCGCCTGATGTCGGACCCGGTTGCGTTCCCGCTCACCGGCGAGGGCTTGCCGTGGCGGGGCGGGTGCCGGATCAATTTGACCCCGCTGCGCCTGCGGAAAGGCGACCGGGTGTCGGCCGTATTCGTAGTGTCTGACTATCGCGGCGAGGCCGCAACGCGCGAAGCGCAAGCCGCCAGCCAACCGCTGGAGTTGGAAGTTTCTGACGAGGCCGGTGTTTACCGTGCGGCTCTGGAGGCCGATCGTCAGGCGCTCGAGGACATCACGCAGGCCGCCGATCTTCAGCAGCAACTACTCAAGGACGATTGACCACCTACAGGGTTTTGGGGCAGGCTATATCTTGCCCCAGGGGCGCAGGCGTGTTGGTGTTGGGGGCGGCAAGCCCCTGGCCGTGGAACACACTTGCTCAGATACGATTATGAACACAAACAGGGGCGCGGCTAAGTCATCTTATCCGCCCGGACTGTGGTCCTTCCCCACCTTGTGGCGGATGCTCGGTCGCCTGCTGTTTCCCGCCAAAACTGCGTAGCAATTAGGATTTCATGGAACGTCGCGTTGTGATTACGGGGTTGGGGGTGGTCTGTCCTTTGGGCGACTCGCCCGCGGCGCTGTGGGAAGCGCTGGCCGCCGGCCGCTCGGGGGTTTCGGTCTTGGAGCGGGTGCCGCCCACCTACCTTCCTTCCAAATATGGCGCCGAGGTCCGCTCGTTCACCGGCGCCATTGAGGACTTTGGCCCGCTGGACAAAACGCTCCAACGGAATATTCGCAAGAACCTCAAGGTGATGTGCCGCGAGATCGCCATGGGCGTGGCCGCCGCACAAAAAGCCCTGACGGACGCTCGCTGGAACGAGCGAGGCTTTGATCCTGACCGTTCGGGCGTGGTGTATGGCATGGATCACATCTTCACCATGCCAGAGGAATTCGCCGCAGGAATCGCCAAATGCCTGGACGACGGAGGCCGGTTTCAATTCAGCGACTGGGGCCGCCGCGGCATGAACGAGGTGAACCCGCTGTGGCTCTTAAAATACCTGCCGAACATGCCCGCTAGCCACGTCGCCATCTTTAACGAGATGCGCGGGCCGAATAACTCGCTCACGCTTCGTGAAGCGGCGTCGAACTTGGCCGTGGCCGAATCGGTACGAATTATCGCTCGCGGCTCCGCCGATCTGATGATCGCCGGCGCTACCGGCACGCGCGTTCACCCGATTCGCACGCTGCATGTTTCGTTGCAAGAGGAAGTGGCCGGCGTCGAGGGCGAGGTGACCGACCCCGCCGCGCTCTCGCGGCCGTTTGATCGCGACCGCCGCGGCATGGTGCTGGGCGAAGGTTCGGCCGCCCTGGTGCTCGAGTCGCGAGAGTCAGCCGAACGGCGCGGAGCCACCATCTGGGGCGAGGTGGCTGGCTTTGGTTCGTCGACCGTGCAAACGCCGCAAGGCGTGGCTCACCGCGCGGAGGCCATTGCCAACGCGGTGCGGCAAGCGCTCCAGATGGCGCAGATGGAGCCTCGCGAGATCGGGCACATCCATGCGCATGGTCTGGCCACGCAAACGTGCGACGCTGAAGAGGCGCAAGCCCTTCGTGAAGTCTTAGGCGACCAGGCCGACTCCATTCCCGTGACCGCCGCCAAGAGCTACTTCGGTAACCTGGGCGCCGCGAGTGGCTTGGTGGAGCTGACCGCCAGCGTGCTGGCGCTGCACCATGGACAGTTGTTCCGCACGCTCAACTACCAAACCCCCGACCCCGCCTGCCCGCTGAACGTAACGCGCACGTCGGACGTTCCCGCGGGCGACAGTTTCTTGAATATCAACGTCACTCCCCAAGGCCAGGCCGCGGCGGTGCTGGTGCGTAAAGCGTAAGCAACGCTCCCGAGGCTAGAACGTCTGCGGCAATTCCGCCGTTTTCGGCGTTTCCTCAATTCGCAGTCCCCGCTCCCCCAGCGCTTCGTAGCTTTGCGCGCTCGGATAATCTAGGATTGAGGAACATCCTCTTGCCCTTTGATGGGAGCCTTATGCCTCGGGTGCTGATTACCGCCTTCAAGCCGTATGACCACTGGCGCACCAACGCCAGTTGGTTGGCGCTGGTCGAATTGACCAAGCATTTGCCATCAACGGCCGAAGTGACAACGCGGCTGTATGCGGTTGACTACGCCCAGTTGAAAGAGCGGCTGGCCGAGGACGTGCGCGGCAATTTCGATTACGTGCTTCACCTGGGACAAGCGCCCGGCTCCACCTGCGTACAGTTGGAGAAGATCGGACTGAACGTGGCGGGGCCGGTAGGGCGCGAGAGCGTCGAGCCGCCTCCCTTGGTCGCCGACGGTCCCGTGGCGTATCAAAGCGGCTTGCCGCTGGCCGAATGGGCCGAGATCTTGCGCAACGAGGGCATACCGGCCACGGTTTCCTATTACGCCGGCGCCTATTTATGCAACGCCGCACTTTACCTGACCCATCACTATGTCGCCCAAAACGGCTACAAGTCGAAGGCGGCGTTTGTGCATTTGCCGCTGGATGTGACTCAGGCCGCCCAAGAGCAGCCGGGCGCTCCGTCGATGCCAGCGGCGCTCTCGGCTCACGCGGTGCGGCTGATCCTTCAGCGGCTAGGCGCGGTACAATCGAGCGGATCGTCGACTTCTTCCGCCGTGTAGTGCGTGGCTGGTTTGTCTGACCTTGGTTCGCGGAATTCGCCGGTGCTGATCCAAACCGACGCTTTAACCAAACGCTACGGAAAGACAACAGCCCTGGACCATTGCACGCTTACGGTTGAGCAGGGCGAAGTGTTCGGTCTTCTAGGCCCCAACGGCGCCGGTAAGACGACCTTCCTGCGGCTACTTATGGGCTTCTTGCGCCCAACGGCCGGCTGGGCCACGATCGCCGGGTTGGACTGCACCCGCCAGACTGTCGCGGTCCACCGGCTGACTGCCTATCTGCCGGCCGAGGCCAAGCTCTTTCCCGGCATGAAAGGGCGCGATGTGCTGGACTTCTTTGTGCATGTGCGGCCAGGGGGCGACATGCAACGAGCGCGGCGGTTAGCTGACCGGCTTGAGTTGGACCTGTCGCGCCGCGTGGCGTTCATGTCGACCGGGATGAAACAGAAGCTCGCGTTGGCGGCTACCTTGGCGGCCGACACGCCGCTGGTGATCCTCGACGAACCAACAGCCAATCTTGATCCCAACGTGCGGGCCGAGGTGGCCGAGATGGTGCTCGAGGCGCGCCAAGCGGGCCGCACCGTGGTTTTCTCTTCGCATGTGCTTTCCGAAGTGGAAGACGTGTGCGACCGGGCCGCGATCTTGCGGCAAGGCCGCGTGGCGCACGTGCAAACGCTGGCGGAGCTGCGGCGCCGGCATCGTATCCGCGCTCATGTGGCGGGGCCGTTGCCGTCGCTCGATCCGGTGCGCAACCATCTGACAATTGTCTTTCGCAGCGAGCACGAAGTGATTCTGGAAACAACGGGCGAGCTGGGGCCGGTTCTGCACTGGCTGGCTGCGGCGTCGCTGCAAGACATTGCCATCGAGCCGATTGGCCTACGCACGGTGTACGACCAATTTCACCGCAATGGCGAAACCCGGTAGCCGCCGGGCGTCAGAACGGTTACTCGCCCAAGGATGTGACTGCCAGTCACGCTGGTTGTTCTGATAGAGAATCCATTGAGGGGCAGAGATCCGATGAGCTTAACCGCCGGTGTCGGAGAAACCATCCCGGTGCGCGCCGGGCAAAGCCGTGTGGCAACCGATACCCGTGGGCACGTAGCCGCAATGTTGGAACAGACCCCGACGCTGCGAACGCGCCTTTGTGTGCGATGCTGGCGTAGTAGCGATTCTGCTGATCGCCGGCAAATCCCGGCGTAGCCGTTCCCAGGCTCTACCAGGGAACGTACTGCACACAGGGCTTCGCGTCGTCGCGAAGGAAGTAGAGCTTCCGATGTGCGCCGTTCCCCAGGCAGAGCCTGGAGAGCGAGCCAAGTTCAGGACTACTCGAAGTCGGCGTCGCTAATCGCCCTCAGTGAAGCTGCATTGGGAATGTTCGACTTTTTGTCGTTCGGAGTACAAAGCTGCTGATAGACACGGTAATCGATCGACTCGCGCATAAAGAGCGAGTTGCCGCCGGCGAACACCACGTTCACCCCTCCCACATGAAACGCCGAAGGCCGGGCCGCATCCATGGTGCTGTTATCGACGCGGGCAAGATCGCTGTACTTGTCACCGTTAATTAACCGAACCGGGTATCCAACGGCGGTGTTATGCCAAACAAACACTGTGTAACGCTTGGGAGCCAGCGGTTCGGCGCCTAGTCCTTCGATGTTATACGCAGGTTGCTCAAAGGCCACCCAGGTGTTAGCGCGGTTTTGGAGAGTTGTGGGCTGGCGCGCTTCGTGCAAGTTTTCGGAGAACAGCAAGGTGTACTGGGCGCCGTCGTTCTTGCTGACCGTGTCTTTGTTCAAATTGGGCTTGCGATCATCGAAAGGGTTGCCGGCGTCGTCGAACCGATCCACGAAGATGCCATCGTGAATGGAGTCCGCCGCAGTGTAAACGCCATTGTCCACGTTACCCGCCCAACCAGCGTTGGCCACATAAGATAGCGAGGGAAAATCCCCTTCGGCTTGCGACACGTCGCTGGGACAGTTGAGCACCGCCATGTACGGGTAACGATCATTGGCTGGTTCGTCGTCGGTCAAGGCGTCGAACACCGCACTGGCTTCCAGGTAGGGAAACAAAGCCATGGTCCACGAGCCTTTGGTGCGCGTTGTGCCAAGCGTGTTCTGGTAGCCGGGATATTGATTGAACGAGGACTCGTAATTGTCGGTGGCGGCGGCCAGGTTACGCAG
>CAYWIS010000182.1:0-11449 GCA_964458385.1 uncultured Pirellulaceae bacterium
CAGGAGGCGTTCAACCCGGCGTATTGCGAACCGCCGACAGACAACAAGATGCCCTGTCCGCCCCCCATGCCGCCAGGACCGCGACGGATTATCGCCGCCCGCGCTTGCGACGAGTTGCATCCTGGCGATGTGGTGAACCTGGGAATCGGCATGCCGGAGGGGATTGCCCGCATCGCCGCCGAACGTAACCTGCTTGACCAGGTGACGCTCACCGTGGAGAGCGGCCCCTTGGGCGGCATGCCGGCGGGCGGGTTGAGCTTTGGGGCGGCGGTGCATCCCCAGGCCATTGTCGATCAGCCTTCGCAATTTGACTTCTACGATGGGGGCGGGCTCGACTTTGCAGCACTCGGGGCGGCTCAAATCGACGCTGCGGGGAATGTGAACGTTTCCAAGTTCGGAACTCGGTTCGCAGGGGTAGGTGGCTTTGTCAACATTTCGCAAAGCGCCCGGCGACTGGTGTTTTGCAGTACGTTCACCTCGGGCGGGCTTGCGGTGGACGTTGTGGACGGAAGATTGAAGATTGTGCGCGAAGGCGAAGTTCGCAAATTCGTTTCGCAGATCGAGCACTTGTGCTTTAACGCGCTGCGCGCCCGGCGGCATGGCCAAGAAGTGCTCTACGTCACTGAGCGGGCCGTGTTTAAAGCCACCACCGATGGTCTGGAATTGATCGAAGTGGCGCCCGGCGTCGACTTGGAGCGGGACATCTTCGGTCAGATGGAGTTTCGCCCATTGGTAAACCAAGTGCGTCCCATGCCGCCGCACGTTTTTGAGTAAGGGCGCCTCAGTGTGTGTTGCTGTGAGACGAGCGGCGACCTGCTGACAAGAAATACGAACAGGGCGAGGCCGTCGTGCGGCGCTCGCCCTGTGTGGTGAAGGTATTAGAAGTTAGCGCTGAATCACAGCGCCTTGGCGAGGAAGCGAATCCTGCATTTGCATCACGCCGCCGTAGCTGGCCGGGCGGCGGGCAATGGCGGTTCCGCTTTGCACCTGGCTCAAGGTGAGCGGTTCACCGGTGCTGTCGTTGATCGCTACACGCCGGGTCACCGTCTCTTCAACAAAGTCCATCGAACGTTGGGGCGTGCGGACAATCCGCTCTTCGGGAATGGTTTCGCGGTAGGTCACCGGGGTGCGAATCTTTTGCTGTTGCACTTCCCAGCGGGTGGTCGGAACCAAGTGGTAACCAATGCTGGTGGGGCGGAACGGATTCCACCAGTCATGCACCCGCGGCTGCCATTGGTACTCGACGACGGGCACCAGCACGCTGCGCTCGGTTTCGGCCATTTGGGTGGTTACGCGATCGACAAGGACGGTCTCGCGTCGCTCTTGCCATGTAGTGGTTGTAACCGGCTTGCGAATGACTTCGGTCGTTTCGCGATAGGCCTGACCGTTCTCAACGTACTCGCGTACAGCCTGTTGGCCCCACGCGGTGGGCGACACACTCACGCAGCCCACGATGGCTCCCACGTACAACAAGTTCGTGAAACGAACGCGACGCATCCTGCAGCTCCCGATTGAAATGTGGCGAAATGCGCAATTTTGGGAAGAGTGCACGAATCCGGCGTGCCTCTTCCAGCGGTTCACCGCAACCGCATGCTGATCGACGCATATGGTTTCGGGCGTCACCCCTCATCGGCAAAGGTGGTCCAGGACCATTAATCCTTTTTGTCGGAACGGAAAAATTTTTTCTCTTGATTCGATGCCGACCCACCAAGAAAGGGTGCGAGGAGGTCAAAGCCAGCGCCGCGGGAGGTTGACCCTAACCAAGAAAGGTTGTTTGATACGGGGCGAGTTTGCCCCTTCGATGCGCGGAGGCCACCATGAGCGAGAAGACGGTTTTCAAGAAGATTATCGACCGTGAGATTCCCGCCAAAATTGTTTACGAGGACGACCAGTGCCTGGCGTTTCACGATATACAACCTGTCGCCCCGACACACGTGCTGGTGATTCCCAAGAAGGAAATTCCTTCGATTAACCACCTAAGCCCCGACGACGAGGCCCTGGTTGGGCATCTTTGGACCGTTATTCGTCGGCTGGCCGACGAATTGGGAATTAAGAACGGTTACCGCGTGGTGGTAAACTGCGGGCCCGATGCAGGACAGACGGTCGATCACCTGCACTTCCACCTGCTAGGCGGGCGGGCGATGACATGGCCTCCGGGTTAATTCGCCTTGGCCCGTTGGGGGCTAAGGGAAGCCGAGCGCCCAGGGTTTGCTTCGCAGTGAAACCGGGGGATTCGCAGCCTCCTAACGATCGGTTGCGGTTTACTGCTGGGGCGCTTGGTACCGCGCTGGGTCCGATACGCCCAGTTCCTTAAAACCGCGCAGACGGAGTTGGCAGGCGTCGCAAGCGCCGCAGGCGGCGCCGTCGGGCGCGGGATCGTAGCAACTGGTGGTGAGGCTGTAATCGACCCCCAACTCCAAACCGCGGGCGATAATCTGCGCCTTGGTCCAGTGGATGAGCGGGGTGTGAATGCGTACCGGCGTTTTCCCTTCAACGGCGGCGTTGGTCGCCAGGTTCGCCATCTTCTCAAAAGCTGCAATGTACTCGGGGCGGCAGTCGGGGTACCCGCTGTAGTCGATCGCATTCACCCCTATAAAGATGTCGCCACACCCCAGAGTTTCGGCGTAGGCCAAGGCGTAAGAAAGAAAGATGGTGTTCCGCGCGGGAACGTAGGTAACGGGAATGCCGTGCGTCATTTCGTCCCAAGGACGATTCTTGGGAACCGGCGTTTCCGAAGTTAGCGCCGAACCACCAATGGCGCGCAGGTCAATATCGATGATCACATGGCGGGCTACCCCTGCTCGCTCGGCAATGCGGCGCGCCGCCTCCAGTTCCAGTTGATGTCGCTGGCCGTAACGGAACGACAGCGCATGGCAAATAAAGCCTTGATGCTGGGCCACGGCCAGAGCGGTACACGAGTCCAACCCTCCGCTCAACAGGACGACGGCCGGGGGATGTACATGCATGATGAGTCGCTTATGCGTTGGATACGTCTTTCTTTCATTTCCTCATTCCGAGTATATCACTCGGCGTCACCAAGACAGCGGGCGACCGGGCGGTTTTGACAAGGGACGAAGATTGGGGAATCGAAAGACGGAGCCGTGGCTGCGGCTGGGTTTGCCTTGAGGCAAACGGGAGTCTCTCGATAGAATGAAGCACCGGGATCAGGAAATTACGCGATGCGTTGGCAGTCAAGTCAAGGAGCCATCATGGGCGGTCTTTCGCCTCAATCGAACCGCCCAACATCCACGTCGGATTGCTCCTGCGGAAAAGAATCGTGGACCGACGACTTGCATTGCCTCGATCTTACCCGGACCATCCAGCTTCACCAGCGCTTGCGCGATGATTTGCCGACCCGCGGCGCCGAATACGCCCCACTTTTGCGACAAGGCAACGAAGAGCTACACCGGCGGAAAATCACCTTTGGCGGGGCGCGCGATCTTCCCACGGGGCTGACCACCCTGTTACTACAACGCGGCGATGTGGCCATGCTCGACTCGGCCGCGCGCATGGTTCATGGTTTGGTGGAGAAAACGCTGGAGTGGTTAGCGGCTGATCCTAACCGTATTGTCGCTAGGTTTCCCCATCTGGCCCGGATGGTTCCCTATCTAAGCGCCACGCGGGGCTGGAGCGGCAAGCAGGTGGTGTCGCGATACGACGCCGTGGTGACGCCTGCCGGGGAGTTGAAGGTCATTGAGCTAAACACTTGCTGCCCCGCCGGGTTTCTGCACTCGCAGTCGTTCTGCGACATAGCCCAGCAAGCATTGGCGACGCTCTATCCGCACGAGGACTTTCCGTTGTTGCGGGCCGGCGCCATTAATCCCGAGGGGCTAGTGGACGGGCTACTGCGAATCGAGGAGAACGCAGGCATTGCGCCCGGCATGATTGCGGCGTTAACCGACGAAAACGAAATTTACCACGAACTGGACCTCTTCTTGGCTGCAGTTCGTCGCAAGACAACGCGGACGGCCGAAATCGTTGACGCCCGGCAACTGGAATTCACCAACGGTCGACTCGTCTACCGCGGGCAACCCATCTCGCTGACCTATAACAAGTTTCGCATTAGCGTTCCCACGAGCCAGAATCACTGTTGGCGAGAGGGGTTTGAAGACCGCTACGCCGCCTACTTGGCGGCGGTCGCTCAGGGAGCGGTGGTGTCGGTCAACAACTTCTATGGCATGGCGTTGGGGGAAGATAAGGGGATTCTGGCGCTGTGGTCAGACCCTGACTTCGTACATGAACTAACGCCGCGCGAACGCATATTTGTTGAACGGCACGTCGCCTACACGCGGCCATTAGTGCAAGGCGAAACCGAGTGGCGCGGCCAGCCAGTGCGCTTTCCCGATTTTCTGTACGAGAATCGCGAGCAACTGGTCATCAAGCCCGCAGGGGAAGGACGCGGCTTCGGCGTGGTGATTGGGAAGTACGCCACCGACGAAACTTGGCGCGCCGCCTGCGCCGTTCATTCGGCAGTCCCCTGTGTCGTGCAGGAGTTTGTGGATCCAGTAAATCTGCCGGTCGTGGTGTGCCGTTCGGGCGAAGTGGCGGTGGAGGAGATGTTCCTGACCGTCGCCCTAGCGACGGTATGCGGTGAGTATCAGGGGATCCTCTCACGCGTTTCGCCCAACCCGGTTACGAACGTTGCCCGCACGGGGATGGTCCAAGCGGTGCTGGTGGAGGAGTAGAAGGACGCTCTGGCTAGCCTGCCGCTAATCGGCGGCGGCATTCGTCGAGGATCTCGGCCGTGCGACTGGCGCCAACACGGGTAACGCCTAACGCCCGTACTTCCAAGAGAGCATCCAAGGTGCGCACACCGCCGGCCGCCTTCACCTGGACGTGCGGCGGCGAGTGCCGGCGCATCAGCTTTAAGTCGTCTAACGTAGCGCCGCCGCTGCCGTAACCCGTCGAAGTTTTGACCCAGTCGGCCCCGGCTTCACCGCAAATTTCGCACAGGCGGATCTTGTGCTCGTCCTGTAAGTAGCAGTTCTCAAAGATCCATTTGATCTTCTGGCCGCGGTCGTGGGTCAGGTTGGTCAACTGCATGATTTCCGAGCGCACGTAGCTCCAGTCGCCGCTGAGCACTTTGCCGATGTTCACAACCGCATCGAGTTCTTCGCCACCGTCGTCCAAAGCGGCTTGGGCCTCTTGCAGTTTGATCGATGTGGTGTGCCCACCGTGGGGAAAGCCGATTGTTGTGCTGGCCCGGACCAGGCTGCCACGCAGCAACTCGGCGCACCGCCGCAGGTAGTACGGCTTGATGCATACGCTGGCCACATCGTACTCGAGCGCCAGGCGGCAGCCAGCCTCGAGTTCTTCGTCGCTCAGCGTCGGCTGGAGCAACGAATGGTCGATCATCTGCGCAATGTCGCGGTAGGTGAAGTCAACCGCCATCGGCACGATACCTCCTGCACGCCGAGTGAGGGCGAAGAGCGAAGCGGTAAAGACGGGATTCCCGCGTTACTTGCTCTTCGCCCTGCAACCTTTCGAATGTCAGCCTTCGCTTTTGGTGCTTGCAAAACGGTAGATGAAGCCGAAAGCGTCGGTGAAGTACACTTCGCCTTCCTCGTCTTCGCCAAAGGTGACAACCGGCATGTTCTTCAATGGCAGGTTGTCGCCTGGTTGAATCCGGTAATTGGCCTGGACCTTCTTAGTGTCGTAGTTGTAGTCAAGCGCCCAGACCAAGCCCGAAACGTAATCGGCGTAGAGGTACTTTCCGACCAGCTCCGGCACGCGCTTGCCGCGGTAGACGTGGCCGCCGGTGATCGATTTGCCGATGTCGTGATGATACTCCCAAATGGGGTCGATCAGATCGGTTCGCTCTTTGCCGCCATCGCCCGCAAAGGGATGCGTTCCTTCTCGCAGGTTCCATCCGTAGTTGCCGCCAGGCGCGCCGATATTGATTTCCTCCCATAAGTTCTGGCCGACGTCGGCAATCCACATGACGTTCGTCTTGCGGTCAAACGACATCCGCCAGACGTTGCGCAGGCCGTACGCCCAGATTTCGCCGCGCGCTTCCGGATTGTTGACAAACGGATTGTCTTTCGGAATGGCGTACTTCAGATCGCCTTGCCGGTGGTCCACGTCGATTCGCAAGATCGAACCAAGCAGCGTCTTAAGGTTCTGACCATTGCCGTGGGGGTCGTTCGCGGCGCCGCCGTCGCCCAGGCCAATGTACAAGTAACCGTCGGGGCCAAATACCAGGGTGCCGCCGTTGTGGTTCCAGTACGGCTGCGGGATGCGCAGGATTTCCTCTTCGGACTGCGGATCAGCCCGGTTGGGATCGTCCTTCGACACTCGGAACCGCGAGATCACCGACGTGTGCGGGGGCGCCTCCGCCGACGTGTAATAAAGGAAGAACTCACCATTCTCCTTGTACTTCGGGTGGAAGGCCAATCCAAGCAAACCTTCTTCGTTCTGGTTGTCCTTATAGACGACCTTGCGGTTGATATCGAGGAAGGTTTGGACTTCCTCTTGTGTCACGTCTTGGCGGTTGGGGAAGACGTGCACAATGCCTTGTTGCGTGACGACGAACAGTCGATTCGACCCATCGCCGGCGTGGGTGAAGATTACGGGTCGCGTGATCTTGATGTTCGGGAACGCCCGCTCAATCACCACGTCAGGAAGCGGAGTGGTTTCGATCCCGCGGAACGTCTGGGCTTGCGCATTGGAAAATGCCAGCGCAAGCGACGCCAACAAGCTTACGCACGTCAAAATGCAATGGTTATAAGTCATGGACCACCGAAGTGCGATAGAAACAAAACGCGAATCGATGCAGTCTAATCAGAGCGGCTTGCCGTTTCTACGGGTCCAGGGTTGTTGAGAGCGCGCCCGCAACTCACAGGAGAGCAACGCCACGGACACGCGGAAGAAGCCACTGGCCGTAAAGATCGGGGCGAAATGCGTCCTGCCCCTATTCTTGAGTCTGCACATCCCACGTGACGAACGAAGGCGCTGCGGCGGCGCGCAGGAGATAGGCGTCCTCCTGCGCGGCAGAAGGCAGCGAATAACCGCTGCGTTCGATTGGGAACGTCCGTAGGTCTATTGGGTATCGGGTCCGGGGAAGACGTGCCCCTTCACTTCCATATCGACGGCGTACAGCGACGTGCGGGCGGTAACGTATAGCGTCTTGTAATCTTTGCCGCCAAAAGTGACGTTCGCCGGCTGTTCGGGGAAGCGAATGATCCCCAACTGTTTGCCTTGCGGGTCAAACACTTGCAGGCCAAGGGCCGACGTGATGTAAATATTCCCCTGGGTGTCGACAGTCAGGCCATCGCCTCCCGTGTTGTCTCGGCCTTCGGGTTGCTCCAGCGTGCAGAATACGCGGCCTTCGCCAAGTTTGCCGCGACCGATGACCGGATAGGCCATCATTTCCTTTTGCAGGCTGGGAATTACGTACAAGGTCTTTTCATCGGGCGAGAGGATTACCCCGTTCGGAGCCGGCAGGTCGTCCAAGAGACGCGTCACCGTGCCGTCGGCGGCGCGGTAATAGACGGCTTCTTTCCCTTGCGGCCACGGCTCGGGAGCAAGGAAACGCGGGTCGGTAAAGTAAATACCCCCGCTACGATCAATGACAAGATCGTTGGGCGCATTAAACCGTGTGCCGTTGTACGTCTTGCAAATGGCGGTGACTTCCTTCGTCTTGAGATCGATCGAAGCCAATTGCCCATCCATTTGGCAAGCCAGCAACCGTCCGCCGTGGACCATTAAGCCGTTGGCGTGGCCCGAGGGTTCGACAAACACCGACACATCGCCTGAGGCGCTGAGCCGAAGAATGCGGTTATTGGGGATGTCGCTAAAGTAGAGGTTGCCATCGGCGTCGGCTGCGGGGCCTTCGGTAAAGGCGAAGTCGCCCGCAACTTTACGCACCTCGCCTTTGGGGCCGATGCCGGGGATCGGTTGGTTTTTGATCTCTTGAGCGCTTGTCGTCCACGGCGCCAAGCCGACCAACACCAACGGGAGCCAATGCCATGCGGTCTTCATCGTTCGATCTCCTCCAGGGGTTGAAAGGAACGCACCCATTGTACGAGGCAAGGAACTCATGACAACGACACGCGCCGTCGGTCGCCAGAGGGAAAGCGTCCGTTAGCGTTTAGACATCGCTTCATCAAGAAACTGGAAGAGCGCCTGGGTAGGTGGATCGGCTGCACGCCCCAAATCGGCGTTAATGGTTCGGTGGTCCTTGCCCGCGGCGGGGAATGTCTTTGCCGCGACGTCTGCAGCCCGAAGCGCTTGGATGAGCCGCTCCGACTGGCCCCGGGTTTCTGGATGGTCCGCCACATGGAGGATTAGAAATGGCGGAATGTTCTTGCCGGGGGCCACATGCGTAACAGGCGAAAGGGCTTTTTGTTGTTCTTCGTCGCCGAACTTCCAACGATAGATGTCTTTGCGGCGCTGTTCCACCGTGGCGATTTGCAGCGGAACGTCATAGGTGTCGCCATCCACCGGTACGCAGCCACGAACGAGGGAAAGCGAAAGCCCTTCCGCCGTCAGATAACGCTCGTCGGTGCAGATCAGAGCGGCCAGTTGGGCGCCGGCCGAATGCCCCATAACGAAGAATACGTTGGGGTCGCCTCCATACTCGGCGGCATGGTCGTGTGTCCAACGAATCGCCTTCGCCACGTCGCCCGCCATTTGGTCAATCGTCACGTTGGGAACAAAGCGGTAATTCGTCGAGACAAACACAAACCCCCGATCAACAAACGCTTGGGGTTTGGTTTGCACGTCGGACTTGTCGCCACGCTGCCAGCCGCCGCCGTGAATCCAGAACACAATCGGTCGCTTGCTCGCTTCGGGCGTGGTGTAGATATCGAGCATCCGCCGTTCGCTCTTGGGGTCGGCGTAGCTCAAGTCGCGATGAGCGCGGATCTCCGCAGCGATTGAGGGTGAAGCGAGAGCGACCAAGAGCAGGACAAGAGGGATTGATTTCATGGCGTGCTTACGTTGCAGGTGAGCAGATTTCAACCACCCGCGAAATCCGTCGGTTGTGGGGTGGTCAAAGGATGCGTCCACAATCCTATAGCCAGAGTTGCGCTGGACGACTAGGTGCTTTCCAGTTCGGCGCGGAGGGCCGATTTCTCTTGCTCGGTTAACTCGCGCCAGTCGCGATTCTCCAGTCCCGCCGCTAAGGCCCAGAGTAAATTGAGCGTTACGTCGGCGCTTCGCGATTCCACCAGACGGTACGCCGCCACGGGGCCGATGCGTTTGAGGTCATCGATGGTGCGCACACCTGCCTCGCGCAGCCAGGCGGCGCTTAACGCTCCCAGATTGCGAAGGTTTTCGATCGGCTCGCTTATGCCGCCTTCGTTGCTCGAGTAGCCGACATCGGCGAACTTCGCTTCAAGTTCGACCAGGTTCTTGCCCGTGGCTGAATGAATGATGACCGCCTGATTACGGCCTGCACTTTGCACCTTCCGCACGCCATGGCCAAAGCCTTTGAGCCGGCGTCGCACTTGGGACGCGCTCAGATTGACAAACAGCTTATAGCCTTTTGGGTCGGCCATGGCGATGCGCTCCCGGTGCGGCGGCTTTCGCCCCCAGGCGCTCTGAAGGCGCCGTGTTGATCGACAGGGGACGTTGCCGTTACTCTTCGTATACACCGGGGCGAACGGCGTTTACAATAACCCCCGTTCACAAAGATTGTGGTTTCTTTTCCGCGTATCGGCCGGCGCCGCGGCGAAGCGGGCAACAATCGATAGCCGGCGCTTGGGCACAGGGCGCCAGGAGCAACTTCTTGAACGAGATTTCCCAATGGGCGGCTGACCTGTCGGCGTGGGCGGTGCGGCTCACGTGGCTGCTTGTGCTGCTCTATACTTTACCGCTGCTGGTGTTGGGATATCGGTGGCGGGTTTATCCTCACTTTCCGCTGGTCATTCTCTTGGCGGCGCCCTGCGCGCTCTCGGTGCTGTTGCCTTGGTGGCCCGACCTGTTCTGGGTGGTCGGGATGCTCGATGCGGCGCTGCTCACTGCCGGTGCGGTCGACCTGTTCACGTTGCCGCGCAAGCGCTCCTTTGCCGTCGAACGGCAGACGATGCGCATTGCGTCTCTCGGACAAAAACACCGGGTCACGCTGACCGTTAGCAACCTTGGGGAGCGGAAGCATATCCTTTGGATTCGCGATGACGCGCCGCAGGAGTTTGAGCCGTCGCCTGAGGAGTTTCAGATTGAACTCAAAGGCCGTAGCCGCGCCGTCTTGCACTACGACGCTACACCCACGCGCCGCGGAGCGTTCACGCTCGAGTGGGTGTATCTACGGGTGCGTAGCCGGTTGGGGTTGTGGCGGCGGCATCTGACTTACCCCGTAACGACGGTGCTGCATGTTTATCCCGATATGAAGCAGCTTTCAGAATACGCCATCTTGGCCCGCACCAACCGCCTGAGCTTGATGGGCGTGCGTCGCACGCGGCGGGTGGGCCAAGACAACGAGTTCGAACGCCTGCGCGACTACAGCCGCGATGATAACTATCGCCACATTGATTGGGGCGCCACGGCTCGCCGTAATCGGCTCACGGTCAAGGATTTTCAGACAAACCAAAGCCAGCGGTTGATGTTCCTAATCGACTGTGGACGCATGATGACCAACGAGGCCTCAGGCATTTCGTTGCTGGATCATGCGTTCAACGCGATGCTTATGCTTAGCTACGTGGCGCTAAGGCAGGGCGACTCTGTGGGGCTGACGTGCTTTTCGGACCGCATACACTCGTTCACCCCGCCACGCGGCGGCATGAAGCAGATGAATCATTTGCTTCATGCCTCGTTTGATCGCTTCCCGCAACTTGTCGAATCGCGCTATGACGAAGCGTTCTTGCACCTGGCCGCTCATTGCCGCAAGCGAGCGCTGGTGATCCTGATCACGAACCTGATTGACGAGGTGAACTCGCACCAGATCGAACGCTATTTGGGGACGCTTGTCGGGCGGCACTTGCCGCTGGGAGTGCTCCTGCGCGACCACCATCTGTTTGACGCCGCCGACACGCCTCAACCACGCGACGCAGCGCTCTTCCGCGCCGCCGCCGCGGCCGAGATTCTAAACTGGCGCCATCAGGTGCTGACCGATCTGGAGCATAAAGGCGTGCGGGTGCTGGACGTGTTTCCCGAAGACATGACCGCTCCCCTGGTGAACCAATACTTGGAGATCAAAGCCCGCCACCTTTTGTAAGCGGATTTCACCGCAAGCGGCGTTCGGCATACGCCAGTTGTTTGCCGGCGCTAGCGAATGGGCGTAGCTAAGACCAAAAGCGCGGTTTCCATGCATTTGCTTGTTGCGCCCGGCGGCGAAGGTGTACGATAAGCGCAGGGTTCCTGGCCGTGCGATGGGAGCCCACGCGTCAGCGGGCTGTCACTTGCGCCGATGCAGGTTCCCGCGAACCGTCTCCTTTCTCCCAAGACAGATATGGCCGCCTTATTCTCCTGCCGGTCGTTTGGGTTATCCGTGGTGTGCCTGACAACGGTT
>CAYWIS010000183.1:0-6518 GCA_964458385.1 uncultured Pirellulaceae bacterium
TGGATTGACGCGAGGGACAAGCTCCAACACGTGTCCTAACGGCTTATCAAAGCCCGGATTGTTTTGGGGGACGTTATCCAAACTTGCGCTGGCCACGAAGAATGTTTTGCCGCTCTTGATCGTTCGCGTGGTTCCGTGCGCTGATTCCAGCGTATGCGCCACGGTGTACAATCCCGGCGCGGCGTTGACGAATCTTGCAGTCCAGTATCCTTCCTTGGGTGCGTAACCGGTGTCGATCAAGTTGGGTTTAAGGTCGTACGCCTGGCCGGTAGGCGCAATTACCGAGAGCGTACATCGGTCAAGCCCGATCTTGCTGGCGATCTTGAAGTCCCGGTGGTCGTTCCCGTGATTGCCCAGCATCAGGTCCACATGCACGACGTCGCCCACACGTACCAAGTGCGTGTTTGTTTGCACCCAGGTATCATGGCTGAATAAGGGGGCTGTAAAGAAAATCGCGATGGTCAAAGCAAGCAGGATGCGCATGATTCAACGCTCAGCAAGTACGAGAAACTGACGGGTTGAGTGTAATTGCCCGCCCAGCGACCGGCCAGTCGCCACAGTAGAAGAATCATGCCCGGCGCAGGTTTACGGGAACGGTGCTTCCTCAGAATTTCCCCAGACCGGTGCGTTGGTCTTGAGTGTTTCATTTGCGACCGACCCTCGCCAGCGACCAAACTACGCCCGCAAAAGTGTCCGGAATCGATACCGCTATTCCTAGCCCGCGCATCTTCCGCCCCATAGGCGGCGAAGCCGCACGCGGGTGGTTTGACGGGCCAAGGCGATGCGCTACAATTCCTTGGGTCGCAGTTCCATGATCCCTTTATCCCCTCTCCCCAATGACAACACGCTACTTAACGGCTTTGCCGGTCTATAACGAGGTGAACCACGTTGATCGTGTGCTCGACGAGGTGCGCCTCTATAGCGACGACGTGCTGGTGGTGAACGATGGCTCGTCGGACGGAACAGCCGAAAAACTCGCTCAACGCAGCGATATCTTCGTCGAGACGCATGCCCGAAATTTGGGGTACGGCGCCGCCTTGAACACGGCCTTTCAGTATGCGATCGAGCACGATTACGATGTAATCGTGACCATCGATTGTGACGGTCAGCACCAACCGTGCCGTATCCCCAAGTTTGTGGCCGCCTGCCAAAACGTCGACATGGTTTCGGGCAGCCGCTATCTGCGGCGGTATCCGGGCGATAGCGAACCTCCTGCACAGCGGCTATTCATTAACAAGCAAATTACCGCTGACTTGAACCGCCGCTTGGGGCTGCAACTGACCGACGCCTTTTGCGGATTTAAAGCGTACCGGGTGGAGGCGCTCAAGGATTTGGAGTTAACCGAGGCAGGTTACGCCATGCCCCTGGAGTTGTGGGCGCAGGCGGCGGCGTTGGGATGGCGCATTATTGAGTTGCCCGTGCCGCTGATCTACTTGGACGAGAATCGGTCCTTCGGCGGCGCCCTGGACGATGGCGAGACTCGCTTGCGTTACTATCACGAAGTTCTTGACCGCGCAATTGCTGGGGCGCAGCGCCTTTCGGCGAACAAAGACGCCCAATCCAAGTGCGGTTCATAGCGTTCACGAAAACAACAGCAAGCAACGTCGTATAACCTACTTGCCAAGCGGCGAACCCTCGTCGCTTTTTTCGTTTCTTGCCGTCAAGAACGACGTGGCAAGGGGATAATCGAAAAGCGGCAAGGAGCGTCCGCACTTGCTTGGAAGTGCGACGGTCCATTGCCGCTTTCTTGCGCTTGGTTGATCCACGCTGGCTATGCCACGGACTTGGTCTTTAGAGCTTTTGTAACTCATCCAGCCGCTTCTTGGCGGCGGGAACCAGGTTGCTGTTGGGATGCTGCTGCACCACGTAGGAGTAGTAGCGTTTCGCTTCTTCAAGCGCTTTTGCCTTTTCGGCGGGAGTTCGAGCGAGGCCGATTTGCACGTCGCGGCAGCGAGCCGCCTCGTAGCCAGATTTGGCCTGCCAGGATTTCACTTCGTCTGGGGCTTGTGCGCCGCCGAAGCCGAACATCACCCGGAGAAACTCTTTGACCGCTTCGTCGTAATTTTTCTGCGTGAACAGTACTTCGCCCCGCATGAAACGGGCGCGGGCGCCGACGGCCCCGCGCGATTGTTCCGCCGCTTGTTCATAGTCGGCCAAGGCGGCGTCGAGCTGATTGAGGTTCTGCTTCGCAAAACCGCGTTCGTAGAGTGCTTCGGCCAGGTAAGGCGTTTGGGGAAACTTCTTGATAAGCGCTTCCAGGTGTTTCAAACTCTCTTGCCACTGCTTGAGTTGACCCGCCGACTGCGCCGCGTGCAACCGCAAGAGCGACTCAATGGTTTCGTCAGCGACCGGCTGGGCTAGTGCGGCCTGGTACTCAGGCAGGGCCTTGGCGTAGTCTTCGAGTTTGAACAGCGACTCGGCCTTCATAAATTGAGCCTCGCCTGCGAGCGCGCCTTGGGGAAAAGCCTTTCTTTGTTCGTCAAACTCGGCTAGCGCGGCCTTGTAGTCTTTCTGCTGGTAACGCGTCCAGCCGAGCTTGTAAATAGCACGCTCTTTGAGATCGGCTCGCTGCGCCTTTTGCTTCGCAAGGGCATAGGCCTTGGCCGCTTCGTCGTACTGCTGTTCGTCGTAGGCCTTTTCACCGAGGTGGAAATGCGCCTCGGGCGTCAATGGACTCTCGGGATGCTCCTGCGCCAATCGGGCGAAGTTCGCGATTGCTTGCTCGTTATCGCCGGCGGACTTGTACGCCCAAGCTAATTGGTAAAGCGCCTTGTCAGCCGCTGCGTAGTCGGGCTTCTCCGTGAGGATTGTCTGAAACGTCTTCGCTGCGTCGGCGTACTGGTTGAGCGACATTTCAGCCAAGCCACGCTCGTAGAGCGCTTCTAGGCGATGCTCTTGATTGCCGCCGGCGGACAGGTAGGCGGTAATGTCTTCAATGGCGCCCGCTTGGTCGCCAGTTTGACGGCGGCTCATGGCGCGGGCGAAGAGCGCTTCGGCCCGTAGCGGGTGTTGCTCGTACTTGGTAACCATCTGGTCGAGCGTCGCGCTCGCCTTTTCGTAATCTTTCGCCTGAAGCAAGGACCAGCCTTTACCATAGAGAGCGTAAGGAGCGTAAATCGAATCGGGATGGTTCGCCAACACCTTGTCGTACTCTTGGACGGCGGCGTCAAACTGATTCGATGCGTAGTGATACTCGCCCAGGCGATAGTGCGCTTGATCCAGAAGCACGCTTTGGGGGAACTCCTGAATGAGCCGCGTGATGATCGACTTGGCCTGATCCAGTTGGTTCTGCGCCCGATAGGATCGCGAGAGCAACATGAGAGCCTCATCGGCGCGGCGCCCTTTGGGAGCTGCCTGGATGGAGGCTGTCAGCGCCGATGCGGCGTCCGCAGGTCGGTCCAAGTAGAATTGACTGGCGCCGATCAGGAACTGCGCTTCGGCAACGTCTTCCGGCTTCTGGAAGGTGTTGAGCAGTGGCGTGATGGCGTCAATAGTTTCCTGATACTTCTTTTGCAGGTAGAGAGCGTAACCCCAGCGCAGCCGCCATAGCGGAAGGTCGGGGTGTTCGCCGCCCGCGGCCGACAACTCAGAGAACATCTGAACCGCCGCGTCATAGTTGCGCAGTTGCAATTGGCTTTCGGCTGCGATGTAACGCACGTCGGGCGCCAAGCGGTCGTCGGGGAACTTCTTCAGGAAGTCTTGGGAAAGTTTTAGAGATTCTTCGTGGCGGCCCAGCGTCATGGCGGTGTAGGCCGCGTTATACAGGGCCGCCGCGGCGTACTTGCTCTCGGCGTGCTCCTGGGCAATCGACAGGAATAGCCCCAGCGCTTGTTCCTTGCCGTCGGCCGTTTCCAATAAGCCTTCGGCCTGATCCATTTTCAAAGCGGCCAGATAGGGGCTGTCTTGCGCTTCGGGTAAGGTGGCGGCGGCCAAGTCACTTGCTTTTTGCGGCTCGCCTTGGCGCAGATAAATGCGAGCCAGCCAGTGAGCCGCCTCGGGGGCGTCCTTCTTGTTGGTCTCGATCACTTTTTGCAGCCACGGAGCCGCCAGGTCATAGCGTTCACCGCGGTAGTAAGCGCGGGCCGCCTCGAGACGCGCTTCGTTCACGTACGTCGATTGAGGGAACTTGCTGGGGATCGTGCCGTACAGGTTGGCCGCGTCGACAAACCGATTCTGTCGAGCTACGGCGAACGCCTGACGGAAGAGGGCATGGTCAGCCTGGGGGAAGTTTTGCAACGCGGCGACGGCGGCGAACAGCTTTTCGGCCTCGGCAAGTTGCCCCGCCTGCAAGAGCGTTTCCGCCTTGCGCATGCGGATTTCGTTTGTCAGTTCGTGGTTGGGGAACTCGGCCAGGAAGGTGTCGTAGACTTTGCCGGCTTCGGCGTATTGGCTTAGCTCCTCATGCGTTACGCCCAGTACGTACAGCCCATCGGCGCGGAGGCTGGATTTTGGATGATCGGCGACCAGTTTGGCGTAAGCGTCGATTGCTTCGCGCTTCTTGTCGAGGCGATAAAGGGCCTCGCCGCGCCAAAAAAGGGCCCGGTCGGTGTACTTTCCTTCCGGAAACTGTTCAATCAGCGCTGCGTAGGCCGCGGCGGCGCCCGCATAGAGTTCTTGTTTTTTGTCAGCAGGAGTCGTCTCTAGGCCAGCCATTGTGTACTGAGCGGCGGCCAGATTAAAACGGGCGTCTTCGGCCAGTTCAAACTTAGGATAGTTGGCCACCGCCGCTTCGAAGTGAGCGATCGCTTGGGGGTACTGCTTTAATTGCAAACGGCAGACGCCGGCGTAGTATTGAGCTTTAGCGGCCAAAGGGTCTTTGGGGAAACGTTGGAGGAATTTTTCCCATTCCTCTGCGCCCAATTCATAGGCCTTGTTGTTCTGGAAGTTGGCCGCATCAGCGTAGATTCGCAGAGCTTCGGGTGACGATTTGGGCTGCTCAGCCGGTTGATTTTCTTGGCCTGCGGCTGGGTAGGTTAGCGGTCCCATCCACCAACCCGCAGCAAAGCACGTCAACACGGCGAGTGTGACCAACCTGCTCATATTCCGATTTCCTCGAAGGATGCAATTCCCCTCGCAGGGAAGAAAAGGCGAAGAGTCCCTGTTGTTATGGCCGCCGCCAGCCCCTTTGTGGCGAACGATGGGTGGATTAGCGACACTTTGGCGAGCAAAAACGCGACACCCCACCAGAACGGGAGCGGCAGGTGCGGCACAAAACCGGCGTGAAAGGATGTGCTTTGAGTGTATCACTCGCCCCCGCAAAGGGAAAGTTCGCACCGGCCGTTCGCCCGTGGTCGTGTCTTTCATGCCTGTGTGCGCCGTAGGGTAAGGCTGCTATGGAGCCGGCGCTATTTGTCGTGCTTGCGCATCGCCTGGTTTTTCTGCACGTGTTGTTGACGCTCCGTGGCGAAAACTTGGCCGCCTTCACTGTAACAACCGGCTGATTTTCCGACCGGTGACGCTAAGCGGATAGTTGGCAAACTCGGCCGGATCCAACCACACGGTTTGTTCGTTGCGTGGCGGCCGGCCGCTTAGATGGTCGGCTTCGTAGCAATGGAGCGTAATGCGAAACCGAGTGACGCCGTGCTTGAGCGTCGCTAGCCGCGCGCCGGGCACCACTTTCAGCCCCGTGGCGGCGTGAACTGCGGCGGCTAATTCCTCGGGGGAAGGCTCGCCCGTTTCTGACGGAAGGGCAAATCGGGGGAAGTCCCACAAACCGGCCCAGCGTTCGCCCGCGGTTCGCTGCCGGAGAAAGATCTTGCCGCGGCGACGCACCACCACAGCGGCTTCGGTTACATCCTCATATTGCGGCTTCTTTTTGCGGGGCGGAATCTCGTGTTGTAAGTTTGCGGCGTAAGTCGGGCACAACGATTGAACGGGGCAAGTGGCGCAGGCGGGATTTCGCGGAGTGCAAACTTCGCTTCCGAGCTCCATCAGAGCCTGATTGAACGCACCCACGTCTTGCCGCGGAAGTATGGCCTCGGCAAAGCTCCACAGGAGTTGTTGTCCCGCCGCTTTTTCGGGATCTCCTCGGTAGGCCAGTAACCGGCTGAGCACGCGCTTGGTGTTGGCTTCCAGGATCGGCGCTCGCTGGCCGAACGCAATCGACAGGATGGCGCCCGCTGTATAGCGTCCGATGCCGGGCAACGAAGCCACTGCTTCGGGAGCATCAGGAAACTGGCCTCCGTGTCGTTCGATAATTTCTTGGGCGGCGCGGTGCAACTGCCGTGCCCGGCGATAGTACCCCAAACCTTCCCAAAGACGCAGAACCTCGTTTTCGTCGGCGGCGGCAAGTGTTGCGATGTCGGGAAACCGCGCCACAAACCGCTCAAAGTAGGGAATGACCGTGGCGACTTGCGTCTGCTGAAGCATGATCTCGCTCACCCACACGTAGTAGGGCGTGGGGTGGTCGCGCCACGGCATCGGGCGAGCATGGTCCCGAAACCACGCCAGCAATCGCTGGCGCAGGCGTCGCTTCCAGGCGGCGTCGGGCAAGGGCGGCAGAGTGTTCGCCGGTTGGT
>CAYWIS010000183.1:6528-11446 GCA_964458385.1 uncultured Pirellulaceae bacterium
TCTTCCCGTTTACCATAACGTTGGCGTCTTGGGGGCTTCAACGCGTACAATAACTTTCATCGCCGGGCGAATCGCTCCTTGTGCAAGGGCTCGATGAACTTCGGGAATGTAACGTTCCTCGGCGGGCGTCGGAGTCCAATCGCGCCACGTGCGTTGCAGGAGCGTTGTTGACCGCAGATTGTGTGCTGCCGCTAGAACGAATCGCTTGTAGTGGATTTCGTCATCTTGGGGAAACGCTTGTATGACCGCCTTTCGCATTGCCGCCGCCGTATTAAGCCTGATGTGGGTAATTTCAACCGCTTGGGCGGAAACCACTTTGGCCCCCAAACTTGAGCCGGGAACCTCGTTCAAAAGCAAGGAAACCACGAAGACCCGCCAGATGCTCAAACTGGGGGGACAGGCGATCAACAGCGCCTCAGACACAGTGATCGTCTCGCAAACGAAAATCGGCCAGCGCAACGAACAGGGGGAGCTGCCCTTGGAAGTCACCTACACCGACGTGACGGCCACCGTCACGCTGCCCGGCGATAAAAAGGTGACCTACGATTCCACCACGGGCGAAGGCCAGGCGGACGATCCTAACTTCCAAATTATCCTCGAACGCCTACAAGCCATAAAGGGGCTCACATACACCGTAACGTTGGACAAGAACAATCAGGTCAAATCGGTGGAGGGGGTAAAGCCCGAGGCGGGCGTCAGCCCGGAAGACATCAAGGTATCGCTCGAGCAGATGTTCGCTCGTTATCCGCAGAATCCGGTCAAACCTGGCGATACCTGGAAACGACAAATCACCATGCCGTTGGGCGAAGGCCAAATCTTCACGTTGGAGCGAACGTATAAGTATGAAGGTCCTGAGCTGCGTTCGACGGTGGACAGTACTCGTCGCCTGGAGAAAATTACCGCGACGACCGAAAAGATTGATTATTCGATCAAGCCGGCGGCGGGGCTCCCCGGCAAAGTGACCAAGAGCGATCTCAAGATGGACTCGGGCGAAACGACGCTGCTGTTTGATCCGTCGCTCGGTCGGACAGTGGAGTCCCTCGACAAAATGCACATCACGGGGGCGATCGTACTCTCGGTGATGGGGTTGGAGATCACCGGCGAGTTGGACTTGACCATGGAGATCAAGACAGAAGAGGTCGAATAGGGCCGCTCCTACGCTATTGGGCGAGGAACCAACGCGGAAGTGTTCGTTGCTTTCCGTCAACGATTGGAGCTTCCGCCTTCGGCCTGCGCCATCGCTTTTGACGAACGTAACCGCCAGGCAAGCTCAATGAGCACGCTTGACGGCGACACGTCGGGCACGATCAAAGGTATTCATGGAAAATTCTTCGCTCGAGGAGCAAAAGCGACGTCTGCGCGCGCTGGCGCGACAGCGCCGGCAGGCGGTGGAAAACGCTGCCCAACTCAGCCAAATCATCTTAGACCGCGCGCTGCAACTTCCTGCGTACCGCCAAGCGCGCGTGGTGATGTTTTATGTTGACGCAGGAAGCGAAGTGCAGACGCGGTTGCATTTGCCGCGCGTCTTGGCCGATGGAAAACTCTTGGTCGTGCCGTGGTGCGAAGACGATCATTTGCAACTCTTCCGGCTAGAGGCCATAGACGAACTGGGGCCGGGCATGTACAACATTTTGGAGCCGCGTCCTGAGTGGCGCCGACGGCCCGAACGGCGCGTCGCCGCTACGGTCTTGGACGTGGTGCTGGCGCCTGGGGTGGCATTCGATCCGCAGGGGAGGCGGTTAGGGCAGGGGCGCGGTTACTACGATCGACTCTTCCCCCAGCTTCGGCCTGATGCAATCCGCATCGGCCTGGCCTTCGAGGCGCAAATGTTCCCCAACGTTCCTGTTGCGGAACACGATGTGCAGATGCACCACGTGGTGACCGAGGCCAGGGTTTATTCGCCTGAGTCGTTGTCGGCTGCTCCGCACGGGGCCGTTGCCGATAGCGAAATTCGGAAACAAGAATAGCCGCCGATGCTCGCAGAACGCGGTCTTTCCTTCGCCTGGGAGTTTGCCGTCCCGTTTTTTGTTTTTTGATTTCCCTTTCCTGCACGAAGCGAACTATGGATTCGGAGAAACTCACGGAAGCGCTGACGCTCAACATTAACAACACGGATGAGGACGGGTACATCACGCTCTGGACGCTGGCTCAGGACTCCCTTGGATACACCCGCAGCAACCAGACGGTCCGCGAACTGGCCAGCCGGCTGCTGAACTTCCTCTGCAAGCACCGCTACCCTTACGTGCTCGTAGCGGGGCACGACGCCGATTACTTGGATGAAATGGCCGAGCGCGATGAAGCCGCATTTTTCAACTGGTCGCCTGAAAGCGACAAGGTCGACCTGATTGCGCAGTACATCAAAGTGCCCGCCGAGGCCGTAACCCGCTTCCTCACGGCCAACGGTTTCAATGCCGCCGAGGCCTACTCGGCTCGTCGCTCCACGCGGCAGGAGTGGTTCCGGGACGACTGGAATGTGGAGTAAGCGGCTGTTATTTGCCGGCTGCTAGGGGCATTCACAGGGCGGCGGCGTTACTGTCGCCGCTAGGAATGCTCCGACGCCGCAGGGCTGGGAGCCGTGGAGATCTGGGACGGACTGGGGCGATCTACAAAGATCTTCCCCAAAGGTCCCACCAGCAGGGCCGGAAGGAATAGCAAGTCGCCTACCAGCGCGGCCGATAGCAGGCACATGATCATCCACGCAAAACGCCGGGTTGGAAGAAAGCCGCTCAGGCAAAATACCAGCAACCCCAGTCCGGCGATAAGCGTTGATTGCACCATGGCCCGGCCGCAGTGACGGAAGGTCTTGCGAATCGCCTCTTCGCGCGAAGCGCCGGCGCGTGTTTCGCGGCCAAACCATGTGAGAAAGTGGAGGGTGTCGTCCACGGCGATACCCAAGGCAATGCTGGCGGTCATTACCGCGCCAATGTCGATCGCTACCCCCGCCCAGGCAAGCGCGCCAAATACGAGCACCATGGGGAAAGTATTGGGGAGCATAGCGATCACCCCAGCCCAGAAGCTGCGCAACGTGAGCGCCATTATCAGCGCGACAAAGAGGAACGCTGTCAGAAAGCTGTTGTATAGGTCGGCCAGTAGGATTTTGTGAACCTGGTCGCTCAAGGGGACCACGCCGGTCAGAGTCATGCTGACACCGCGGGAGCTGCGTTCGACTTGTTGAAGTACCGGATCGGCGGCCGAGCGAAGCTGCCGTAGGTAGGCCGCGTAATCGGTGTCGGGATGCACATGCACCCGCGCGCTGATGCGCCACGACTGGCGGCCGTCTTGCAACGCCAGGAAATGAGCCTCTTGAAATCGTCGCATGGCGGCGCGCAACTGGGCCTCTTGCCGCGCATGGGCGAAGCCCCCGCGTACCGGCCGGGCCAGCTCGGGCGGCGCTAAGGTGACGGCCGACATCATACCCCCGACGATTTCCAACTCGGAGATGCGCTGGTGAATTGCCTCCACGATGCGCAGTCGCTCGGCGCTGTCCAGCGAACAGTGGGGCTCGAAATGCACTACCGCCTCAACCGGGGTAAGTGGACCAATGTTTTTTTCTAGCCAGGCCACATCCTGCAGGATACTGCTGCTAGGATCGAATAAGGCCCGTACATCGACGGAGGTGGAAAGACGCGGCAGCCCTGCTCCTGCAACCGCCATGACGCTGGCGCAAAGAAGCCCGATGAGCGCTCCATGGTGCGTTACATATCCGGCGAACCGCTCCCAACGCTGAAAGTGATGAGTGAGGGGAGAATGCTCGTCGGCGTCGGTTGTTCTTGACCCAGTACTGGCGGAAAACTGCACAAAGGGCCATCGCTCCATAACGCCTGGAAGCAAGAGGAACAGCATGGCGACCGAAAACAACAACCCCAGGGCCGAAATGATCCCGAATTGACGGACAGGCTCAATGTCGCTTACCAGCAACGAGCCCATTCCAATGGCGGTGGTGATAGCGCAGGTCCAGCACGGCGTCCAGCCGATCGCCATCGCTCGCTGGGGCGCGCCCGGAACGCCATGCAACCGCACTTGGTCCAGGTAATAGTTCACCAGGTGAACGCCCGACGATACCACGAGCACGAAGATGAGCGGGGGCATGACGATCAAGACGGCGTTCATCGTCATGCCCGTGTAGTAGACAACGGCCAACGAAACGGCTTCGCCCAGAGCCGCTACGGCCACAATTGCGAGCGTGTAACGCCACGAGCGCAACCGCCACCAACACAGCAGGAGGGACACCAAGGCCGAGGGCGCCAGGTAATGGTCAAGCGTACGGAGACTCTCTTGGTCAATGGTGGCCGCCACAACCATATTGCCTGCCATGTGGAGTTCTGTTGGCGGTAGTTGCGTGGCGATGGCGGCCTCATCGAGCACAACGGCCATAGCTCTCTGACGCTCGCGGGCGCCGTAGTCGGTAAGGATCGCCACGACGCATGTGGTGCGGCCATCGGGCCCGAGCAAGACGCCCTGGAGCCGTTGCCGGGCTAAAGAAGGCGATAACGCCAGGGGACGCTGCGTGAGTTGATCCATCAGGGAACGCCCCGAAAGCACACGCTTCAGAAGCGGCGTTTCGTCTGGCGTGGCAGCTTGGGTGTGAGCCGTAAGAGCCGTTTCCAGCCGAGCGAGCCGTGGATCGTCGATGGTGCATCCGGGCCATGCGATCACAATGGCGTCTTCGCGCTCAAAAGCCTGGATGAATTGCTCATACTCTTGCCGTTCGCGGTGGGTAGGCGGCGTCCAGTCGCTTGGCGAGGTGTACATGGACCGCAAACAGCGCATCGCGGCCGGCGCCAGGATCGGCATCGCAACGGCCAGCATCACCAGTGATGCGAAGAGATTGCGCTGATAGCGAGCGACGGGCATACCGGGCGACGAGGGCGGGAATGATCCGAGCGCCACGGCTGGAGGCTCGTGGATTCAACCAGTC
>CAYWIS010000184.1:0-11117 GCA_964458385.1 uncultured Pirellulaceae bacterium
AGTGCGCGACGACAAAGGAACGCTAAAGGCCGTGGCGTTCGGCTATGCTTGCCATGCGACAGTGCTTGGGTCGTACGAGTGGTCGGGCGACTATCCTGGTTATGCCCAAATGGAAATCGAGAAAGCGCATCCAGATTGTGTCGCCCTTTTCTGGGCAGGTTGTGGCGCCGATCAAAATCCGTTGCCGCGTCGCACCGTTGAAAAGGCGCAAGAGTATGGCCGCGAGTTAGCAGCAAGCGTCGAGCGAGTCCTTAACGGCGTAATGCAGCCGGTTTCTCCCGCGTTAGAAGCCCAGTACCGCGAAATTCCCTTGCCGCTGGGGCCATTGCCCTCGCGCGAGGCGATTGCCCGCGACACACAATCGGACAACCGATATATCGCCTCGCGGGCCGTTGCTTTGCTCAAACAGTTGGAAACCGGTCCGTTGAATTCAACCTATCCTTACCCAGTGCAGACTTGGCGGCTGGGGCATGAGATTCAGTGGATATTCCTTGGCGGAGAAGTCGTCGTCGATTACGCCTTGCGTTTAAAGAAGGAGTTTCACGATCAGCACATTTGGTGCACGGGATATGCGAATGATGTCATGGCGTATATCCCCTCGCGTCGAGTGTTGGCGGAAGGCGGATACGAGGGGGCGACCTCGATGATTTACTACGGATTACCTACGGTTTGGGCGCCGGAACTCGAGGACGCGATTGTAAGCGAAGTTCACCGGCAAATTGCGCCCTAGCGGAAGCTCCCTGGTTGCCCCCCTTCGGAACTTGAGGAACTTTTGGGGCGCAATTACTCTCATATTTTGGGATGTGTCGGGCTCAACGGGCGATTTCCCTCGCGCATTTCGGCCAAGGATGGCCCCAGAGTTGTCAGTCTTGTTGCACAGTGTGGGAAGGCCTGGCGGAACCCGGCAACGATTGACGGTAACACGTAAAATGACAAAAATAACTCGCCGATGAACCCTACCTGCTTGAGGCGAGCAATAAACGGGGCACCCCTTGCGTGTTGGGAGAGCGCTTCATGAATTCCGGGTCACTAACGCCTCCGTTGCGTGACCTGGGCGGTTCGTCGCCTCGGTTCCCGTCGCAGGTGGAGCGCGAGTACGATCTCGTATGCCGCCTGGATGGCGTCGAGCCCGGCGAACATTGGCTCGCCAAGCGGCGCGATAACCAACAACAGGCTATTTTGCGCATCGTCCCCCGCGATACTTTATCTTCCAACCAGTCCCCGTACTGGGAGCATCGCCTCGTTCTTGCCTCGCGGATGCCGCCGCATCCCAACGTCATTCCTGTATTGTCCACCGAGGCGTCAGGGGACCGCGTTGTATTCGCCACGGCGCACGTGGACGGTGAAGACTTGTCGTCACTCATCCGTCACTCCGGCGCTATGCCGTGGGAGGTAGCCGCTGAGTGCCTGCGGCATATCCTTACAGGATTATCCCACGCGCATGCTCATGGAGTCGCCCATGGCGATCTCCAACCGTGCAATGTGGTACTTGATTGGGCCGGCGTCGCGGCGGTGGGCAACTGGGGCGAGGCGCCGGCGCCTCCCACTTGCGACCTGCAATGTCTGGTGGCCAAAGACCTTCGCGGCGCAGCGGAAATTCTTTATTGGACGTTGACCGGTAAGGAAGCGCCTAGCGCAGGGAATTTGCACGTTGAACACCATGACGTTAACTCGCGGGTTTTCGCCGAAGCCCCCGCCGAACTAACGATTATTTACCAGCGATTGGCGACCGCTGGATCGCCAACTGGATTTGCCTCGGCTGGAGAGGCGATCGAAGCGCTCGGCGCTGTTATGTCCGCGTCTTCTGTCGACGATCACGCCGCTTTAGCATCTGCAATCGCTACCGAGCCCGGCGCGTCGGCGCCTTCCCAAGAGCAACCGTTTGTTGCCGAGTCAGCCAACGGTTCCCTAGGTCAGCCCGAATTGCCGGCAGTTGATCCGAATCCAATCGGCAAGGTTGAGGAAGTCGAAACGTCGAACAGCGACAAAGATGCACCAAGAACGGCTGTATTAACCGAACCGGTCTCACCTGTCGAGACGGGTGCTGCGCCCGTGTCGACTGTGAAAACATGTGAGCCGACAACGGAAAGCAATATCGGTGTTCCCAGTGCGTTGTGGGTATATGGATCCATTGCGGTCGGCTTAGCGACAACCCTAGCGCTGCTTGCCTATTGGCTTTCGCGATAATGGAGGATGGGGCTATGCAAGTCGTGCTCTACACGCGTCAGGGATGCCATCTATGCGATGACGCTCAGGAAATCCTGCATCGCCATGGCGTTACGCCGCAGTTGGTTGACATTGACGCTGACCCAACCCTTCGCGAAAAGTTCGACCACTGCGTCCCCGTCGTGGAGATTGACGGCAAGGTTCGTTTTCGGGGACGCATCAACGAAGTGCTGCTCCAGCGACTCCTCGTCCGAGGCGGTTGATGAGCGCCTCCACCTTCACAATTCTAGACGCCATCGCCACCACCCGGTCGAGAAAGGCAAGGACGAATTTTCCGCGGGCCATTGCAGCCGAGCCGTCTGCTCAAGAGCGCTGACTTCCCATTTACCTTAGGCATAAGTGGGCGGCTTTCCATCACGCGAAGCATCTCCAAATTCTCATTGCTGGCTCCATATTCCGGCCCTGTTCCGCAACCATAATCTGCATGCGGTTGCGCGTGAGACGCTTGAGCGGCGCGTCCCTAGACTCCTTTCGCCACACTTCCCGAGTGGTATTATGTGGAAGAGTTGAACGACTTGCGGCGCATTTTGCACCACCGGCGCCGTAGATCGCGCAAGCCTGCTCGTGGTCGCCAGTTGCTCCACACAGGAAAGCAGGTTTTACGTTTGGCACTGGGACGAGAAGGTTGAGAAGGTGGATTGTTTGATTGTCGGCGGCGGCGTTATCGGGTTATCGTTGGCTTGGGAGCTTTCCAAGCGAGGCCGACAAGTACACGTTATCGATCGCCAAGAACCAGCGCGAGAGGCCTCTTGGGCGGGAGCGGGCATGCTTCCCCCCGCCGCCCGGCAGAATGTAGTGCATCCCTTTGATCACCTTCGCGCCCTCAGTCACGAACTTCATCCCATTTGGGCGGCCGAACTCCGGGAAGAAACGGGTATCGATACGGGGTTTCGGCGAACGGGGGCGATTTACCTGGCGCGGCGTCCGGGCGAAGCCGCATCGCTGGTCGCCTCCGCGGCTTTCTGGCGTGACGAGGGAATTACTGTCGAACCGCTCTCCACCGACGCGCTTGCGGAAATGGAGCCAGCATTAGCGCCGCTTGCGCGGGAAGGCGCTGTCCGCGCCGCCTATCTCCTGCCCGAAGAATCGCAGCTTCGCAATCCTTGGCATATGCGAGCGTTACTTGCCGCTTGCCAGAAGCGCGGAGTGAAGGTGACAGCTCATTGTGCCGCTCAATCATTCCTTGTGGCCGGCGGCCGCGTCGAGGGAGTGCAAACCGACCATGGCGTACTCCAGGCGGAGCAATACTGCATCTGTTCTGGCGCCTGGACGCGAATGCTTCTGGAGCAGTTAGGCGTTACGAACGGCATTGAGCCAATCCGGGGTCAGATCGTGTTGTTCCGCTCGCCGACTGTTTCATTGCGCCGAATTATCATCGAAGGCTCCCGTTATCTTGTGCCCCGCGATGACGGACGCGTACTGGCAGGCTCAACCGAAGAAGAAGAAGGGTTCGACAAGAGCACCACAGAGACCGCCATTGCCGATATAACGCGCTTCGCCACAACGCTGGCTCCCACGCTGGCCAACGCGGTCATTGAAAAAACGTGGGCCGGTTTGCGCCCTGGCACGTACGACGGCTTGCCCTATTTGGGACGAGCGCCGGGTTGGGAGAATGTGTACGTAGCGGCCGGGCATTTTCGGAATGGAATACAATTATCACCTGGTACGGCGGTAGAAATGGCGCGGCTCCTGTGCGGTGAACCGAACACGGTAGACCTATCGCCCTTCCATGTCGGTCGGCGACGCGACTTCGACTGACGATTTCTCTTGTAGCCTACAACCCCTTTGGGCTATATAGGCGAGCATCTTAGCCTTCAGGGAAGAAGGAAGCGCGAACATGGAGATTCTTCAGGGCGAAGCCGTCACGTTGGCGGTGTGGGGAGTAGCCGGGCTATCCGTCCTACTCACGATCGTAGGAGCGGTCGTTCTCGCGAAACGTTGGCGCCGATCGCGGTTCGCCGAGTACGGATTCGAGATTAAGGAATTTGCGCTACCCCAAGATGGTCTGGTGCGTTATGCCCAATGGCTGCATCCCAAAGAACGGGCGAAGTCGGTCAGCCAGGAGCACGTCAACGCTTGGCGCCAATGGGTGCGCGAAGGCGATACCGTGATTGATATTGGCGCCCACACGGGCGACTCCACCCTTCCACTAGCGCTCGCGGCCGGACGGTCGGGATGCGTGTTCGCATTTGAACCGAATCCCTATGTCTACAAGATTCTTCTCAAAAACTCGGTATTGAATCCCGCAAAAACCAATATTGTGCCGCTCAACTTCGCCGCCACAGAGCGCGACGGCGTTTATACCTTTCACTATTCCGACGGCGCGTACTGCAATGGCGGGTTCCTTTCGCAGATCTCAGATCAAGGCCATAAGCATCGCCAACCGCTCGAAGTCCATGGACGAAACCTGTGCGACTACCTGAGCCGTGAATATCCGGACCGTCTCCCACGATTGTCGTTCATCAAAGTCGACACCGAAGGCTATGATCGCCAGGTGCTGTTGTCGCTCTTGGATCTGATCAAGAAGTACCGTCCGGTTATCGCGTGCGAGGTTTACAAGCGTCTGACGCGGAACGAACGCGAAGCGATGTACGACGTACTCGCTCAAGCCGGCTATTGCTGTTTCAAGCTAGGTGAAGGCAGCGACTTGCAAGGCGAAGCGGTCGAGCGCGACGGTATGGAGAATTGGGAGCACTTCGACATACTAGCCCTGCCTCGCGAGAAAGTTCAACGAGCCGCTGCGTAGAGACGAGCGGCGCGTCATGAGACTCACTTCATTGTCGCCCCTCCGGCAAGGAACGTTACTGACAGGGGGCCTTTCCTAACCGGCGCCGCTCCCTCCAACTAATAGTTGAAAGATATGCCGCGGCGCCGAAGTTCCTCCGCAAGGCGCCGGGCGGAAGCGAATAACACAGCCTGAAAACCCACCTGTAGCGCCGCCTGGACGTTCTCTTCTCGGTCATCGGTAAAGAAAATATGTTCCGGCGCGACTCCCGCCAACTCAGCGGCAGCCTGATAGGTTCGCACATCGGGCTTCATTGCGCCAATCTCAAAGCTTAGCGCAAATACGTCAAAAAACGCCAAGGTCCGATACCGAGGTAGACAGTAGTTCCAGTGTGCCTTACACGTATTGGAAAGTACTCCCAGGCGGTGGCCCGCAGCAGCCAACCCCATTACGATCGGCGCCACGGAATGGTTGACCTCAAAGATTGAGCTGGCAGCGTGCATCCAAGTGGCATAATCGGGTTTGGCGCCCGTGCGATGACAAAAGTAATCGAAGAATTGCCGGCAGGTAATCTCTCCACGCTCATACCGCCATTGGACGCCTTCTTCAAACACGACCCGGCGGACTACGTCAGGTGAAATACCCGCAACCGCTGCCATTTGACGGCAGGCCAACTCATGGTCAAAACGTAGAAGGACGTTGCCCAAGTCGAAGTAGCAGAAGCGAATCATGGCGTTCAAAGTTCCCGCCGTAGATTCACACTATGCGGAGTACTTTGGGCGGCGTACCAAGCCTTCCAGGCGTCCTTGTTGTAACCGTGATGCGCCTTCGTAAGCACCGTTAGTGCTTGAAGGACCGCCGAGTTTTGCACTTCCTGCTCCACGATTTTCGGTTTGCCGCCCATCGACAAGCCGCCCCCGCCGCCATTCGGGCTGAAACTCGCGCCAATGCCTCCGGGCGCGCCGCCCTGACTGACCAGATACTTATGCTTCGTGGTCAATGCATCGATCAGCGGAACAATGGCCCGCTCGTCGCCCATCCGAGCCAGCGCGACAGCCGCGCGATTGACCATATAGTTTTCTTTGTGCGACAGCGCCCGGATGAACACATTCACGGCGTCGTGTTCGCCGCGGCGGACCAGGTGATCCAAACATAAATCGCGAATCCGCTCGTCGCCGTTCTCCAAAGCGTGTTTTATCAGGGCCCCTGTCGCTGCCGGGTGATTTAATTTCCCCAGAACCTCGATATACAGCACCGCCATTTCGGGCAGTGTCTCGTTGTTGAGCAAATCCACCAGGGCAGGCGCGGCGAGGGGATCGCGAATCGCCTGTAACTGCGCAACAGCCTCTGGTCCGCGCCGCTTACCGATCTGACTGCGGAGATTCTTAACTTCGCGGCGCCACTGGTTGTGTGCGTCTTCGATGCGGCTCCGACGGGCCTCAATTTCGATCTCTTGCGGAAGCCGCCAGGCACCGCCGCTGCGCACATAGCCAAGACGACGCATGCGGTCTTCGGGCCGCACCCACTTGCCGTCCACATTGGTGTATCCAAGCGCCAACCTGGCCCCTTTGTGATTGGGGTCCAGCTGCAGCAGTTGCTCCAAGTGAATCTCGCGTTCGGCAGTCAAGCCCGCTTCGCGACACCACTCGGCCATCTTCCATAGCCCCTCGACGGTGTTTGGCATGCGGGGCAGAATCTCCAGGTATTTCTGCTCCGCCGGCGACAACTTTTCCACCGCCTCGACTTGGTCGACGGTCAAGACAACGCGGGCGCCTTCCCGAGTTTCGACGATGTAGTTTTCGCGCGACGATTCGTCAGGATTCAATAATCGGCCTTCGATTTGGCCGCCATTCACAAGCAGAAAACGGTCGGCAAGGCACGACTCGTCCAGCACGCCGCATACGGCGCCGAGCACAAGCAAGGCGATCTTGGTTACAAGCCGGATCATCAGTCGTGGTTGCCCACAAAGGCGTTAGGCGCTGATTCTAGTATAGCCAGCCCTGGCCAGGGGACCAACGATTTCCGTTCGCACCAATTCCCCCGAATGGTTCAAGTAGCGCAACAGTTTTAGTCGTTCTCCAAGTTCCAGGCGGTCAGCCAGCGCACTTCGCCGCGTTGGAAGCCGAATTCCGCGATCAGGCGTTTCTCCATATCAGGCAAATGAGCGGCGCCGTAGAAGATGGCCACACGGTGTTTTCCGGCATCAAGTTCGCGTCGCAGTGTTTGTAGTGCTTTTTTGTTGCGTTCCGTGACGATGGTCGAGCCTTCGGGTCCGTCGAGCGAAGACATCGACCCCCCCAAAGTAGCCATCTGTTCAGCCATCACCCGTTTGAGCCGTTGGGCGCGGTTGCCGGAAAAAAGGGCTAACAGCATTTCCAAATCCCCCAACCGACCGGCGTTCTCCTCGTTGATTTCCAGACCGCGGCCGGACCGCAGATTGCGCCACTGATGCGCTAGTTTTTCTTGAACCTCAGCCGCCTTCTTCCGCGATACCAACGAGAGAGCCAAATCGACCACACTGGCGCGTTCGTTCTCTCCCGCCTGGTGCGTTTGTTGGGCCATTCCCTCCATAGTCATCTTGAGGAGAATTTGGAAAAAGCTTTCGCCACGGTCCTGCATTGAGCGGGCGAACTCCTCGGGCGACATGTCCGCATGCACCAGGTTGTCGCAGGTGTAGTCAATCACCTCTAGCTGATGCTCTAAGCCGAGCAGTTCTTTCATTCCTCCCTGAATCTGCGATACCAGGTGACGATCCTTCGTTTGGGCGCCGCCACGGGGAATTCGTGTGCCTTCGGGCGCCACAAGCTCATACAACACAGCGTCGTAGTCGCGGAACGTGCGATTCAATTTCTCGTAATACTCGCGGTCGGCAATGTGAACCGCCGCCACCAAGTCGACGTAATCTTCGCCGTGCCCGTGAGCAGGGCGATACCGAACAATTGCGGTTTCCAGCGCCTGGGCTACGCCGAGCTTGTCGCGGCGCACCCGCACGAACGAATTCCAAGCTTGTTCTCGGGCCACGGTCGGCTCGTCTCCGGCACGTGGTGTAGACGGCGTTTCGTCGGCCAACAGGGGTGCGCTTAGTCCGGCCGCAAATAGCCACGCCCAACGTGCTAGAGAACGAAAATCAGACATATACCACGGCCCCACGATAAAAGAATGTTCTGGCGGTCCGGCGTGTCGTTGCTGGGAACTTCATCACAGTAAGCCAAGTCGGCTCCACACGTTACCGAAGAAGCCGCCAAGACTTGGAAGTATACGCCGCAGGGGTGATAGCGGCAATTTTCGCCGCTAAGTCGTTTGACAACCGTACCTCACCGCTGGTTTCTCTAGTTTACCTCGGTTCTCCGGCACAACCGGCGCCCGCGCTAATTTCGGCACGCCTTGCCTTTCTTGTTCAACTTGCACGACGAGCAGTTCCGATACTACCGCTACAAGCCGTTTCGCGTCGTCCCGGGGGGCGTCGCGGGCTTTTGGAGCATGTTCATCCAGAGGCGCCAGCGAACTATGTCGATCTTACGTATTCCGCTTTGGCTCTCGGTACTGGTTGCCGCGGTTGGGTTGTGCACACAGGCCAGCGCCCAACCGTATCCCGCGACGACGCGCCAATTTGGCGGAGCCGGATTCTGGGAGCCGGACCACTTAGGGCTTTATGAACCGCAGATTCCGCCGAATTACTTCGAGCCGGACTTCCAGTTCTTTGCTCCCTCCGACGTGAGCACGTTCGGCGGATACCCCGAACCGAACATCGGGTTCTTCGTCAGCTACGACCGCCTCTATTGGAACGTGCAACGCTCGGAAACCTCGTCGGCTCCGTATGAAGGCGACTTCACCTGGGGCAACCGAGTTGACCTGGGTTACATGATGGACACGGATCACGGCTGGCTCGTGACGGCGTTCCACCTGGACGGCCCGAACCACGAGGAAAACAACGCCGACTTCGATAGCGTCGAAATCAACAAGACCTTCCGCTGGAAGCCGGTGGGCAAGAACTACATCATCGAACCGATGATCGGGTTTCGCTACATGAAGTTCATCGACCGCGATCCGCAATTCATCCCCGATCCGGCTGACCCTACCTCGTTGCTTGTACAGTCGCTCAATGTGGTGGAGAACAACATTCTGGCCGGTCAGCTCGGCTTGCGAATTCACCGGCAGACCGAGCGGTGGATCACGGCGGTCGAGTCGCGCATCACCCCCGGTATCAACTATCAGTTCTACCCCAGCGAAGATTATAGCGAGTTCACCATCTTAGGTTCGCTTCGGTTTACGGCTGTCTATAAGCTAACGCGAGACATTTCGATTGGCGGCGGCGCCGACCTCTTACACTTTGGCACCGGCATTGCCCGCGGTCGCCAAGAGGGGATCGGATTTTCCAGCGGCCACCCAATCGTGTTGCCAATCAATGACCAGGATCTGACCATCGGCGGCTTCTCGATGATCATCCAGGTCAACCGGTAAACGGTTCGCCGCGACACCGGAGATTGGTAGCGTTTCGCATCGCCCGCCCAAGCTTCGGACGCGGGTTGGGCCAAGGCGGACATCGCTACTACTACGCTCAGCAAAGATGCTGTTCGTCGTCGCCTTCCTATTGCGTTCATGATCGCATTGGAATTGCGCGACAAATGCCGTACCTGGCGAAACTTCGAAGTGCGGAAGTACGCGTCGATGCGTTGACGGAACCGTTCTCTTTCACCACGCTGCCGAGCAAGGCGTCCGGCGCGGTTCGTCCGATTGACGCATCGCTTCGCGAGGGCGCCACAAAGCCAAGTTCCCCTCATGCTCGCGTGGCGTAAGCCAACCTTCCAACCCGTACAATCCCCATAAACACTAAGCGACCTCGCCAATGCGTGTGTGTCTCCGTTTGCACGCGTTGGCGCGAATTTGTCACCCGGAACCGCACAGTTACAGGCAGCTCGGGCATTGGTCGATCAAAGGTGACGAGCGGTAGACTCATTTGCGGTCGGAGAGAACCTATGAAGAACGCTTGGAAGGCGGTATTAGTCGGGCTGGCGATTGCGGGAGGAACGCCGACCGCGAATGCCGATTGGACCGATAGCTGGAATAGCTTTTGGGACCGCGTCGAGTTGGACTATTTGCGGAATAGCCATTGGCCCCAGCCGTTCGTCTATCCCGACCGCGAGGCGGTCCGTGCGCCGTTCGCAACCATGGTCGCCAAAGGTTGGCAGCGGCAAAACACGCTCGGTGATTACCACTTCGATCCGAACACCCACGAGTTGAATCAAGCGGGGCAGATGCGGCTGCGTTGGATCGCGAACCAAGTGGATCCGCAACGACGGGCTGTGTTTGTCTATCGCGGCTTGACGCAAGAGATCACGGCGGCCCGCATAAACTCGGTTCACCACCATTTGGCGAATACCCTCCGGCCGGAGTTCCCACCTATGGTGATGGATACCGCCATTCCTCCGGTCGACCGGCCTGGCGAGCAAATCGACCAGATTCAAACGCGAGCGCTTAGCAGCACGCCCGAGCCGATTCTGCCTCCTTACCAACCGGCGGGATCGCAAGGTCCGTAACGGGCCTTATGCCCACAATTCGACGTCGGGCGATGCCTATTTCTGCTTGACGTAAGAAGCCGCCAGATCATCACGACTGTCCCCTGCCGTCCCAGGGGGACACGGTTACAGCAGTAATCCGGCGTGCCGCGACATGATGGCGCGGACTAAAAAGCGAATTGCCTACGGAAAGGTCGGCTGCGTGGCCCTGGATTCGCCCCATTCATTTACGTGGCGCCCACAGCGTCGCGAATTCCTTTTAGGGGCTGCGGCGGGGGCGTCGCTCGTCGGGGGCTCTCCTCTCTGCGCCGACGAGTCGGGCTCAGGGCTTCAGCTCTCATGTTGCACGGGTGACGATCCTGTCGGTTGCATTCGCGAGAAGAAGTTCGATATCCTGACCGCGTTTGTTGAGGCGCAGCTTTACGCACTCTGGTGCGGGCCGCCCGGCGACGATCCGCAAGCAATCGCCAACGATTTCCTACATTTCGTCGCCCACCTGGAGCTTGAACTTCAGCGCGGCGTGTGCGGAGCATTGACCTTCATCAATGCGCAGTCGTTTCGCAGGGCGCGGAAAGCGTTCGTACGTTTGTCACCGTGGGAACGCACGGCGCTGTTCAATCAGGGTGAATATCCCTTTGCCACCCAATGGA
>CAYWIS010000185.1:0-3463 GCA_964458385.1 uncultured Pirellulaceae bacterium
GGACGCAGTGCCGTAACGGAAAAGCGACGCGGCGGCCGGTTGTGGCGCGGCCGCTTGCTGGGGAGGCGGCTGGGTTTGCGGGTAGTAATCGGTATCGGACTCGGGCGAACCGTACTCGTACGGGCCGCGGTAAACGATCGGTTGGAAGTCAAAGTTGCCGTGTCCCGGCGGACTTGGGGCGGCCCATTCCAAGCTATTGGCGCCCCACGGGTTGCGACCCACGCGGCGGCCGAAAAACATGCTGCCGATAAAGTTCACCGCGAAGATGACCTGCGTGACCACCATGCCCACGGCGCACCACGTCATGAACTTGTTCATTGGCAATAGTTGCCGGAAGGTCTCATAGTGGTACGGGTCGGCCAAGCGACGGGGGAAGCCCACCGCGCCCAGAATATGCATGGTGAAGAACGTACCGTTGAGGAATATGAACGTGAGCAAGAAGTGAATCTTGCCCAACCGTTCATCCATCATCCGGCCAAACATCTTGGGGAACCAGAAGTAAATGCCCCCAAACACCGCCATGGCCGTGCCGGCGAACAGCACGTAATGGAAGTGGGCGACGATGAAATAGGTGTCGTGAATGAAAATGTCCACGGGCGTGGCCGCCATGAAGATGCCCGACAAGCCGCCGATGACAAACATCGACACAAACGACAATGCGAATAGCATTGGCGTGGTGTACTGAATGTTGCCGCCCCAGATGGTCCCTAGCCAGTTAAACACTTTCACGGCGCTAGGAAGGGCGATCATCATGGTTGAGGTCATGAAGGTCATGCCCAGCACGGGGTTCATGCCCGAGACGAACATGTGGTGCCCCCACACGATGAACCCCAAGCCCGCAATCCCTGCGATGGAGTACACCATCGGCTTGTAGCCAAAAAGCGGCTTGCGGGCAAAGCACGAGAGCATGTCGGAAACCATGCCCATGGCCGGCAGGATCATGATGTACACGGCCGGGTGCGAGTAGAACCAGAACAAGTGCTGCCACAAAAGCGGTTGGCCGCCGCCGGAAACCGCCGCGGCGTTATTCACCACTAGGCCTTCGGTCAGGAAGAAGCCAGTGCCAAGCACGCGATCCATCAACTGCATGAAGCCGGCCGCAGTCAACACGGGCAGCGCGAACGCTTGAAGCACGGCGGTAATGAACATGCCCCAGATTGTCATCGGCAAGCGGAACATGGTCATACCGGGGGCCCGCATCTGGATGATGGTCGTCATGTAATTGACCGAACCCATCATCGAGCTGATGCCGACAAACGTCACGCCGATCAGCCAGAGCGTTTGCGCTAGGCCACTACCGGGCGCCGCTGACTCGATCGTCGACAGCGGAGGATAACTGGTCCATCCTGCCGCGGCCCCATACCCGGGCGCAAAGAAACTGGCGCCAATCGCGATAAACGCCGGCCACATGAACCAATAGCTGAGCATGTTCAGCGTAGGGAAGGCCATATCGTCGGCGCCGATCATGAGCGGGATCAAGTAATTGCCGAACGCCCCCGCCAGGATCGGAATGATCACAAAGAAGATCATCACCGTGGCGTGCATGGTGAAGAGCATGGTGTAGAACTCGGGCGAAATCTGCCCGCCCTGCTCTGCAAACAGCATCCGGCCAATGATCGGCATTTCTTGCCATGGGTACGCAAGTTGCCAGCGAATGCCCAGCGCCAACAGCCCGCCCACCAGGAACCATAACAAGGTGGAGAACAGGAACTGCAAGCCGATGATCTTATGGTCCAGCGAGAAAACGTACGTCGTGATAAAGCTTCGGAACGTATGTCCGCGGCCAGGTTCCTGATGTGCGACAGCGGCTGTACTCATGCGATTCCTCGCAACGATGCGTAGGCGTAATGCGTAGCTTGGTATCTCGGCTCAATACTCCAGCCCTAGCGCCCGAGGCTATCAACTCCCGGAAGCTAGCGCAACCCAACAGCTTATCCACGTTCGCCGACGACGCCGGGGCTTCGCGCATTGACTCTCTGGCGAGTCAACCCACGGTCGCCATCCGATAAGCAAACGCGTACTACTCTTCTTCTGCCGCAGCTTGCGACAGCCGGGTTGCTTGTTGTTGGGCGTATTGTTCTTGCAGCCAGCGGTCAAAATCGGCTCGCGATTCAACCGTCAAGCGGCCTTTCATTTTGTAGTGCCCCCAGCCACACAACTCGGCGCAAACGATGTCGTATACGCCGGGGCGGTTGGGTTGGAACCAGACGAACTGCTTCATGCCCGGCACCACGTCTTGTTTGACGCGCAAGTGCGGCAAGAAGAAGCTGTGAAGTACGTCTTGGCTTTCAATTTGGAGGACGACCTGCTCGTTCAACGGCACGTGCAAGTCGTTGACCGTGAAAAAGTCGTCGTCCGAGGTGCCGGGCTGGCCATCGGCGCCGGGCATAAAGTAACGAATCCGCCATTCGAATTGGCGGCCCGTGACGATCGCCAATGGTTCTTGGTAAATGTCGTCGGCGGTTCCGACTTGGAGATCTGGTCCTGCGTCGAAAACGGGACGCCGCATCTTGTGGTCCGCCCACGCGTTCATCTGGTAAATCGCGATGAATAACAATGTCGCGGCGGGCAGGATCGACCATACCACTTCCAACGTATGGCTACCGTGCGTGAAGGCAACCGGGCCCGTTGTGCGCGCGCCGTCGTACCTCCACATCAGCCAGAACTGGGCTATCCCCGTACCGACGAAGATCGCGCCGGTCAGATACAAGATGAAATAAAACAGGCGGTCAATAACGCCGCCATGTTCATTGACATTGTCCGGCAGCCAATGACGGTAAAACGGACCGACCTCGGCCATCGAGAGCGCGAACACCGTCACGCCCAACACCGGGACCATCAGGAAAACCAGGCTCCAAAGCCAACCCCAAGAGCTTTTTCCCACGCTACACCTCGTGATTTACATACGCTCACGGTCGAACTCGACCTGGTACCCTTCTGGCTTACTGATCGGCTCCTGGGGGAGCGAACGAATGTAAGCCACAATGCGCCAAATATCATCCGACGTCAGGCCAGCCGAGGCGCCGGGCATGGGCGTTCCCTCGATGCCGTTTTTGATTCGCAAATAGAGATCTACCGGACGCCGCCCACCACGGTACACGCCAGCCCGCAGGTTGCGCGGGCGAATGGGCCGCGGATCGATGAGACGAGGCTCCGACAAGCCCAACGCAAGATACTCTGCGGCCTTGGCGGTGGGGTTCTGTTCGTCAATTTCTTTGACCCAGTCGTCATAGTCGCCGGTTTCGCCATCGCCCAGACCCAATTGGCCGTGGCACTTGGCGCAAGGACCCGTGGTGGAGTTAAAGAACAACTCCCGGCCATGACGCACCGATTCTTCGGTCAACCAATCGGCCGGCGGATCAGGTGTTTCCGTCACGGCGCTGGGCGCTTCGGCCCAGTTGCTGAACACCAAGGCCACTTCCTCTTGGATGATGGCCAGCATCTCTTCAAACAAATCGGGATC
>CAYWIS010000185.1:3473-11093 GCA_964458385.1 uncultured Pirellulaceae bacterium
CCAACAGCGGGGCGCCGGGATCGACATCGCCCAACAGGTCCACCAAGCGTCGCTCCACTTCCCCACGGATGGCCAGATACTTGACGTAATCCACCAAAGCGTCAATCTCGTCGTCGGCCAACAAGCGGAAGGAGGGCATCGCAGTGTCGGGGATGCCGTCAATAAGAATCCGTCGCAAATCGTCGTGCGTTGGCTTCTTGCCCAAAGGCGTGCTCTTGAACTTGAATTTGCCGGTGCGATAGTCGCGCGGGTAAGGATTCAAGAAGGCCGCCGTCGGGCCGGCTCCGTCGCCAGTAATGCCGTGGCAATGAGCGCAGTGTTCGCGGTATAGGCCGCGCGGCGTTCCTTGCTCGTCTCGTCCTACCGGGCCCGCCGCCATTCGCAGCAGTTCTTCCCGCAGCACCTCGCGGGTGTCGACTTCGACCAACCGGGGAACGTGAGGATCATCTGGGGTGCCGAACAGGCCCGCCATGATATCCTTCAGGTTCTGCACCTGCTTTTCCAGATTATTGGCGTCCTCGCGGGTTTCGGGCAGTCCTACGGATTTGTACAGGTACACCCGGTCCAGGTGGAATTGCGCTTCCGGCGAACCGCACCCGGCGGCCCATAAGCAGGCGCCCAGGAGCCAAGCAAACGAGACACGCTTGATCATGCGAATACCGTAAAGTTCTCTTCGTTGTATGGGGCCGCGAATCCGCGCGAGCGTTTCGCTCTGGCGCGCCGGAAGCGGCCAACGCTAGAATGCTGCTGCGTCGAGGGTGACGGCCACCTCGCACGTTTCCCCATCGTTCAACGTAACCTTCAAACGCCCTTTGGAAATCGGCTGGCTTTGGCCGCTCACGGTGGCGTCGGCGTCAAAGAATTCCAGGCGTGGCTGCCACACGCGGAACTCAAGTTCGACTCCAGCCGGGATATTGGGGATTTCAAATTCGCCTTTTTCGTTCGTCACCGCGAAGTACGGATTGGAGCGCGGCAACAGGTAGGCCTTCATCCACGGATGGATGCTGCACGAAACCGGCGCGGGCGCCTGCTCCTCGCCTCCTGGTTCATAGACGGTTGAACCATTGGCGCCGATTGTTTGATTGAAGGGCCTTGCTCCACGCTTGGGATCGATCTTGGTGTTGTGGCCGATCGGATCACTGTTGAGCACCTTGAGCTTTTGCTCCGTCCACATGGCGGCCACATGCGTGGTGAATATGCAGTCTTTTTGGTCAAAGATCACTTCGGCGCCGCGTTGGGCGGCGTAACTGTCATGAAGCCACCTGGGGTCATCGGTCGAAATGGGCGTGCCCAGGAATATAGCGACGCCCGATAGCCCGCCATCGGGCCCAATCACCACATCTTCGGAAAGCGGCGGTTGGCCTCCTGGGGCGCAGACCCGCGCATCCTGGTGGCTGGCGGCGGCCGCCAGAGGCTCACGGGGAGGCGGATCGCCTTGGACTTTGAACACGCCCCGTAACGTCGCCCAACCCGTTGGCTCCGTTGCAGACGTTTCGGTGGTTTCTTCCTCGTCGACGGCGCCCTCTTCAAAGATGGCGCGAATTTCGGCGGCGGCTTCCATATCGGCCGCAGGCTCAGCGGGAAATTCGGCGCCGCAACCGATTGCCGCGGCCAGCAAACACGTCACAGGAAGGTAGGAGCGTAACTTCACAGCTTGTACTTTGCGTAGGAAGGAGCGCCGAATGCAGACACCCGCCGAGCGGAATTACCCGGAGGGCGCGCGGCGCATCACCGAGCCTGCGCCGCGATTTGGCTGAACGGCCGCATGTTCAGCCATTCTCAACGACCCACAGAAGGCGGCCGGCGCCGCTTTCGTTGCTGTCGGCGATGCACGCTGCGCATTGCCGACAGCCGACGTGGGTGCTTACTTCTGGAACGCTGCCGGAGCGATCTTCACATCGCCCAGGTTCAAAGTCGCCTTGTCCTTGATATCCAAGTCCACACGGCCGCGCTTCCAGGTGACGGGCTTGTTGTTGAGCGTCACCTTGTCGAGGTAACCGGCCGTCTCGTGCCAGAATTGGAAGGTCCAGGTGCCGGCGGGAATGTTCTTAATTTCGAACTCGCCGTTCTCGTCGGTCACGGCCATGTAAGGATGTTCTTTGACCACAATCCAGCCGGTCATCCAGGGATGGATGCTGCAGCTAGCCCGGGCCGGAAGACGTTCGGCAGCCGTGAACTTCTGCTCCAGTTTGCCCTTGGGCGGGAGGAGCGGGTTGATGGGCTGGTTAAACGCATCGACCTTGGTGTTGTGGGCGACGGGGTCGCTATTGGCCAAAATGATCGGTTGCCCGACTTGCACCAAAGCCACGCGCGGCTCGAAGCGGCAGTCCTTGTTATCGAACACGACCGGCTCTTGGGCCGCCTTAGCCAGATCGGGATGGACTTGCGGCGCCTTATCGCCAGGGCCCAGGTAGATGTAGACCACGACGTTCTTCAGACCGCCGTTTTCGCCGACCACCAACGACTCGTCGACCAGCTTGTGCTTACCGCAAACTTCTTGGTCTTTGGTAACTTGCAACGGCTTGGGGGTCGGAGCCTTGCCGTCGTACACAAACCGACCTTTGAGATTTCCATAACCTTGCGCCAGGGCGGGCGACGCCACGAAGCCCAGCGCCATCAAAGCAAGCGATGCAAAGAAGATTCGACGCATAGTGGGTTCTCCTTTGTCTAACCGGCAGGCCGTGCTGACGGTCAGTAGGCAGGGGCGCCGCCCGAGGCACGGCTGGGGCGATCGCCAAGCGGGGTGGATCTCCCGAAGGAGACGAAGGACAGCCGCCGCAACAGAAAGAGAACGGCGGCAACCAAAAATCACACCCATTATAGGCGAACGCAATTCGGGGCGGGAGGGCGGTATAAGTAAATCAAATAGGTCGATCGACTTTGGGGTTGAAAAGCGCCAAGGTAGGGGCTGAAGAACCACACTTGCTGTGATTTCACGACCACAGCACCCGCACCGACCGCGCTTGCGGCAGGCGCGCATTAATCTGAGGTGTAGCGACGCTGCTAGAGTACAAGCGCGCTACGCGTCGTCACTCACTTCGGCCGACTCGGGAGCGTCGGCCGTATTGTCCGTTTCTTCTACCTGGTCGTTCGTTTCCGGCTCCGCCGGCGCGGTTTCTGGCTCCTTTGCGGGAGCCTCGCCATCGGCGGGCGGAGAGGATTCGTTGACGGCCGGCGGCGCCGGAGCTTGTTCTTCGGTTTCGGCGGTGGCCGGAGTTTCTGCTTCCGCCGAAGCCGAAGTGGTTTCGCTCGTTTCGGCGCCGGATTCCTCGGCGCCAGGAGCGGCGTCTTCGGAGTTGGAAGCCTGCACTAAGTCGGAGATCGAAAGCCGCTGCTCAGCGAACACATCGTAGTTCATGAGCAGGTCCACTAGCGCATCGAGTTGCTCGTCGGGGGCGCCATGGTACAAACCTTGAGTGGCGAAACCGGTCTCCGGATGAATGTTCACCGGCATCCCCGTGTACGGCAGGATGCTATCGGGTTTGGCGATCCACGGACGCAGGTATTCGGGCCGCATACGGCGATAAACGTCCGCCAAGTTGGGCGCCTTGGCGCGCGGACTACCTTGCGGCGTGAAATCGCTCACCAGGTGGCACTTCACGCAACCGGCATTGTTCGTGACGATCTTCATCGCGTCGTCGAGCCGATCTCCTGCGGTGTACTGCGCGGCCTTGGCCGCCAGCGCGCCGGGCTGCCGCTGCGCCTGGTACTCATAGGGATAGGCTGCGTTGTCGCGTGCGGCAAAGTAATCCACCAGCGCCTGCGCTTCGGCGGCCGACAGATTGAACTTGGGCATCCGCAAGAACGCGGCCGGTCGGATTGGGTAGGGATTGAGCAGGAAGTTATACAGCCAATCCGATTGCACCTTCTTCCCCTCACCCACTAGCGGCGGCGGCCCCCAGCCCCAAGCCTCATTCGCTTTAGCGGCCGGATTCGTCTTGCGCTCAAGCTCAAGCAGTCGCGGAACAAGATAACGGGCCAGGTAACCGCCGTGCGCCGGATAGCGTTTTTCGATCTGGCTTGCTTTGACGTTGAACGGCGCGGGGCCCACCATGTGGACCTCCCCGTCGATCACTGCCGGTTCGAACAGGTGGTACAAATACTCTAGCTTCGCCGGATCGTATTCCTCTTCGGGTTCGACCGGGTCGCCGTATTCGTCGAACGCCGCGGGCATTCCGCTCTCGTCAAGGAACGGCTGTACTGAGATGGTGGCGTGCAGCTTTCCGCGCCGATCCGGCTGTTTGGAGGCAGCCAACTCGTCGGGCGAAAACTGGGGACGCACAAAGGGGAAGGTTTCCATGGGCGGCTGCGGACGGAAGTCGCCAGGGGAGAAGGCAAGGCTGAGCTTCTCCATTTCCAACGTATGGCAGCCGCCGCAATTGTACTTGGCCAGTACGCGGCGTCCTTCGTTGAGTGCTTTTTGCCGTTCGTCGGGTTGGTAGACGAACTGCGGCGCCGGCGGCTCGGCCACTAAGCCAAGCACGAAGGTGATCACTTGTTCTCGTTCCTCGTTGTTGAACGGGAACTGCGGCATTCGGAGCCATTCGTTGTACTGCTTGCTGTCGACTTTTTCGTAGTCGTAGCTGCGCGGCTCACGAAGCTTCTGGTAAATGAAGCCTTCGCGTTGGTTGGCCTCAATTGCCGTCTGATAGAAATCGGGGATGGGTTCATCCGACTCTGCGGAAGAACGGGCGTGCGCGGCCGCCGCGTCGTCTTCGGACGCATGGCCGGAGACGCGCCCCGAGGGCTTGGCGTGGCTGTGGCCCTTGTGCAAGTAGTGCGTAATGTGCTCGAAGGCCAGCCGCGACGTATCTTTACGACCCCAGTCGGCCAAACCCGTGCCAATCGGTTTGGCGTCTTCGAAACCGGGAATATCGTGGCAACCGTAGCATCCGTACTTGCTGATGGCCTTCGCGCCTACGTAGATCAGCCGCTGGCGGTCGTTCAGGTTGTTGGAGATCAACTCCACTTCGGCGCCCTTGAGTTCGCTACGCATCTCTTCGGGAACGCCCTCTTCGTAGTAGCGTTCCGCGGCTTTGGCGTAGAACGCAGCGCTGAGGTACTCCAGCGACAGATCACGCAGCGCGTTCTTGGCCGGAGAGTTCGGCGCCAAATTGCCTTGGGCGTCTAGCGCGAAGCCTTCGCGGAATTCCGGCTGCCAGTCGTCGTTCTTCGTGCTGAGCAGGAACGCTGTAATGTCGGCGGCCGGGTCGATTAAGTTGCCAGCTTCATCCTCGTAGGGTTCGAGGAACAAGTTGGGCATCTTGGTGCGTGGATGGTAGCGAACGGGGTCTTTGATCCAACTATAAAGCCACCGCGCGCCATCGGGGTTGCGCTCAGGATCGAACTTACTGCCGATGCCCGACAGGTCGGGACCTTGGACCAGATCTCCTTCGTGCCGGTACTCCAGCGCCTTGGGAAAGGCGTCGTGCGTATGGCACGCAAGGCAGCCGCGCGTCTCAAACTGAATCTTGCCGCGCTCGATTTGTTCTTCGGGCGTTGATTTAACGACCCCCTCGGGCGGCTCGAGGTAATCGAACTTCTGGCTGCGGTCGAGTAGGTACAACGTCATGCCCAGCACTTCGATTGGCTCGAAGTCTTGGGCCACTTCGAGCGCCGATCGGCGGTCGTTTCGTGCGGTCGCCTCTTCGGTTTCGTTTTGGCGGTTGTTGCTCTCGCTCTCGTTGTGCTTGCCGTTATGACCTGACGCTTGGAGGTGGTTATGCAGTTCGAAGAATTTGGGCATCCGTGTGTTGGAACGGAAGTGCCGCGGGTCGCGAATCCAATCCAGCAAGAACGCTTCGTCGTTCTTGCTCGCCACGTACCGTAGCGCGGGACCGGGTTTCCGAAGCGTGCCGGGAACTTCTACGTCCTTGAATACCGACTCCAACTTGTGCGATTCCGGTCCCAAGGCCGTAACCACTTCCGATCGCGCGCTGGCGTTGGTCGCGCCGGCTTGAGGGCCTTTCCCTGAGGCCAGCTTGATATCTTCCTGGATCAGACGATGCAACTTGCGCCGCACCGGGGTCTGTTCGGGCTGTTCGACCAACTCAGCCGCCAGTTGCGACATTTCGGCAAGCGTTTGCAGGCGGCGGTTTCCTTCAATAACCAGAGCCAACGAAGGGAGCGTCTGGCGGATTTGGGCAAGGCGCTCAGAATCGCTGTTCGATTGCGTTGGAGCTTCCAGTTCGGCCTGCAACGCTTGCCGTGTTTGCTCAAGTTGATCGATGTTCGTCAGATCAACGCCTTGCAGAAGACCGCCCTCGCCCGTCGCCTGTTCCAACTGTTGACGGGCCTGCGTAAGGCGATTGTTGAGAAGCTCCTCGCGTTCGGGGATATGTGCTAGAAGTTGTTGGGCGGCTGCGTAGAAATTCGGTTCCAGCCGCAGATCGGGACCGATGCGCCGATTGGGGCCGTCGTAGCCGTTAATTTCATGGCAGCCAAAGCAACCGTAGGTGGCCACCAACTCGTGCCCTTTGACCACCTTGGGGGCCGGCGGTTCGGGGAACCTGGAGCTTGGCTCCAGTTCCGTTACGTCGTGATGGCATTTAAGGCATGTGCTCTCGGCGAACCGCTCGGGATACATCGGGAAGATCCAGTGGTGGTTCGCAAACCAACCGTGGTCTCGCCGCCATCTAGCGGCCTCGTGCGGATCGTTCGGCGTATGCGACGCCCACTTGAACGCGGTGGCGCTCCCTTGGCCTTCGTGGCAGACAGTGCAACCGAATGTCGTGACCGGATGCGGACTCAGCGAACCCACAAACAAGTCCAGTCGCGGATGCGAAGCGAACGGATGAGGCAAACCACGCCGAATCGTCAAGGTGATGGGCTTGCCCCAATCGACGCGCTGGAGCAATAGCCGCTCGGCCTCGGCCCGATCGCGGACGTAGGTGTCATTAATGGCGATGATCACGTCGCCGAGAATCAAGCCTTGACGCGCGGCTTCTGGTTGTGCTTCGTTCCACCCGTGCGTATGGAGCAACCGCTCCAGAATGTCGCCTGCCGGTGCGGGGGGCTCGGATTGAAGAGTTGAAGTAAGGGTCGCCTGGGCGGCGCGCGAGTTGTTTCGCACAAAAGCAATGGCCACTTCGTCGCGGCGCACCAGGCCGCGGTCGGCCAAGGTCAAGCCATACACACGCTCTGTGGTGAAAGGCAGCGGGTTGCCTTGAGCGTCGCGTTCATCTCGCAGGGCTTGCTGCTCTTCTTGGGTGGGCGTCGTCAGGACGAGCATCAACTCTTGCCCGTGCACGAATGCTGGCTCGGTGGCGGACCCCGGAAGCGTCTTGTCGATCGCCTGATGACACGTGGTGCAGCGATCAAAGCGCCGGACCTTGCTAAAGCTGCCATACTGCATGGTCAGCCCTTCGGTCCACAGATTGTTGATCTTGCGGGGGGAGTTAAAGGCGTCGAGGATGGGCAGCTCCAGCCATCGCTTGCCAAGGAAGGGGAACGCGCCCACAAAAAACGTCGACTGCTGCTCGGCGATCGCCGTTTGCAGACGCTCCATGTCGGCCCGATTGTCGGCAATTTCCTTCTGGACCGCACTTTCTTCGGCCAACAGTCGGTCAACGACCGATTGCAAATCGCGACGATGCTCGCTAGCAGCCTGGTAGTCAATGT
>CAYWIS010000186.1:0-11026 GCA_964458385.1 uncultured Pirellulaceae bacterium
ACAGACGCCACCATTTACGACGGCTTCGACCTGGAAGTGGTCGATCAAGTGCCAATTGTGGCGCCTGCGAATGAACACAACGCCCGCTACCTTGCCGTCAAACGCGACAAGATGGGGCACCGGCTGCCAGTGGATTAAGACGGCCTGTAGCCGGTAATGTGAGGGCTGTTAAACACCACCGCCGCGCACCGACGGGGTTCTCTTGTGCGCGGCGTACTGCATTCCACACACACCTTCGCCTTAGAACAGCTCGGAGATCAGCTCGCCGCCTTTGACTAGCTGAAGGGGTTGGTTCTCGTTCGTATAGTATTCGTCGTGAGGGTCAAATCCGAGCACTTTGCAGAAGGTGACAAACAGATCCTGCACACCCACGGGACGGTCGGTTACGTCGATCCCATCCTTGTCAGTAGCGCCAATGACCTGCCCAACCTTTACCCCGCCGCCCGACAAACACGTAATCCAACCCTTCGCGTAATGGTCGCGGCCGCCATCGTTCTTGTACTTGGGAGTGCGGCCGAATTCGCCCATCCACACCACCAACGTGTTTTCCAAAAGGCCGCGATCCTCTAAATCCTTGAGAAGTGTGGCGTAGGCAGGATCCACCTCTTCACATAAATGCGGCGTGTCGGCGAAGCCGGTCTGGTGCGTATCCCATCCTTGGTCGTTGCGCGAACCGATGCTGAACACCTCGACAAAGCTTACCCCTGCTTCGACCAATCGCCGCGCCAGCAGACAGCCTTGCCCAAAGGTCGTACGTCCGTACTGGTCGCGCAGGCTGTCGGGCTCGTGGTCAAGGTTGAAGACTTCGACCTTGGGACTAAGGACGAAACGGGCAGTCCCTTCGTAGGAGTCTCGCTTTTCGCGCACGACCTTGGCGCCGCCAGCGCGGGCGAACTCAGCGTCAAGTTCGTCGGCCAAGGCCAAGCGGCGACGTAGCACATCGGGCGCAACGGTGGGGATGACGTCGTCGGGGATTTTTCCCGGCTCGTCGATCTTGAACGATTCATACTTGGCGCCCAAGACGCCGCTGTTCACATCACGGGTCTTAATGCGCGGCTTGCCGATCCGCACAAACGCCGGCAATTCGAATTCCGGGTCATGCCGTTGTTGTGCAACCACAGAACCCCAAGTGGGATAGGCGAGTGTGGGGTTGATGGGGTAGCCCGTACGCACCAGCTTGATGGCGCGGAAGTGGTCGGCCTCGTTCGACACCATCGAACGAATAATCGCCAACTTGTCGGCTACCTCGGCCGTTTTTGGCCAATACTCGGCGAAGGCAACACCAGGCAGCTTGGTGGAAATCGCTTTAGCCGGCCCCTGATTGGGGGAATCAATTTTGGGGTTGAACGTTTCGAACTGGCTGGGGCCGCCGTCCATCCACAGCAGAATCATGTTCTTGCCGCGTTTCCGCAGCTCGTCCGCCTGAGCGATCAAGAGGTCGCGCCAGCCAAGCGACAGAACTCCTGCAGCGCCGGCCGCACCCGTGAGTTGCTTGAGAAACGCGCGGCGGTGGACCACGCCACGCCGGTCATTGTGAATGCTGAGAAATGGTCGAATCATGACAAGACCAGGCCAAGAAGTGAACGGGATTACCCAGCACGCTAGCGGCGGGTTGTAAACTCAGCCGAGTTAATCAAGCTCCACAAGATGTCTTCAAACGCGGCGCCACGGTCGTTGACCTTTCGGATGTGGCCTAGCACGATTTCCTGCTCCTTTTCGCTGGGTGTGCGGGCCAGCACCGCGCGATAAAGGCGAATCACTGCCTGCGTATCATCCGACTCAGAGGCCAACAGTTTGGCCAGAAATGTCCCACTTTCTGGTCGAGCGTCGATCTGCTTTTGCAGTTGCTGGTTGTTCATCAGGAACATGGCCTCCTTCATGCTCCGCACCAGCAAGTCATCCTCAAACGACGGGTCGTAACCAAAGGCTTCGTTCACTAAATCACGCGTGCTTTTGGGCGGAATGGGGAAGCGCACCGCAGGCGTGGGCTTAGGCTTCTCGGGCTGGATATTCGGCAACCCAACCGCCGTAGCTAGCGAATCGAAGATCTCATCGCCGCGTAGCTTCTTGGGCCGTGCGGCCGTGAAAAGTAGATGCTCCTCCGATGATGTTTCGGGCAGCGAACGCTGATAGGCCTGGGTATTGGCGATCAGACGAATGACTTCCTTGTGGTCGAATTGGACAGCGACAAAGTGCGCAGCCAGCGCTTCGTGCACCTCGGGCAAGACCGGGGAGCCGCCCGTCTCGCCCAGGTCGTCCACGGGTTCATAGAAGCCGCGTCCCATCAGTCGCGCCCAGATGCGGTTTACATACGCCCTCGCAAAATAAGGGTTGTGGGGATCGACCATCCATTCAGCCAACGCGGCCCGCCGGGCAAGATCCGTCATTCCCAGATCAAACTGCGAGCCGCCGCCCTCCAAGCCGTGCAACACGACGGGCTTCATCTCGTCCTTTTGGCCAGGGATTTTGTGCTCCCCTTTGTCTTTGCTAACAAGCTCGATCTCGCTACTTTCGTTCCAAGGGATCTTGGCGGCCGTTCGCACAAAGAACGCCGCCATACCGTGAAATGTCTCGGTCGGCATATCGACGAACGGATGGTCGTGGCACTCAGCGCAGTGAATCTTGACCGAGAGGAAAACTCGAGTCGTTTCGCCGGCAAGCCGCTTGGCGTCCGCCTGATGGAACGCAATGAGCGTGCCTGCGGGGTTGTCGCCGACCTTGCCGCGGGCGGTGAGCATATCGAACACCATCTCGTCCCATTTACGGCCCGTATTAAACTGCTCGGCCAGCCAACGCTTGAATGGGCGGTAATCGTGGAACGTCAACTCCGGTTCCTGCTGGCGAGAGCCGATCACATCGCTCCAATAGTTACCCCAATTGCGGCCGTAATCGGGCGAGGCGAGTAATCGATCAATTGCAGCGGATCGCTTGGCGGGCGACGTATCAGCCGTAAAACACTCAAATTCCTCTACCGTCGGTTGCCGGCCCACAATGTCCAACGAAACACGACGTAGGAAGACCTCGTCGTCCACCAACGGCGTTGGATTGGCGCCGCCCAGGCGCCTTTCCAAAAGCGAGTCAAGCTGCTGGGGCGTCAATCGGGAGAATCCGTCCACCGGCTTCCGTTGAAAGATCGGCGAAGGCTCGGAGGGCGGCGGAGCCGCCTTGGCCGGCGTATTCGTGGCGACTGGCTGCTTCTTCGCGTCTTCTTGAACCTGTTTGAACTCTTCTGGCGTAAGAAACTGCACCGCGTCGACAATAACGTGACCGTCGGTACCGGTATTCGATACCACGACCACCGCCTGCTGGTCCGTAATAAATCGGAACACGCCTAAATCGCGGAAGGGGCCTAGCGGCGGCGTCTGACGCTGGTTGACGGTAACGGTCACCGGACCGTCCGCCGTTTCGATCACGACAGGAACGTTGGTGGCTCGACCGCCGCCGGGCGTGTAGGCCATCAGAACATGGTACTCGCCATTAGCAGGCACCACGGCCGCAAAGCGGGCAGACTTTTCTCCCTTGCCCGCGTTGTCATCATGGCGATACCCAGCAGCTACATAAGGGCGGGTATGTGTGGAGGCCTTCCACTCCCCTTGAAACTCGGCCGCCGCATCATCCACCACGACGCCGCGGAGAGACGAAACCTCGATCGCTTTTGTCTCAGCCGCGATGAGGAAGAAGAAGCAGAAAGCCGACAACGCGGCAGCAGTTCGTTTACCGTACAACACCGTAAAACTACTCCTGCGGTGGCCTTCCGTCGGGTGAAGCGGGGTGTGGGACGAGCAACCGCCACTTTGACCTAAGCAACGCCCGTGGAAGAATTGATCGTTAACGGGAACTGACTGCCCGATCCGTCCTGGGCCGTACAAGCCGACGATCCGAACGGAGCCCGGCGTTCATCAAAGGCGGGTGATATGATAGCCCCTTTCAGGAGGCGAGGTCAACCAAAAATCACCCCTTTTGAGGTTTCCGGGGGATTTTTGCAGCGACAATTGCCGGGGCGACGAAAAGAATGAGCTTTTGTCGGCTGATCTATGCCTTGCCCACTTGCCCTAGAAGCTAGTTTCTCATGGCGTTGGCGGCCGGCAGGACGAGCTATTGCACTTCTTCGCTGGCGCGGTGCGGTTCAAAGATCGTACGGCGCGATTGGGCTGCTTTGCGCATCGCCTTGCGAGCTTCCTTATACAGCGTCTCTTGACTGCGGACGATCTTGCGCCGGCCTCTAACGGGTACTTGATAGGAGCCGTCTGGCAATAGCTGACGCGCCTTCACATTGTCTTTGAAATAGGTTTCCAAGACTGCAATCAGGCGGTCTCTAAGCGGTGGGTTCTCGACGGGAACCAGCAGTTCAACACGGCTATCAAGATTACGGGGCATCCAGTCGGCGCTGGAGATGAACGTCAGGTGGTCGCCTCCATGGAGGAAATGGAGGATGCGTGCGTGCTCCAGAAAGCGGTCAACAATGCTCACCACTTCGATGTTCTCACTCAGGCCGGGTACGCCAGGACGCAGGCAGCAGATGCCACGCACATTCAACCGCACCTTGACCCCCGCTTGCGAAGCGTCGTAGAGCGCGTCGATCAGAACCGGATCGACCAAGGCGTTAATCTTGATGTCGATAGCGGCCTTCTGCCCGCGGCGTTTGCGCTCCGTTTCGCTTTGAATCAACTCAAGCAGACGTTCGCGCAGACCGATGGGCGCCATTTCCAGCTTGAGCATACGCCGCGGCTGCGAATAGCCGGTAATGGCGTTGAAGAAGGTCGTCGCGTCAGCGCCAAGCTCCTCGTTCGAAGTCAGATAGCTTACATCGCTGTAAATTCGCGCGGTGACCTCGTTGTAATTACCGGTGCCGAAGTGAACGTACCGCTGCACGCCGTGCGGCTCACGACGCACAATGAGGCAAATCTTGGCATGCGTCTTGAGCCCCTTAACGCCATAGAGCACCTGGACTCCCGCCTGCTCTAATTGTTCGGCCCAGCCAATGTTGCGAGCCTCATCGAAGCGGGCCTTCAACTCCACCAATGCAGTCACGTACTTGCCACGCTGCGCCGCGCGGGCCAGTGCGGCCACAATGGGGCTTTGCCGGCTGGTGCGATACAACGTTTGTTTGATCGCCAGCACATCGGGATCGTCCGCCGCTTCTTCGATCAATCGCACCACGGGATCAAAACTCTGGTACGGATGCAGGAGCAGCACGTCCTTTTGCGCCAATACCTCAAACATCGGTACGGTCGGATCGATGTCGGGTGAGGGCTGCGGCGGCCACGGTTCGTACTTCAGCGAGTCAAACCCGCTCAGTTCGGTCAGACTCGCAAACGCGCTTAAGTCGAGCGGCCCGGGCGCCGCATAGACATCCTGATCCTGCACTTCGAAAATCTGCTGAAGGAACTGCTGCATGCGCCGCGACGCTTTCGCGGGCAACTCCAGCCGCACGCAATCGCCCACTCGCCGGGCGTCGAGAATTTCCTTCATGCTTTCCAGCAAGTCAGCCGCCTGATCCTCACGGATGGAAATATCGGCGTTGCGCGTAATCCGAAATGGAATTACCTCGACAACATCTTCCAGCTCAAAGAATTGAGAGACGAACAGCGCAACGGCGTCTTCCACTAGCAGGTACTCGTAACCGCCGTCCGAAGGAAGCGTAATAAATCGCGTTAGCGACCGGCCCAGCGGAATGACTGCGAACCTCGATTCGCGCGACTCGAGCGCGGGTTTCAGACGCACCGCTACATTGAGCGTCTGATTGATGAGCAGGGGCAGGTCATCGGGTTTTGTAACGGCAATGGGTGAAAGAACAGGATAGATTTCGTTCTCGAACACCCGTTCCGCCGCCTCACGCTGGCGATGTGTAAGGTTTTCGGGCGCCACACGTTTGATGCCGTGGCTGGCTAACGGTGGCTCGAGTTCTTCCAGAAGACATCGGTATTGGTCGGCGACCATCCGATGTGCGCGCTCGCTGATGGCGTCCAATTGCTCCTGCGGCGTCATCCCCGAGGGATCGCAACGGTGCGCCTTTTGTCCGGCCAGCATTTGCAGCCCGCCCACGCGCACCATAAAAAACTCGTCGAGATTGGACGCAGAGATCGCCAGAAATTTAAGTCGCTCCAACAGCGGCGAGTCCGGGTCGTGCGCTTCGTCCAAGACGCGTTGGTTGAATTCCAGCCAGCTAAGTTCGCGGTTGATGTATTTCGGATGTTGGACGGTCATGAGGGTTGGCGCGTCAAGATTCAGAAGGCAGCCTAGGCAATAATACGCTTCCCACCAACATCTCGGAAGACGAAGAGCCCAAGAGGTGAAGAACAAGTAAGGCCGGAAGGTTGTCAGGAGCACGGTTCCGTCCTTGGTCCTTCAGGCTCCTAAGCTTCTTGGAACAGGTCGCGCATTTCCTCTTCGACCTGCGTGCGGGCCCAAAGTACTTGTTCGACCACGGTGGCCATGCGCGACTCGTCTGCGTACGGCGAGAGTACGTAAGATTTGATGGCGTTGATCGGTTGACCATCGTCGGCAAGGCGGTAGTTGTCAGTGAACCCCAAGGCGACACCGCGGCCGTGAATCGCCTCGTTCTGAACACGGGCAAACACTCGGCGATTGAACTCGTTATGCAACTCGCGGCGCCGGGCATAAGCCGCATCGTGCATTTCGCGTTCCTTGATGCTAAAGGTGTCTACGTCGCGCGGATAGGCGCGGAAGAGCGTCACTGGGCCGACATTCCGATCGTTCATCACCGTCAATTCCGAGCGAGCCGCAATTTGTTCCCGCAGAATCTCGGCCATTTCAACCGTGTGCCCTAGCAACACGCGAAAGCCCTCTTTGCCTAACAGCAACAGGTTCGCCAGAGCCGACATCGGTCCCATCGCGCTGCGCGAGGTCTCCAGCGAATAGAAACCAGGATGGTACTGACCGTGGTGGAACAAGTACGGCATCGAACTCCGCGGGCGCATGAGCGTTTGGAAGTCCGCCCGATCCCGGACGAGCAACAACGACGAGATATACGGTGCAAACCCCGTCTTGTGAAAATCAACTCCCAACGAATCGGCCAACTTCAAGTGCTGGATGCGGTTCCATGCCGCCGCCAAAGCCCGCAGGGTGCGAGCCCGAAACTCCAAGGGGTTGGCGTCGAAGTCGTACCCGCCGAACACGCTCCACGCCCACCCAATGACCGAGTCGGCGTGCAAGTGCGGCCGGTAATCCAGTTCGTGCCGTTGGATCAAACGCTCCCGTGCTTCATATACGGCCTTCAGGTCGTCAATGCCGAAGGAATCGGTCGTCCCCATCGTGGCCACGATCGCCGCCAGTCGGCGCCCCGACGCCAAAGCCTCGTCGGCGGCGCGTTCCAAAGCCGCCACGTCAATGGAATTGTCAAGATGCGTGGGAACACGAATCACATTATCCAGCCCAATTCCCAGCCACGCGGCCACGCTGGCACAGGCATAGTGACTATGGGTTGATGTGATGACCACGGCGTCATCGCGCACGCCTCGCCGTAAGGACTCGGGCAGCGCCTTTTCCAGTCCGATCTTGATGCCGTAAAGCAGCGTTCCCGTACCGCCAAAGGTGAACAGTCCGCCGGCCTGACTCGAATCGTAGCCGATCAAGTCGGCCGTCATCGACGCGACCCGCACTTCCGCCTCAGAGAAGCCATGGCCGCTTTCTTCGCTGCACACGTTGGGGTTGTACATGGCCGGCAACATCACACCGATGACGCTGGCCATCGACGGGGGCGCCGTCACGTTCACTTGCGAAGCCGGATGGCTCCAGATCGGCATTCCCGCCAGGCAGGCCACCAATTGTGGCAGCACCGCCTCCAGAGAAGCCCCCTGTTCCGCCAGACGCGCCTGCTCGGCTGCGGCAAAATCGGGCTCGCGGCGCGTCCCCAGAATCGGTGCTTGCGTCTTGAGCGAATCCACCTGATCCAGCGCCCGGAGCACCGTAAAGGCCATATAGCTGTCGTGGACCGGATCCGACACCGGAGCAGGAAACGCCTGGCGAAGATGCTGTAACAGTTGACGATAGCGCGGCATGCAAGTCCATCCTCAGCAGGGGAGGCGGCGGCCGGCGTTAGTCCAGGCCCCATTGCTCGCAACGGCGATGCAGACGAGCGCGCGACACGCCCAGTAATTCCGCCGCCAATGTTTTGTTGCCTTTGGCCTGCGCCAACGCTCGAGCGATTAGTTCCCGTTCGACCGACTCAAGAAACTCGTCCAACACGATTCGTTCGACCTCGCGGGGGGGATAGGCGTCGGCATGGGCTGCCAAACGCAGCGTTTCGGGAAGGTCCTCCACACCAATGCGCGGCCCTTGCGCCCGGGCACGAGCTTGACGCACCACCTCGGCCAACTCGTCCAAATTGCCCGACCAGCGATGCCCTGCCAAGGCGTCGAGCGCATCCTCCGTAAAGCCGGTGAACTGCCGCTCGCTCTCCGCGTTAGCGTCCTCCAAAAGTAGTTGCGCCAACAGCGGTACATCTTCGCGTCGCTCGGCCAGGGACGGAAGCTCAATCACCAGCGTACTTAATTGCAGCGCCAGGTCACGGTGGAACTCCTCTTCGGGCAATTCGCGCAGCGACCGCCGCGAAGTGGCCAACGTCGAGAGGTAGAAACCGGGCAATTCCAAGAATCCAGCCAGCTCGCTCTGCCCCGAAGCTGGCAGTTGATCCACATTCAGCAAAAGCAGTACGCCCGGTTCAGGTGAACGTTTCTCCAAGCCGCGCTGCACCAGGGCCACCACGGTCGACTGGATAATTTCGGCGTCGGCCAGTGTGCAGTCGACCGGCGCAATGGGCGCTGGAGGATCGCCGCGGCGGCCGAAGTGTATTGTGCGGGCAACATGCTCGCGACCGCTTCCCGGCGGACCAATAATCAGAGTATTGGCATGGCTCTTCATTGCCGCCATGACCTGCGCCCGAACCTGCCGCATCGGTGCGCTATCACCCACCAGACGATCCAACTCGTACCGGTGTCCAAGGCGGCGGCGAAAGTCTCGCAAGCGTTGGTGCAATCCGTCGGCGGTTCGGTCCTCGAGAGTCGCCGGCGAAGACTCAGGGGCCTCTTGCGCTTCCAGCACGACAAGCGTTCCCAGGCACACGCCCTGCTCGCCCCACACAGGCAGGCACTCGCCGCGTCGGCGACGGGGTGGACCTTCGGCCGAAGGAACTTCGGCCACGAACGAAAGCCGCTCCCCGCTGAGAGCCTCGGGAGGCGGGCACAAGCCGGCCAGGGCCGCCGCCACCGCGCCGCGCTGGGAGCTCGAATGATATCGGCATGGAGCGCCGATCAATTCCTTGTCATCGTAACCGAGCCACGCCGCACAGGCGGGACTGCAATACAGCAACGTGAACTGCGCATCGAGCAGGTAGACCGGCGTTTGCGACTTCTCCAGGAACCGGTGCAACGCGGTTCGGATCGACCCCAGGGGCGTCATTTCTCGGCCTTGAGCAGTTCTCGCAAGTGGGCTTCGACACACAGGGGAAGGGCGTTTAGGCTATACCCACCCTCCAACACACTCACCAGTCGGCCTTCAGCGTAAGTGTCGGCCGCTTGCTGGACCAGATGCGTCAGCGTGGCGAAGTCCTCTTCTTCCAGCCCCAATGAGCCAATCGGATCGTCGGTATGGGCGTCGAATCCCGCGCTAATGAGAATCAGTTGGGGCCGAATTCGAGCCGCAAAATGCTCCAAGGCGTCTTGGAAGCGGCGGCGGTACTCACGCGGCGAAACGCCAAAGTGGATAGGGACGTTCAAAGTGGCGCCCAGCCCTCGGCCGCCCCCTGTCTCATCCGCTCCGCCGGTGCCGGGATAAAACGGCCAGCGATGAATCGAGAAGAACCCAACTTGCTCGTCCTCCCAGAAAATATCCTGCGTGCCGTTACCGTGGTGTACATCCCAGTCGACAATCAGCACGCGGTCCAATCCTAGTTCGGCCGTGGCCATCCGGGCTGCGATCGCCACGTTGTTGAACAAACAAAACCCCATCGCCTCCGAAGCCGTCGCGTGGTGGCCGGGAGGACGCACCAGGCAAAGCGCTTGCTTAGCATCTTCCTTGATGACGCGCTGTACGGCGTCACACACGGTTCCCGCCGCTAACAACGCGACGTCGTACGACCGCGGACTAACTACGGTATCGGGGTCTAGGCGCCCGCCGCCCTGCTGTGCAAGCTGCTCGACTTTCGCTGCGTATTCCAGCGGATGAACCCGTGTCAAACGTTCCAGCGATACCGGTACACACACGGGACGCTCGCACTGGGCCGCTAAACCAGTCGCCTCCAAATGGCGGTGAATTCGTCTTAACCGCTCGGGCCGCTCGGGGTGCGAGCCAGTTTCGTGTTCGAGAAACTCCAGTGCGTGGTATAACAACACCGCGCCGTGATGAAGAATCGGAGGGTGCAAATTGAAAAGACCTTGCCTTTGGGCGTTGTGAGTTCTGGCCGCGTCGCATTGCGGTCGCCTAGCGGCCATTCTCCCGGGCGGCGCAAGTGGGCGCCTTGAATTAATTATATCGGCACGTGCGCGATGGGCATTCGGCTGCGAACTGCGGACTCCCCTGCGCCGCGGAAGTTGCACGCCTTCGGGGCCCCGGCGAAATAACGGCATTCGGGGAGATTCCGCAACACCCAACGGCAAGATAGCCTATCAAGCGGTGGCAATTTAGGTTGACAGCCGCGCGCCGCCGCGTGTACCCTTAAAAATACCAAGTCCTTCAATAAACTGCGAACTCCCTTAATCTTTTGTTAGGGGCGGTTCTCTTGTCTTCGCTTCTCGGAAACGCTCTCCCGAGAACGATCCGGTTCACGGAGATAACGTGTTATGCAGGCGAGGGTTAGCTCTGGCGCCGCGCGTATGGCTTTCCGCCTTGGGGCGATAGCCGCGCTTGTGCTGTGCGGAATGGTGTGCGCATTGGCGCCGGCCGCGCCAGCTCAACAACCAACCTATCTCGACCCCAAACCCCTCTGGGACGAGTCCAATCGCGACGATTACCACAAGTACCGCGAGCGGGAAAGCCTGGTTCGAAACATCATGAACGACCGGGCGCC
>CAYWIS010000187.1:0-10969 GCA_964458385.1 uncultured Pirellulaceae bacterium
GGCACGCTGACCGACGGCACGGCGGTATCCCAGCGCACCACGGTGACCGCGGCCGACGGTTCGTACAAGTTCGACGATCTGCAACCCGGCACGTACACCATTACGCAGACGCAGCCGAGCTTGCTTATCGACGGTAAAGATACGGTCGGATCGCAAGGTGGCGAGAACCCGACGAACGACCAACTGCGCATCACGCTGGCCGAGGGCGTCCATGGAACGGGCAACAACTTCGCCGAGATGCGTGCGGCTTCCACCTTCAGTATTGTGGACTTCTTCTATGTGAAGCCGCCTGAAGTCGCCGATTCGGTGCTGGTGAACGCCGGCGCCAGCGGCTCGCGCGAGTACTTCATCATCGAGAGCGGCTGGGAGGGCGTGACCAACTTCGACGCGGTGCTCAACAGCGATCGCACGTCGGCAACGCTCACCATAGAAGAGTCCGATGGCGACGACTTCCGCGCTGAGAACGTCACGCAGTTCCAGACGCTGTCCTTCAACTCCACACGGTCGCTCATTCGTGTGGCCGGTCTGCGGGGCCGCTTCAACTTCCAGCCGGTGACCTCGTCCAGCAGCACGGCGAGCGCCAACACCGAAAGCAACAACACCCTCCAGGGTGAAGGCGAGGCCGATACGGCCGCCGCTTCGGCGTTGACTACGCAAGCCATCGTTTCGAACCACGAGTACTCGATCAACGATTTCCTCTACACGACGAACGTTTCGGCGGGGAATTCGACCGAGTCGTCCGGCGACGAGAGCGACCATTCGTTGTCGCAGGCCGTGGATATGGTCTTGAGCGAAATGGCCGAAGGCGAAGAGAGCACGCCAATTCACGATTTGGCGGCGTCCTCGGTGGCCAGCGAAGACGAATTCCTGGATGCGGTCGATTCCGTATTCGAGGAAGAGTCAACGGCCAACGCCTAGGCCGTTGTCTCGCCGAAAGGCAGAAGGATTTCGAAACTCACCAAGAGGCCGTTCCTCTGCGAGCGGCCTCTTTTCTTTTGGGCTTGCGGGTTCCGGCCGGTTGCTGGACAGCGCGGGGCTGGCGTGAAACAATCGTCGCAGTCCGCCCTGATCTGTGAGCAGCACCATGACCCGACTCCTGGCGCCCCGATTGCTGTTGTTTGCTTGGATTGGAAGTCTTATGACCGACGCGAATTTTGAGGTTGCCGCCCAGACGGTTTCCATCGAACGAGAGCGGGCCAAAGAAGAGCGGCGTAACCCGGCCATTACCGGTTATGACCGGCCGGTTGGTCCACCGCATCAGAGTCGCTCGGTGGCGTTGGCTCGCAATGGCATGGTGGCCACCAGCCATCCTTGGGCGGCGCAAGTGGGGCTCGATGTCTTACGTAGCGGCGGCAACGCCATCGATGCCGCGGTGGCCGTGAATGCAATGTTGGGTGTGGTCGAACCGATGAGCTGCGGCATCGGCGGCGATTTATTCGCCATGGTTTGGGATAGCAAAACCCAAAAGATCTACGGCTTGAACGCCAGTGGCCGTAGTCCCGCTTCGATCTCTCGCCAAGTGTTCCAAGAACGCGGGCTTGAGAAGATCCCGCTTGATGGCTTGTTGTGCTGGAGCACGCCCGGCTGCGTGAGCGGGTGGGACGAACTCCTGCGTCGGTTTGGCACGAAGAACTTGGGCGAGCTACTAGCGCCTGCGATTGAAACCGCCGAGAGCGGATTCCCCGTGACCGAAGTTATCGCCCATTACTGGAAAGGCGCCGAAAAGGAGCTGGCCAAGTGGTCCGATTCAGCCGCCACCTTCTTGATCGATGGCCGCGCCCCATGCACCGGCGAGGTGTTCCGCAATCCGAACCTGGCTCGTTCCTACCGGCTGATTGCCGAACATGGCGCTCGGGCATTTTACGAAGGAGAAATCGCCCAGACTCTTGCAGCGTTTAGTCAGGCGAACGGCGGTTATCTTTCGCTGGATGACTTGCGCGAACACACATCGGAATGGGTCGAGCCGGTTTCCACGAACTATCGCGGCTACGACGTGTGGGAGTTGCCCCCCAATGGGCAAGGCATTGCCGTGCTGCAAATGCTTAACATTCTCGAAGGCTACGACCTGGGGGCGATGCGGCCGGGCGATGCTCAGTGGCTCCATCTATTCACTGAAGCCAAAAAGCTTGCCTTTGCCGACCGCGCTAAGTACTATGCCGACCCCGCCATGGCCGATGTACCGGTGGAGTGGTTGATTTCTAAGGACTATGCCGCCGAGCGCCGCAAGCTCATCGACATGGACCGCGCGGCGAAAGTCGTCGCCGCCGGCGACGAGGCGCTGGCTCACGGCGACACGGTCTACCTCACCGTAGTCGACAAAGACCGCAACTGCTGTTCGTTGATCCAAAGCATTTATTACGGCTTTGGCTCCAAGGTGACGCCCGGCAACCTGGGGTTCGCCATGCAGAATCGTGGAGCGCTCTTCGCCTTGGACGAGCACCACCGCAATCGCTTAGAGCCGCGCAAGCGACCCTTCCACACGATCATTCCCGCGCTAGTGACCAAAGACGGGCGCCCCTGGTTCTGCTTTGGCGTGATGGGGGGCGACATGCAGCCCCAAGGCCACGTGCAGGTGTTGGTGAACCTGATCGACTTTGGCCTGAATGTACAAGCCGCCGGCGACGCCGCCCGCATCGAACACCTTGGCAGCGCCACTCCCACCGGCGAAGAAGCCAAGGGCGTGGGCGTCCTTACGGTTGAATCAGGCATTAGCGACGAAGCCATCAAGGAGCTCCGCGCCAAAGGCCACTACGTCAACCGCGTCCGCGGCAACGGCGGGGGCTATCAAGGCATCCTAATCGATTGGGAAAACGGCGTCCTCCGCGGCGGCGCCGAAGCCCGCAAAGACAGCGCCGCACTGGGATATTAAGAACACCCAAGACAACCAAGCGAAGACTCGCGATGGTTGTGCAGCCAACCGATCGTGCTTGCTACGATCCAGCAGAGTGCTTTGTCGGTAACGGATTCTGTTCTAGCCACGCCCGATGTCGTCTGCGGCTTGTCGATTGGAGCCGCAGCGCGGAAGTGGATTGAAAGCAACGCATGGAGACGCTTCCATGCTGGCCTTGTTCAAGGCGCGTTGGTTATTGCGCGAGTGGGCTACACCCAGATATCGGATGTGCTGTCGCCGCCGGGGAAGCGGATTTCGTGGGCCCTGGCTGGGCCGTGCGGCTCATTGCCGAAGTCGACGTAGAAGTCTTCGTTGAGCGACAGACCGCCCTTCTCGGTGTCGCAGTCGACTTGCAGCATGAAGGAGCCTTGTTCGGCGATGGCGGGGTAGAACTGGTTGTCCCAACTGCTGTAGAGCGAGTTGGTCACGTAGAGCCGCTTGCCGTCGAGGCTCAGTTGGAGCATCTGCGGGCCGCCGACAAGCTCTTTGCCGCGAACCTTGCCCTTCTTGCCGATCGCGCCGCCCAGCCAGACCTGGCCGGTAAGTTTCGGCTGAGAAGGATTGCTGATGTCGTATTGACGAATGTCTCCGTGGAGCCAGTTGGAGAAGTACAGCCAGCGGTCGTCCATCGACACCAACTGGTCGGTAATCAAGCCGGGCACGGGGAAGGGCCAGCCTTCGGTTTCCACCGGCTCAACCTGGATTACCCGTTCGGCATGCCAAGTGTCGCCCTTTTTCTCCCAGTGCCAGATGGCGCTCGAAAGCGCTGCGCCGACGAACCCGTGCGTGCTGTTGGGGTTGTGATGAAAGCGGACTTCCAGCGGGATTCGCCCCTGGTCGCCCAGGTCGATCGTTTGCACGATCTTGCGCTCCCGCCAATCCCAGAATTGCAGCCGCTGGCCATATTTGCCCGCCGCCACGTCCTCCACCTTGAAGCCGGGCCGCACGGTGTTGGGCGCCGCCCATTCGCTGCTGACCATCACGTTGTGCCGCGGCTGGTACCAGAAGTCGTAGTTGAAATGCATTCCCTCGCGGCTTTTCTCCCAATGACCAGCAATTTCGAACGACTCGTCCAAGAGGAGGAAACCGCCCGGCCTTTCGCCTTGGGCGTCCCCGAGCATCGAGAGCATGACCTGGCCGTCGGGCAGGCAATGGACGGTGTGCGGCGTCGAGAGGTTGGTCTGACGTTTGATGTCGTCCCCTTCGATGACTTTGTACATCCGGGGACGTCGCGGGTCGCCCACGTCGATAATGTGGATGCGGCTGGACCGCAGACCCGGCATGATCAGGAACCGCCGCGCCTTGCCTGGGGTTCCGTGACAACTGCTGCAGGCGTTCCAGCCGAAGTGGTGCAGCTCGTCGCCGATGTTGGGCATTGGCAGGCGGTGAATGACCTGGCTGTAAGTCTTCGATTGCGGATCGACATCGACCACCGCCAAGTAATCGGGCTTTTGAACTTTGGTTCCCACATAGATCGCCGGCACGAAGGCGAGCGTCTCACGCTCCGACTTCATGGCCTCTTGGGGTGAGGCGTACAGCGGACCACATTCGCCGTGAGCGTGGCCCGGATGAGCCAAGAGTGCGTTGCTTGCCAGTCCCGACGCCAGAGCCGCTGCCCCGGCCGACACAAGAAATTCTCGACGTTGCATAGTCGTTGCCGCCTCACATGCATGAGAGAAGGGGCGATGAGTTAGGACTAGATTCTACTCTAATTCCCTGCCGGTTCGCATGCAGGGAGAAAAGGGGCGGCGCAAAAAATCGGCGGCGCCGGCCAAGTTGGTCCGCGCCGCCGATTGCGGAGCAGCAAGTAGGAGGGCCTACTTGGTGAAGTCGAAATCTTCGTCCAGCGTCATAAGGAGCGCCGACGTATCGAGTCCCTTCTGCGCGGCTTCTTGCCAGAGTTCGCGGGCGCGGTTGGGATCGCCTTTTTTCTCAACGGCGTACAAAGCGCCCTCGGCGGCCAGCGAGGCGGCTTCGCCCTCGTTAAGCCACGTCTTGGCCGCCGCTCTTGCTAGTCCGGCTGGCATGTCGCGGCGCGTGTACCGGCGCACCTGTCCGGCCAATTTGATGACCAGGAGGTTCGGGCGGGATTCGACAATGCTCACCACATTGTCGCCGACTTGCAGCTCGCCTACGGTCGCAAGGCCCACGAGGCTTTCGTCCACGGCCCGCCAGAACTCGCGGGTATAGTGCGCCAGTTGTTTGAGGTTGGCGATCTTCTCTTTGTGTTCTTCGGTTTTGGCTAACGCTTCGGCCTTGGCGATCAACTCATCGGCCTCGTCCAGGTTCCGCTCCGAGAGCGCAGTACGAGCTGTTTGGGCCAAGTTCGTCAACTGCTTCAATTCCTCGGCGGTGGGCGGCGCCGTAGGCGTCGGCTCCGAGGGCGGCGTGTCGGAGGGGGCGGGCGTGTTCGCCATCTCCGGGTTGGACATGGCGGAAGAGTCGGACCCTGGCGTCGGTTCATTGTTCATCGCTACCGAGGCGGCTGGTGCGTCTCCTCGGTTGATCGCCAGGAGGATGCCTTCTACGTCGGCGCCGGCGGTCTGTGCTTGATCGAGAAAATGCTTCACTTCGGCTGGATCGCCGCTGGGGTTCGTGGCGTGGTACGCCGCCTTCGCCAGTGGGTTCGCCGGATCGTCGGGAGGAATGACCGCGTTCACCAATCCGTACTTGAGGCCCAGCGGCAAGCTGTCGGGCGTGAACTTGCGGATGACTCCGGCCACGACTTCAATCGCAACGCTTTCGGGCGACGCCTCGACGACCTTCACCGAAGTGTTATTAAAGCTGAGCTGTTGCCCTGGTTTGAGATTGGTAAAGCCTTGTTGGACCGCATCGGCGAAGGCTCGTGCGCTTTGAGCGAGTTGCTTCACTCCTGCGAACTTTTTGGCGTCGTCGGCAGTCATGGGAAGCGATTCGACGGCGGCCAGTTGCGATTCCACGGCGTCGAAGTTTCCTTGCGGCAGCGCCGTGAGCGCTGCTTGAATCGCCTGCGCTACTTGCGTTTTTTCGGCGTCGGATGACTCACGCGGCGGCTCTGGCTTGGCCGGCTCTGGCGGCGTGTCCGACGAAATCGAAGAAGGCTCAGGCTTTGCAGGAGCGGCAGGAGCCGAGGGCGCCGGAGCTGTGGCGATCGGCATGGCCGGCTCGCTTGGCTCTGGGTCGGTCGGAAGTGGCGGAAGGTCGGTCTTGGGCGGCGGAACCGAGGGGGAACTTGGCCGCGGCGCGTTGCCTCCACGAGGGGACGCAGCCGGGGAAGATCCACCGGTTGCTGCTGCGACGGGACGACCGGCGGGGTTTGCCTCGTTCGCCGTGTCGCGCAGGCCGTAGTTCAAAACTACAACAACGGTGGCTACAAGCCCCGCGCCCAGTGCGCCTAGCGCGACCGTTTGAAGCAGGGAGCCGCGCCGGCGTCGCACCGTGCGCTTTGGGGTGGGAAGGCCGACCATCGGAGCCGGTTGGCCACCGGCGGACATCGGTTGCACAGGCGCGGCCATTGCCACGGGGGCGGCCATCGCTGTGGGCGTCGGACCGTAGGCAGGCGCCGCCTGCGGCGCTCCATAAGGCATCGCCGTTGGCGCAGCGCCAAACTGCGGTGTGGCCGGTGTTGCCATGGGGGCAGAACCGGGATACGCGGCCGGAGCGGCCGTGGGCGCTGGGGCGATCCTCGCATAGGGAACGGCCCCGGCGGGCGCGGTTGGAGTTGCCGGCGCAGCGTAACCTCCAGGCGGAGCGTACCCTGCGGGAACAGCGAATGCTCCCGGCGGCGGTCCAAAACCCGCAGGTGGCGGATAGTTCCCCGTTGGCGCGTAGGCTGCGGGAGAGCCGCTCGTCGGCATGACGGGCGCCATCGGATCTGCATAGTTATAAACGGGCTGCGCTATGGGAGATTGTGGCTGAACCGGCGCGGCTGGGGCAGGCGCTGACGCTGCGGCCGATGCCGTTGGCATGGCCGGCTGCGGTTGTTGTGCGCTGGGTTTGGGCTGGTGATTGGGCGGGTACGCGTCGGCTTCCTCGGGCTGTTGAGGCCGGGTCGTGGACTTTCTCTTCGCTTGCGGGGCAGCCGATGGCTTTGCCCGCGCAGGCGATGGGCGCGAGGGGGGGACGCTACTTCCTCCAGCGGCCAATTGCGCGTCGTACGCGGCGCGCCGCTCGGGATCGGTCAACGTCGATTGGGCGGTGCGCAGTTCGTCGATTAACTTCGACCACGCGGCGGCTCGGTCGCCCGGTCGAATGCTGCGTACTCGGTTTATGGCGTAATCCGCCGCGCGCTTGATCTGGTCAGGATCGGCGTCGCGGTCGACGGATAAAAGCTGGTAGAAGTCGGGCGCTGCGGGGCCGACATCCAAGTCGAGCCACTCGCGATATGGATTAAACGAGTCGGGCACTGCGGTTCCCTCGGAAAAATGACAAAAACAGAGACGCCCAACGAGGCGGAAAAGTTCGGCGGGTTCGAGGGAGCGTCATTCCCCCTCCATTGTAGGTTCGGGCGGGTCAATCAACAATGTGAAACATTGGGCCATGGGGGCTTAAAGCGTTTGAGTGGAGCGGTATGTACAAGAACACCGCTCTTGAGGCAAGGTTTTGTTGCTTCTGTGGCGTTCTCCATCAGAACGCTTGCCCCACAACGCGCAAGCGGTATCTCATTCGCAATCTACCTGGTCGATTATTCCGCGTTGCACCGAAACCCAGTAAGCTAAAAAGTAGGAAACGAACTCTTCTGTATTGTCGTCTTAGGATGGGGCGAGTGTGACGCTCTGTCAGAACGGAAGCGATTCTCCCCCGCACGATGCACAACTCGCCCGAAGGCCGCGGAGCTTGACTCTTTTTCTCCCGCGAGATTTCGCTCACGGCGAGGCCGTTTATTTGATCTAGAAAGTCTTCCGCGATGCGTGGCTCAACCTTGTGGCTTGTAGCGGCCCTCACGCTGGGGGCCGTGGCGTTTTGCTCCGTCTCTTGGCTTGGGGCTGCTATGGACACTCCCGACCGGTCAAAGCTCCATCAAGAGTTCCGCAACGGCAATTATCGCGACGCCTACGAGGGATTCCGCAAGGTGTTGCTTAGCGCCGAGTCCGATCCACGGCATGTGGCCGAAGACCTGCCGCTGGCGGTCCAGGCGTTGATCCAATTGGGACGGGGGGCCGAAGTCGACGCGCTGCTGGAAAACGTCGTGGAAGCCCACAAGGAGCGTTGGCGCGTCTTGCAGGCCGTGGCCGAGCAGTACCTGGGGATTGAGCACCAGGGGTTCATCATCGCGGGCGAGTTCCACCGGGGAGGGCATCGTGGTGGCGGCAAATTGGTCAACTCGGTGGAGCGCGACCGCGTGCGGGCGCTTCAGCTTCTGAACCAAGCTGCTCCCTTGGCGGTGAAAGACGACCAGAAAAGCGAAGTGGCCGCCTTCTTTTATACGCTGGCTAACGCCCTACTCAACAACCGTGGCTATAGCGAAGCCTGGCGTCTGCAATATCTGAGCAACCTGGAAAAACTGCCCGACTACGACGAAGGCTGGTACTACTTCCGCGACTACCAAGGCGCTCCCGTCGACGCCGAAGGCAACCCCGTGTTTCATGACTCGCCCAAGTCTTGGGAAGACGCCAAGACCGACGGCGAGCGTTGGCGGTGGGCGTTAGATCAAGTGGTCGAAATCGACCCGGCGCGCCGCGACGAAGTGCTGATGCAACGGGCCAACTTCTTGTTGAGCCAGTTTGGCGTTCAGACGATGCAGCAGGGAACGTGGATTCCTTTCTTCGGTTCGCCGCGGGCCGCCGAAGGCGACAAGGACGAGCAAGAAAAAGACGAAAGCGGCACATATGCCCTGCACACTTTGGGCGAGGACGAGACAATCGCCCGCACGGCGGTTGGCATTCGCCGGTTCAAGCTGCCCGACGACCATAACTTTATCAAGCTCTATCAGCAGGTGGCGGACGAAGCTCAACGGCCGCCCAGCGGTCACGAGGAACAAGCTCTCAACCAACTGGCGCAAATTTTTGAGAATCGTCGCCAATACCCGCGGGCGGCCGAATACTGGCAAAGCTCGCTCAAGCGATTTCCTCCACGGCAAGCTAACGACTGGCGCAAACAGCGGTTGGACCAGATTGTAAGCAACTGGGGACGCTTTGAGCCGGTCATGAAGCAGCCTGCCGGTCAGGGCGCCACGGTGGAGTACCGTTTTCGCAACGGCAAGAAGGTGGCTTTCACCGCCCACCGCGTTCTGGTCGATCGTTTGTTGGAGGACGTGAAGAACTATCTGCGTCGCGATCCGGGCCGCCTCGACTGGCGGAAGATCGACATCAGTAACATCGGTTATCGGCTCGTCGAGCAAAACGAGCGGCAGTATATCGGCCCGCTGGAGGCTCGCTGGTCGCTTGACTTGGAGCCGCGCGAAAACCATTGGGACAAGCGGATCACGGTGAACACGCCGCTGCAACGGCCCGGCGCGTACCTGGTTACGGCGGCGATGGAGGACGGCAACGTCAGCAAGATTGTGCTGTGGGTGTCGAAAACCGCGATTGTCAAACAAACTCTGAACAACAAAACGTTGTATTACGTGGCCGACGCGGTGACCGGCAAGCCCGTAGCCGGCGCCAATGTGGAGTTCTTTGGCTATCAACAGAGGCGACTGGCGAACAACGTCCTCCGCATCTTCACAACGAACTTTGCCGAACGTGCCTCGCCCGAGGGCCTGGTCGCGCCGGATCCGCGCGACCTGAAAAGCGATTATCAATGGCTCGTCATCGCCCGAGGCGAGCCGGACCGATTCGCCTATCTTGGTTTCTCGGGCGTGTGGACGGGGCGCTATCACGATGAGCAATACAACGCCGTCAAAGCGTACATCATCACCGATCGTCCGGTGTATCGCCCCGACCAGGATGTGAAGTTCAAGGCCTGGGTCCGCCACGCGCAGTATGACAACGACAAGCTGGCCGACTTTGCCGGCAAGAGCTTCGTGGTGGAGATTTACAATCCCCGTGGTGAAAAAGTTTACGACCAACCCCACAAGGCCGACGAATACGGCGGCCTGGACGGCGTGTTTGAGATTGGCGGCGACGCCACGTTAGGCGTTTACCAGATTGTCGTTAAAGAAGGCGATCAGCACCGCGGCCAGCAGCACTTCCGCGTGGAGGAGTACAAGAAGCCCGAGTTTGAGGTCACGGTAGATGCTCCGACCGAGCCGGTCATGCTGGGCGAAAAGATTACCGCCACTATCAAGGCGAACTACTACTTCGGTTCGCCTGTGACCAAGGCCACGGTCAAGTACAAGGTCGTTCGCAATGAGCACGACAGCACGTGGTATCCTTACGCTCCGTGGGACTGGTTCTACGGCGGGGGTTACTGGTGGTTCGCTTATGACTACACGTGGTATCCCGGTTGGAACAAGTGGGCGGGCTGCGTGCGACCAACGCCTTGGTGGTGGCGCGGACCGCGCAACCCGCCAGAACTGGTGGCCGAGCAGGAAGTGGAGATCGGCCCCAATGGCGAGGTCCAAGTAGAAATTGACACAGCTATCGCCAAAGAACTCCAAGGCAATAAGGACCATCAGTACACCATTACGGCCGAAGTGCGCGACGAATCTCGCCGCACCATCCTTGGCGAAGGCACGGTGCTGGTCGCCCGCGAACCGTTCAAGGTCTTTTCGTGGGTCGATCGCGGTTACTACCGCGCCGGCGATGTGGTCCACGCCTATTTCCAAGCGCAGACCCTGGACCGCAAGCCGGTCCAAGGCAAAGGCGAGTTGCTCTTGTTCCGCATCACGTACAACGCGAAGGGCGAGCCCGTGGAAACACCGGTGGAGGAGTGGAGCCTGGATACGAATGCCGAAGGCCGCGCCGAGCAGCAAATGATTGCCGCTCGGCAAGGCCAGTACCGTCTCTCTTACAAAGTGACGGACAAAGCGGGCCACACCATCGAGGGCGGCTACCTGTTCACCGTGATTGGCGAAGGCTTCGACGGCGCCCAGTTCCGCTTTAACGAGTTGGAGCTGATCCCTGACAAGCGCGAGTACCAGCCCGGCGAAACGGTCAACTTGCAAATCAACACCAACCGCGCGGGCGCCACGGTATTGCTGTTCATCCGCCCGTCAAA
>CAYWIS010000188.1:0-10766 GCA_964458385.1 uncultured Pirellulaceae bacterium
GCACTGCATCATGACCGACAGGACATTCTTTTTGCGGACCAGGCCGCTGTAGAACATGGCGAGCCCCGGCGCCGTCATGAACAGCACCAACGCGCACGAGGTCAACATCCACGCATTGTGCCCCGCCAGAGCCGCGTCAGAGATAGCTTGCTGGATGGCCGCATCTTGGGCCGTGGCTTCCGATGCTGAAAAAACAATTCCGAGAAACGGTCCGCCAACGAGCGCGCACAACGCCGCCTTCAACTTGTGCTGGCGCATAAAGTAAGAACCTCCACCAGAAATGGAGTTTTACTTGCGACGCGACGCCCCGCCTGGCGACTTACGGTCGCCGGCGCCGAACCGTCGATCGAACACTTGCCCGCCGCCGAAGAGATAGCGACGTTTGCCTGGCGCCAGCATTCGATTTCCAGAATTAACGTAGTCGCGGCACGGGGTTTCGTAAAGGCAGCTTGGCGAAAAATTCATGCGATTGGGCGCTTAGCGACGCCAACTTGAGCCATGCTAGCGACTTTACGGCTTCGAAAACGCCCAATGCGCGGCGGCGAACTGGAAATCACTCCCCGGTCTTACCGTCTTAGCGGCGTCGGTAGGGCCAGTCGTCTGCGGAAAATCCGCTCGTGACAAATGGAACTTTGGCCGATAACATCCAAGCTATAAGTAACTTACGTAGCGGACCAAGCGGAAAAATCGGGCTTTACGCAATTGAGCGTTCTCGGCACAATACCGCCTTGTTTTTCCCGGTTCCGCCGCGTGGGTGTATTGGCGGGGCGGCTTCTCTCGGAACCGGAAGCCGCTGGGAATGGACGATCCAAAACCGCAGCAAGGAGTGCTGGCAGTGAGAACTTCTTATCTTTGCGCCGCCCTCGCGGCGACGTTCGTGGCCGGTGTGACGTGGGCGCAACCCGCGACGGCGCAAGGCCAAGGAACCTCCGTGGTGGTCATCGACGTCAGCTACATCTTCAAGAATCACATCCGCTTCAAAGAAGCTCAGGATGCGATGAAGAAGGAGGTGGAGCAGTTCGAAGAGACGATCCGCGCCGAGCGGGATGCGATCACCAAGATGGCCGAGCAGCTCAAGTCGTTCCAGCCCGACTCGCCGGATTACAAGCGCTTGGAAGAACAGATTGCTGAACGCACCGGCAAGCTCCAATTGGAGACCTCGCGGGCTCGCAAGGACTTCCTGCAGCGCGAAGCCAAGTTGTACTACGATACCTATCAAGAAGTGACCAACCACGTGGCGAACTTCGCTCGCCAGAACAACATTAGCCTGGTGTTGCGGTTTAGCAGCGAGCCGATCGAGGTCGACGATCGCGCCTCGGTCCTCCAGGGGATCAACCGCGCGGTGGTGTACCAGAACCAGCTCAACATCACGCCGCATATTTTGCGAATGATCAATGGCTCGGCGGCGCCGCAGCAGACCAATGCCGTCGCTCCGACGCAGCCTCGCATTGGCGCTCAGCCGCCGTTTGGCGCTCAGCCGCCTCGTTAATTGAAGTTGAGCCACTTGGAGGCAAGAGAACAGGACGGACGGCACGTCCGTCCTCGGGAATGCAAGCCGGGTCGAGCGAGTGGCTGGCCCGGAGTTCATCAGGCAAGGCTTTCTTCTGACGAATCACCACCTTGAGACTTACGCCTCGCAAGCAGCGCACTTTGGCCCGCCCGGTGGCCATTGAGGGCTTTGGCTATTGGAGCGGAAAGGATGTGCGCGTCGAGTTTCGCCCGGCGCCGGTTGACACGGGAATCGTCTTTGTCCGCGAAGATCTTCCCCACCGGGTCGTAATCCCTGCTTCGGTTCACCATCGTCTGGAGGCGCCGCGCCGTACGACGTTGTCGGTGCATGGGGTTATGGTCGAGATGGTCGAGCACATTCTCGCCGCCCTGGCTGGACTCCAGATTGATAATTGTGAAGTCGCGGCCACCGCTTCGGAAATGCCAGGATGCGATGGCTCGAGCCTGGCCTTTGTGACGGCGCTCCGCGAGGCGGGCATTGTCGAACAGAATGCGGTGCGCCCGCAATTGGTGGTCACCGAAACCACACGCGTTGGCGATGACGAGTGCTGGGTTGAGGCGAGTCCCGCGCGACGCAACGAGTTGACGTTGCGGTATCGGCTTGATTACGGTCCCGATAACCCCATCGGGCGCGAAACCATCGAATTGACGATCACGCCGCAGTCTTTTGAACGCGAATTGGCGTCGGCTCGCACGTTTCTTCTGTTGCAGGAAGCGGAATGGTTGCGGGCTCAGGGATTGGGAACCCGCGCCACGTATCGCGACTTGCTGGTTTTTGACGACCACGGGCCGATTGATAACGAATTGCGTTTTGAAAACGAGTGCGTGCGTCACAAGACGCTGGATCTCCTTGGTGATTTGGCGTTGGCGGGTTGCGATATCGTCGGACGGATTACGGCTCATCGCAGCGGGCATCGGCAAAACGCCGACCTGGTGCGAGCCTTATTAGTGGAAGGACAGATGATGGACCGCCGCCTCACGGCGTAAGCGGTGTGGCGAAAGGGGCGGAGTCGACTCTGGCCTGAGGGTCGACCCATCCGTCCTCCTAGCAGGAACGAACGCGTGCGTTCGTTCGGCGAACAAGCGAACAAGGACGTTCGTGAACCAAAGCGGTCGGCCAGGGCGATTGGCTCCGGGCGGTCGCGTTGCAGGGATTGCCAAGCATGGCTGTGTACGTCGCCGATAATGCGTGCGTTCATCCCCAGGCCCAACTTGCCGATGACGTTTACATTGGCCCCTTCTGCGTGGTTGGGCCACACGTGACCATCGGCGCAGGAACGCGGTTAGAAAATAACGTAACCGTTGTGGGCCGCGTGACCCTTGGTCAGCGAAACCGACTCTACCCCGGCGTTGTGATTGGCGCCGAGCCGCAGGACTTGAGCTACCGCGGCAGCGATACTTGCGTCACCATTGGGAACGACAATGTCTTCCGCGAGTCGGTGACGGTGAACCGCGCCACCGAGAAAGAGGACGGCGTCACATCGATTGGCGACGGCAACTACTTGATGGCCGGTTGTCACGTAGCCCATGATTGCCGCTTGGGCGACCGGATTATCATCGCGAATGCGACGCTGCTGGGTGGGCATGTGCGAATTGAAGACCACGCGACCATCTCGGGCGGAGTGGCGATCCATCACTTTGTAACGATCGGGCGATACAGTTTTGTGGCGGGCATGAGCCGTGTGGTGCATGACGTGCCGCCGTACTTGCTGGTGGAAGGCATTCCTGCCCGGCCTCGTTGCGTGAATAAGGTGGCTTTAGAGCGGAACGATTTTCCCCGCGACGTGATCGCCGGATTGTACGCCGCCTTTAAGCTCATCTATGTTTCGAAGATCGGCTTGGACCACGCCCGGGAAATTCTTCGAGAAAATCATCAAATGTACCCGGCGGTAAATCACTTGCTGGGAGCGATTGATCTGCTTCTGGAAGGCCGGCATGGCCGAGCGCGGCAACGCAGGAGGGCGGCGTGAAGCGAATACGTGTGGCGGTCGTTGGGGCGGGACATCTGGGACGCATACATGCGCGGCTGCTCGCCTCGCTGCCCGAAATGGAACTGGTCGCTGTCGCCGATACGGCCATCGCCGCGGCCCAGCAAGTAGCCGGTGAATACGGCGGCGTCGCCGTGGGAGACTACCGCCAGTGCATCGGCCACGCCGATGCAGCGATTATCGCCACACCCACGATTACTCATCACGCGATCGGCGCGGAACTGTTGCGGGCCGGGCTGCACGTGTTCATTGAGAAACCGTTGGCGGCCAGCGCGCGTGAGGCCGACAATCTGGTTCATCTTGCGGAAGAACATGGCCGCGTGCTTCAAGTGGGGCACGTTGAGCGGTTTAATCCCGCCTTTGTTGCGGCGGCGTCTTGGGTTGAAGGGCCGCAGTACATCGAAGCCGAGCGGACCAGCGGATATACGTTTCGGTCCACCGACATCGGCGTGGTGCTCGACTTGATGGTCCACGACATCGAGCTCGTCCTTGCGCTTGCTCAAAGCGAAGTGACGCGGGTCGACGCTCTGGGGTTCTCGCTTTTGGGAAAACACGAGGACCTGGCGCAGGCGCGGCTGACGTTCGCCAACGGCTGTGTGGCGAATCTTACGGCGTCTCGTGTTAGCTATGTGGTCCAGCGACGAATGCAGGTGTTCTCTCGCGGAGCGTTTGCCTCGCTAGATTTTGCGGGACCGGCTGCGCGTTTGGTGCGCCCCAGCGAAGCACTCGTCCAATTGCGGGGCGCTATCGAACACCTCACCCCGGAAGACAAGCAGGCGGTTCGCGAGAACCTCTTCCGCGATTATCTGGCATGCGAAGAATTGGCGCTGCGCCCGACCAACGCCATCCAAGAAGAGCTGCGTGATTTTGCGACTAGCATCATCACCGGGCGCCGGCCTCGCGTCGATGGCCGTCAGGGGCGAGACGCCGTAGCGGTGGCTGAACGCGTGCTGGACGCGATCGCCGAGCATCGCTGGAACGCCGCGCCAAGCAGTCTGCGTGGTCCCCTGGCGATTCCTCCTGCCGCGCTGCCCTCGCCGCGCCGTGATGCCGCTTGATTCGATTTACGTCTTGGCGGCGCGCATGCCCATCTTACTTACAGAGGAGCCGGTAGGTCGCGGCGCTGGAAGATCATGGCTGCAATGCAGTAGGATGCAAATCCGATGAGCAGCAGCACGGCATGGTTAGCCAGTGGGCCCCATTCAAGAAATCGGCCTTCGGCGTCGGTCACCATCCATACCCATCCTTGGCCGGGCCGGCGCGCTTCCAGGCTGACCCACTTCAGCGGTTCGTAAGCCGTAAACAGCGTCCAGCGCTTGAGCCACGCCAGCGATGGGTCGGCCACCGCAAATCCTTTAGCCACGAACTGCACAACCAGCACGCCCGTGGCTAGGCCGATTGTGCGCCAACGATAGCGATCCCAAGATGAAATCAAGGTGGCGACGCCCGCCATGCAGAATCCGAGCGCAAAGAGGTTAAACGCCGCTGGCGCCAATTCTCGGGCCGACACCTGAGTGGCCATGGGAACGCGCTGCGCTGTCGCTTGACCAAAGGGATTGGGAATCTCCACATTCAACCAAGGTACGCGAACCGTCGGCGGCGGCCCTTCGATCTCTACGGTATTGACGCTGATACCTACCCACACGCCCAACCAGGAAGCCAGCGCCAATAACGCGGCGCCCCCGGTGGTAACAGCCGCTTGGGAGAAGAACACCTGGAAGCGGCTCAACGGCTGAGCTAACAACATCTCCATGGTCCCGCGACTGATCTCGCCGCTTACTGCGGCCGAGCCGCGGGCAATGGCCCAAACGGCCACCGCGACAAGGACAATTGGCTCCACATAGGTGAGGGCCACGCGCGCGGGATAACCAAGAAACTCGGCAAGCGAGATGGGGACGAACTGCTGGTAGTCGTCCCAGAACTGTTCAACGATTTTCTGAAACCGACTTGTGTTGAAAAAGGTGACCAGCCACACCCGCACCCAGCTAAAGGCGAACAGCAGCACGGCTAGCGAAAGCCAAAGCCATTGAGCCTCGACGAGACATTTTTTCCAGAGCGCACGATTCATGCGATCCGTAACAACCGTTGCAAGAGTCGCAGTTCGCCTACGTGAAGCACCGCAAGTGCGAGTTTAATCGGAGCGAACCGCAGGGCCCAGGGGCCGCCTCCGACTTACCGGCATAACCCTTATGTAGCTCGCGAAACGTCTGCTCTAAGCCGCAACCAGGCTGTTGTCGCTCCAGCGCTAGTCTCCCGGCAGCCGAAAAAGTGATTCAACCCCACCTTCTCGATTGGCTGGTCGATTCAGGACATGTAAGCCAGCGCACGGGATTGATCGGCACTTTACTTGGTTAACGGCCGCTGAGAAACGTGCGGACCATTTTCCAATGATTGTCGACGGTGGGGCGTGCGGTTCCGGGATGGGCGCAAGGAAGTACGAAGCGTATGAAACGCACATGGATGGGAATGTCGGCGGCGGTGTTGGTTAGCTATGCGGGCCCATCGTTGGGAGAAGAGTTCAGTCGAAGCGGGGTTCGGCCTGCGACGCCTGTTTTGGTGGAGGCCGCACCTGGCGAAGTCGCGCCGTTGATTATCACTGAAGCGGAAGCGGCGTTCCTTCCGACGGCTTCCCACGAGGACGTGATTTTGTCGCCGACGTGCAGCTCATGCGGCGCACACCACCGAGCGCCCTGTGAGGCAACGGGGTATTCGACCTGCACGGCCGCTCGAACGTGTTGCGCCTGCGAAGCGGCAAAAAAGGCGCAGGAGTTGAAGGCCCAAGTGGCCGGCGCACATAAGGTGGTGTTCTTTAACAACGACTTTCGTTACCTCGACGATCCTTCCTACAACGACTGGATGCCGGGCGACTCGCTCAAACGGATGGCGATTACCGATTGGGCGACGGTGGACGTTGGCGGGCAATATCGCATTCGCAGCCACGCCGAGAACAATATGCGGGGATTCGGATTGACGGGCGTCGACGATAACTTTCTCCTTCATCGCACGCGGATCTATGCGACCGCCGAGTTGGGCGACTACTTCCGCGTGTACGCCGAAATGCTTGACGCCGAAAGCAATTATGAGGACGTGGCGCCACGGGCGATCGAAGTCAACCGGTCCGAACTGCAGAACTTGTTTCTCGATGTACGTCTATTCGAAAACGAGAACGGCGTTCTGACGGCGCGAGTCGGCCGGCAAGAGCTTATCTATGGAGAGCAGCGGCTTGTTTCGCCGCTCGATTGGGCGAACACACGGCGGACCTTCGAAGGGTACAAAGCTTTTTGGGAGGGCGACCAGTGGAACGTCGACGCATTCTATGTCCGCCCGGTGGTGGTCGACGCCTATCACTTTGACAACCCCGATTACGACCAGGAATTTATGGGCGTTTACACGACCTATAAAGGTCTGGAGAACCGCACCATCGACTTTTATTACCTGGGCTACAACACTCCCAATTTTCGCTTCGATACGTGGGGAACGCGTTTCTTTGCAACCAGTGACCAATGGATGTTCGAAGTGGAAGGCGTCGCTCAGACTGGCGAATTCCTAGGGATGGATCACCTGGCCGGCGCTACCACCATTGGATTGGGGCGCAATCTGAAGGATGATGGCTTCGCTTGGAGTCCAGTGCTGTGGGTGTACTACGACTACGCCACCGGTGACGAAACAACGGGCAACGGCTTTCACCACCTCTTTCCGCTCGCCCATCGGTATCTGGGCTTCATGGACCTGTTTGGTCGCCGGAATATTGAATCGATCAACACGGTGTTGACCGTGCAGCCGCACGAGCGGGTCAAATTACTTGCCTGGTATTACTATCTGTGGCTGGAGAATGGCAACGACACGCCCTATAACGTCAATATGACGCCGTTTAACCCGGGGGTCGCGCCGGGCGACCGCGAGTTAGGGCACGAAATTGATTTACTGGCGACCTTCACGCTTCATCCGCGGGCGACGTTAGCGATCGGCTACTCGCACTTCTTCGCGGGTGACTACTATGACAAAACACCCGGCGTTCCACACTCGGGCGATGCCGACTTTGTGTACACGCAGGCTGAGTTTAACTTCTAGGCCGTTGGGCGCAAGATGAGCCGATGGAGACGGTCTGGCGATCAAGCGCGCCAGACCGGCGAGCTAAATAGCTTTTTTCGGACGGGATCCACCATGGTTGGTCCACTCACTCCCTGCGATGAGGGCGAATGGTCCAAAATTGGCAGGCCGCCGCGGATCATACGGCAAGTTCAAGCCGGCGCGGAGAGAGTTGACCCTTGAGCCGTTCGACAATGTTGCTGTGCATCTGGCTGACCCGGCTTTCGCTGAGTCCGAGTGTGAGGCCGATCTCTTTCATCGTCATCTCCTCGTAATAGTACAGGAGCACGATCAGCCGCTCGGCGCGATTCAATCCTTTGGTTACCAGCCGCATCAGGTCGCGCTTTTGTAGGCGACGCGTAGGGTCAACGCTCTTGCGGTCTTCCAACACGTCGATTTCCGCTTGTTCTTTCGAGCCGTCGTCGTCGCGACGCGTTTTGTGCAGGCTGATTTGCGTGGCTACGTTCGACTCAAGCACTAGGCGTTCCACCTCGGCGGTAGAGATTCCCAGGTGCTCGGCCAGCTCGGTTTCGGTTGGGCGCCGCCCCAGTTGGTTCTCCAATTCCTTGTACGCTTGTTTGAAACGCGAGGCTTGCGTTCGGACCATGCGCGGGGCCCAGTCCATCGACCGCAGTTCGTCGATCATGGCTCCGCGAATGCGCGGCACACAGAACGTTTCAAACTTGACGCCGCGATCCGGGTCGTACGACTCGATCGCGCTGATAAGCCCAAACGTGCCCGCCGAAATCAGATCGTCTAAGTCCACCGCGTCGGGAAGACGCGACCAAACGCGCTCGGCGTTGAAACGCACCAGCGGCAAATAATTCTCGACCAGCCGGTTGCGCAAGTCGCGTCGTGAAGGATCCTCTTTATACGCCTGCCACAACTGTTCGACATCGCAGCACGCGGTGAACGTCGCCGTCATTCCTTCCTCCGTGTTTGATCCTGTTCAGCGGTTTCCCGCTGGTATGCTTCCATTTCCAATTGCAGGTTCTTCTGGACCGCTTCGTGTATAAGCGAGTCGCCGATAGCGCCTGCTGCTGCCCCAATCGCCGCAAAGATGACCAAAGCAAGGCAGGCGCCAGGCATCACCGCGACCGCACCTTGCCCATCCACCACGCCGCGGGCTACCGCGACGCCAAACGCCAGAAAACCAAGAACGCCCGCATAAGCTTGTTTCATAGCGGCAATCCCTGAACCCGTTCACCTGGGACGGACGAACCGTTTCGTCATCTTTCGGTGGTATCGAGCGGAGGGCTCCGCCACGTTCAAACGATTTTGTTTCTTACCTTGTCACCCCTTGCCGTTGGCAAGCCGAAACTACCGCGTCTCGGCTACCAGCGCGTCCCGCGCCCCCGCCTGGGGCCGACTGGGTTTAAACCGGCTGGGAACTTTTGCATCGGGCGAGGCGGTGACTTCGATCTGCCGCCGCGTAAACCAACGTGTTAAGAATCCCCGGCGAACCTCACGCGTATACAGCACCGACGCTTCCGGCCCCAGGTCGCGGCGAATTAACGCGAGGGCTTGTTGCATGGTTTCTGCTCGATAACTTTTCAACTGCATGGATTCGACTTCCTATCGGGAGAGGCGAACCAACGCGCCGTGCTTGCCAGTCGCGATGATCGGCCTCGTATTTCGAAACTTCGACTGTTCTCTTGGGCTTCGCCTATACGGCGTCCGTCACCACACCGACCGATTCGATATTGGTGTCTCGGGTAATTTCGTTGTAGCTCAGCACGACCAGGCGAGGCAGCGATGACGCGGTGAGCTGTCGCACGCCCGCCCGGATTTGCGGACTGACAAGCAGCACGGGCCGGCGTCCCGCTTGAACGAGCTTGGCCGCTTCCTGGCCGATGCGCTGACACGTTTTCTCGATCGCCTTGGGCGACATGCGAACCAATAGGCCGCGTTCTTTGTCGATGCCCGCGGCAATGCGGTCCTCCATTGCCGGATCCATCGTGATGACGTAAAGGCGGTTGTCTGCGTCGCGCCACCGGGAACAGATGGTTCGAGCAAGCCGCGCCCGCACATATTCGGTGAGCCATACCGGATCCTTGATTCGCGGGGCATAATCGCCCAGCGTTTCCAGGATGACGGCCAGGTTACGAATGGGAATTTCCTCGCGAAGCAGCATTTGCAAGACTTGCTGGACTTCGCCCAGTTTCATCACGTCGGGGATCAACTCAGTGACCACCGCCGGCGACGACTTTTTCAGTTCGTCCAGCAAGTGCTGCGTGGCGTCGCGCGTGAGTAGTTCGTCGGCGTGACGCTTGGCCACTTGTTCTAGGTGCGTGGCCAGCACAGCGGCCGGCTCCACCGGAGTGTAGCCCAAGAGTTCGGCCTGGTCGCGCATGCCTGGTTCGATCCACACCGCAGGTTGCTCAAAGACGGGGTCTTTGGTGGGAATCCCGGGTAGGCGTTCCTGCGTCATGCCCGACGACATCGCCAAGAGCAGGTGCGGATAGACTTCACCTTCCGCGACCGGATTGTTGGCGATCTTAATGCGATACCGATTCTCGCCGAGGCGTAGATTATCGCGAATGCGGACTTTGGGAAGCACGATGCCCAGATCGCTGGCGATGTTTCGCCGCACGCCGGTAATCCGCGCCAACAGGTCGCCGCCGCGGCTGGGATCGGCCAAGGCAATGAGGCCAACGCCAATCTCCATTTCCATGGGGTCGACCGCCAGATAGTCCTCGATGCGTTCTTCGGGACGGGCCGCCTTCGCTTGCTGTTCGGCCTGCTCCGCGGCTTGTTGCGTTTCCTGAGCTTGGGTTTGACGTTTTAACAATATCGCCAATCCGACACAGCCGCTGCCAATCATCAGGAGCGGGATGGTGGGCAACTGCGTGAACACGAGAAGCGCGACAAACGCTCCCGCAACCAACAACGCCTGAGGACGGGCGAAGATCTGCTGCAGAAAATCGACGGGCAGGTTGCTTTTTTGCGTGCTGCGGGTTGTGAGCAAGGCCGCCGCAATCGAGATGAAAAAGCCGGGCACCTGCGTCACCAAGCCATCGCCGATGGTCAACTGAGTGAACAACGCGGCCGATTCGGCGAAGGTCATTCCCATTTCCACCACGCCGATAAAGAACCCGCCCACAATGTTAATCAGCGTGATGATAATGCCCGCAATGGCGTCGCCGCGCACGAACTTGCTGGCGCCGTCCATCGCGCCGT
>CAYWIS010000189.1:0-3261 GCA_964458385.1 uncultured Pirellulaceae bacterium
TCGACTATGCCCGCGTGGTTGGCCGTATCAACTTGAACGGGATCGCCTTCAATGCCGGGCCAGCAGACGCATGGCGATCTCGGGAACTACGGCGAAGCAAACAATCACAAGACAACTGCATGCCATGTTAAGGGATAACCTTACGTTTCGAAACGTGAAGCTCCACTTCTCATTTTCTGTTTGTAGCCAATCGTGGAAGTCGTTGAGATTGTCTAGTGGGACAAGGTATACGCACGAACGATGGTCAAAAGGCCAACCCGAGGCAACGTAGACGTCCACCAGCGGACTGCCAAGTCCGAGATCGAATGGACGTGAGACTCGGACCCACTCGCGCAGATTGAGCCAAACAAGCGTTGGGGTGACAGCAAAAACCAGTAGCACCGTGACAAGATGGTAACGAAGGGGGAATCGCATAATTCACCGCCCAACAATGTGCCGACTGGCCGCGGCCCGGAGAGCTGCGCCGAAAACCCAGCCCCTGCTGTAAGCCGTTGCTGGTTGCGCGGCGGGCTAACCGTTGTCTGTATCGGCCGGACAAAACGGAAGTTCGCCGCCGTCGACACCGGCCGCCGTTTCTCGCAGCTTACCGACGGAGGTCGCAAGGAGCAAACCTTTGCAGTGAAAAGCAAACTCGTAACACGAAACGTGGTTCAAGCTCACCTCGTGGCGGGTTCGAATGTTCTCAGTTCATACGGCCCGCCATGCCCGTACAGCCACAGCATGGCCGCAACCTTGTCGGCAAGCTCACTGTGCGCAAGCTCCACGGCGTGACCGTCCCTCTCGACAGCATACTCCCAAAGCAACTCGCGGCGGGCGAAAAAGACGCCGCTAGGCAATTGCGGGAGTGCTCACTTTTTCTCCGGTGGTGAGCTCTAGCTCGTGGCGGAAGGCCACATTGTGAAGGTTTGCGCCGCCTAATGTATCGCTATTGAACCCAAGTTGCTGATCAAGATCGTTTGCAGGTAGTTCACGCGGTAGATGTCGTCGGAGTCGATTTTGAAGGACAAATCGATATCGGACTGCAGCAGTTCGGCGACGGCAAGTGTGGACGCTTCGCGTGGAGTCAGTTTGCGCGAAACTCGTTGTATGGAAATCCACGGGTGAAGCAGGTCATCAATGCAACGCAAATCATAGGAATCGGCGTTCTCGCCGTTGATCAGGATGAGGTAGGCGTCGGGCTGCCGCGTCTGCAGACGCATTTGCATTAGGCAGGTTCGCAAGAACAATTGCCGTTCGCAGACAGCGGTCCAGCATCCGACTTTGGCCATGTCTTGTCGCTTTCGTTATGCGTTAGTCGCCAATTTGGAGTTGGGTGGTGTCGATGCGGCCGAGGGCGTCGACGCGGTAGGAATAGGTAAAGACGTTGAACGGGCCGTCTTCGGCGTACACGCGGAGGCTCAGGTTGTAGGCGCCGGGCGCCAGGTTTCCGATTAGGCATCGGAAGGAGCCGTCGGAAGTAATGGGAGCGACCCAACCCATCGCATCGTAATCCTTGGGATCGGCGTCGTGATCGTTGAGTGCGACGAGTCCAACGGCTTTGACGCTCCCTTCGACCGCGGCCTCCAACTTCAGCTGGCCTCTGACGGGCTCGGCTTTCAGGCGGGTGATGGTAAAGTCCACTTTTGTTTGCTCGGGCTCTTTCTTGGTGAACAGCGGGTGCAGCGACAAGGGAAAGGCCGAGGCGGCGCTAAGGATCGCTCCGAGGCCTTCGCCGCGCAGGTCTTCTCCATAGTCATGATTTCCGCGTCCCATGATTGACCGCCCCGTGAACCGGCGAGGGCCGGGACCTTCGCCGTCGTGAGGGAGGCCCAAGGCGTGCCCCAGTTCGTGAGCGATACCGCCGATATAGGTCGTGTTGAATTTCCCGATAGTCGTTCCCGGGGGTGCGTAGGGATCGGGCTGTTTGGAGGGAAGGAGGGCCGCATCGAGGTGAATGTCATCAAACACAAACGCTGCTCCCCTCATCCCGTTGCCGCCTCCAACGAAGGGGCCGATTTCAATTGACCGTCCCGGATCCCGGGTCATAAGGACCTGAAAAATCACCACCACCTCGCGGTCCAGGTTCAAGCCGTGCTTGGCGAACTCTTGCCGCACGCTGCTGCAGACTTTCTCCTTCGATTCTGGGGAAGCTCGGTGATAGGACAACGTCGGCTCGGAGCCCTTAACCATAATGATGTTTACCTGCCCGTCGGGGCGGCGGTCCAGATCGAAGGTTATGGGGCCATACCCGTTCTTCCGCATGCCGTCACGGAAGAACTCTTGGACATGCGTCATCACCCGGTCCAGACGCTCTTGATAGTTAGGTTCGGGCTCTCGATCGGCGGAGACGAAGTAAGCAATGCGCAGTGGGCGACCTTGTTTTTGTTCTTGATTGACGCTAGGCGGCGCGGCTTGCGACCTGGTTCTTTCTTGCTGCTTGGGGGTTGGCTGGCGATGCAGGCCGGGAGTTGTCGGCGATGAACTTGCGATCTTTGAAGCTCAACCGCTCCAGTGGCACGGCGATGACCATTCCATCGGCTTTCTTGAGAACGGCTTTGCCGTCTTTCACCCAGCAGGTCGGCCTCCACGGATAATTTCCCGGTCGCATCGGTCCATTCCCGCTCGCCGATTGGCGAAGCGGCCGCCAGCAGCACAAGCGCCATTGCGCACGATGCGCCCTGCTTGGACCCCATCTCGCTTGCCTCCATCGGATAGAAAGAAACGATCTTCAACCGGTATCAACCGACGATGCAGCGAGCTTCCTGGCATCCTCAATCGTCACCTGTTATCCGACGCGTAGGAGAGGGAACCCGCCACATCGCCTGTATCGCCAGTGAATGATGTCTTTGACATATTTTGCCGTGCATTCCCCCATTGTAAGTAAAAAACGCGGGATCGCGTGCGCATTTCCTCGGCCACCGCGAATGGCGTTGCACTTAGGCAAGCTGCGCGAAGGTACGTCCTGTGTTCGTTCGCGCCTTCTGCAAAAGAGAAGTGCCTGAAGTTAGTGGCGAAACGTCGAGCCGCGATCGCCCAAGGTTTTCGCCATTGGATTGCAGAGGGGAGGAACGAACTTATCGGGTTGGGTGCTCCTTCTGTTTGTCGCCCAGCGCGGCCAGGGCGTTGATCGGAGGCTTTAGCGTATGGCGAAGGGGGACTGCGTGGATGGCTTTTGGTTATTCCTGGCGTGGCTCGAGTTGTATGGTTTGTGTTGGAAGGGCGAAGCGGATTCCGTGCTGGGCGAAGCGGTCGCAAATGGCGAGATTGATCGCTTGCTGGGTG
>CAYWIS010000189.1:3271-10709 GCA_964458385.1 uncultured Pirellulaceae bacterium
TTGTAGTCGGGCTTGAGGACGTAGTAGACCACCTCGAAGGTCAGTGAGTACGGACCGAAACCTTGAAAATGGGCCCGATCGAAACGCACGTTAGGCTGCGCCTCGACAATTTCGCGAAGGAGCGTTGGGATCTGAGCTAGTTGCTCGCGGGGCGTGTCATAGGTAACGCCGATGGTAAATAGCACTCGCCGCTCAACCATCCGCTTGTAGTTGCGAATGCGGCTTTGCAGCAAGTCGTTATTGGAAAGCACAAGTTGCTCTCCCGATAAGCTGCGAAGACGAGTCGTCTTCAGGCCAATTTTCTCGACGTTGCCCATGAAGTCGCCGACGATGATGAAGTCGCCTAGCACAAACGGCTTATCTAGTACGATCGACAACGAAGCAAACAAGTCGCCAAGAATGTTCTGTGCCGCCAGGGCGACGGCAATTCCGCCGATCCCCAATCCGGCGATCAGGGCCGTCACTTCGATTCCCACGTTATCAAGCGCCAGCAGCGCTAACACGGTGAAAAACGCCAGCTTGCCAATAAAGCTCAGGGCCGAAACCGTGGTGACGCTGGCCGGGTCTTGCTCACGGCGGCGCTTGGCGTACTGCTCTAGCCCCGTGTTGATCGCGATGTTTCCCCAAAGCGCTGCTTGCGCCAAAAGAGCCAGGATCACGACAGCTTCAACCACGTTGCGTGCCTTGGGGGGCAATACCAGCGTCAGACTTCCCAGGTACAGCGACAACACGAAAAGGAACCAGAACCGTGTTTGTCTGAAGGCTGCGACCAAGGCGTCGTCCCAGGCGGTTTCAACCCGTTCGGCCAACCGGGCCACGCGCCGCGCCAGCAGGGCGTGCGCCAGGGGCAACACGATGATTCCGACCAGCACAATTCCCAGGGCGATCAGCCACTGACGCAGTGAGTTGCCATACAGCCCGTTTTCGGGCGATAACTGGCGCGCCCACGTCTCCCACGATTCTGGCCAAGGCATGGAGGCTCTCCCTTGCTTGTTTTGACAGCCAACTCAGACTATACCAGAACACCATCTCTTTGACCGAAGGAGGTTTCGTAATGAGTAGGGTGTTCTCCGTGTTTTTCGCCGCGACGTTAGTATTGACGTCGGGGCTTGCGGCGCTGGCCGCCGAACCGTTCAAAGACCGCTGTGTGGTGCTGGTAAGCATTGACGGCTTGGCGGGATTCTACTTGGACGACCCAAAGGCCGACCTTCCCACCTTGCGCCGTCTTGCCCGCGAAGGCGCGCGAGTCGAAGGTTTGGAATGCTCGTTCCCCTCGGTCACTTGGCCCAATCACACCACGCTCGTGACAGGCGTGCCGCCCGCCAAGCACGGCGTGATCGGCAATAACTACTTGAGCCGTGAATCAGGCTCCAAGGTGCCGTTCATTCCCGATCCTCTCTTTGACAAAGACGAGATTGTCAAAACGCCCACCGTGTATGACGTGGCTCACGCCGCTGGACTGACCACGGCCGGCATCATCTGGCCCGCCACGCGCAACGCCAAGACTCTCGACTGGACCGTGCCCGACATGGCTGGCGATGAGGCGTGGCCGCAGTATGGCACACGCTCCTGGCTGGCTGAATTGCAGGCCGAAGGCATTCCGATCGACCGGCATGGAACGTGGGTTCGCGAGTCGAGCGGCGGCGTACAGCGCGACTGGCTTTACACGCGGCTGGCGCGGCACCTGTTCGAGCATCATCCGCCTAACTTGCTGTTGATTCACTTGATCGAGGTCGATCACGTGCAGCATCGGTATGGTCCGCGCAGCCCCGAAGCCTACTGGTCCGTCAGCCATGCCGACGACCGCTTGCGTGACCTTGTGGAAGCGGCTAAACGTTCGCCTTACGCCGACAAGACCACGTTTGTTGTCGCCAGCGATCATGGCTTCTTCCCCATCGAACACGACATTCGCCCTAACGTGCTGCTACGACAATTGGGATTGTTGCAAGTCGACGGCGGCAAGCTCGGCGACAAACAAGCGTATTGCGTGTCGCAGGGGGGCGGGTGCATGGTCTACATCCTCGACGACGAGCGTCGCTCGGAAATCGCTGCGAAGCTAGCTAAAGAGTTCGCTTCACTGGAAGGCGTAGAAGCGGTAATTGGACCGGAAGGTTTCGCCAAGATTGGGCAGCCAACACCTCAGGAAGATTCTCGGGCGCCCGACCTGTGGCTGGCCGCCAAGTCGGGCTACTCGTTCAGCGATGATCACGCCAGCGAGGCGCCCGTAGGACGCCGCGCCTCGCGGGCCGGTACACATGGTTATTTGACGGGGCATCCCGAGATGCTGGGAACACTCGTGATCTCGGGGTATGGCGTTAAGTCGGGCGTGAAGCTCGGGCGAGTGTCGAACCTCGACGTAGCGCCGACCATTGCCGCCCTCTTGGGCGTATCGCTTCCCTCGGCTGATGGCAAACCTTTGACCGAGATTTTGACGGAACAACGGTAGTCGCAGTTGAGATTGTCGTTAGACGTCGCCACGCGGCGGAGATACATCTGCCGCGTCGGTGTACGATGATCGTAGGATCGTCATGCGCCGTGGCGATCGGTTGGCCCGGCGCAGTTCAAACACCGAGACTACGCCTTCCAAATTTTCTCGCGACCTTGGGAGACGTTACGCGTGGCGTTACGAGTGTCCACCACGCGGCGGGCGTGTTGAACAAGGTAGTCCCAATCGTAGGCCGAATGATCGGTGCAGATCAGCACGCAATCTTGCTCGGTAAGGAACTCGGGGGTAAGCGGCTGGCTTTCCAATGGCGGCACACGGAAGCTGCGCATGGCGGGGAGCCGCGGAATATGCGGATCGTTATACGTGACGATGGCGCCTTGTTCGATCAGTAGTTCGATAAGGCGGAAGGCGGGGCTTTCGCGCGGGTCGTCTACATCCTTCTTGTACGCCGCCCCGATCACACAGATTCTGCTGCCCGCGAGAGAAAGTCCATCATGCTGAAGCGCTTCTCGCGTGCGGTCGATTACAAACTGCGGCATGCGCGTGTTAACCTCGCCGGCCAATTCGATGAATTGGGTGGCCATGCCATGCTGTCGCGCTACCCATGACAAGTAGAATGGGTCGATCGGAATGCAATGCCCGCCGAGCCCGGGCCCCGGATAGAACGCCTGGAATCCAAACGGCTTCGTACGGGCTGCTTCGATCACTTCCCATATGTCGATGTCCATGCGCGAGAACAGCACCTTCAACTCGTTCACCAGAGCGATATTCACTGCCCGATAGGTGTTCTCCAGAATCTTGCACGCCTCGGCCACCTCGAGGCTGGAAACCGGAACGGTCTGCACCACAACGCGCGAATAGAAGGCGTTGGCCAACTGCAGGCTTGCTTCGTCAAACCCGCCGACCACCTTGGGGACGTTGCTGGCCGTATACTGCGGGTTGCCGGGATCTTCGCGCTCAGGGCTATACGCCAGGAAGAAGTCTTGCCCGGGCTCCTTGCCCGTCGCGGCTAGCTGGGGCAGCAGCACTTGCCGCGTGGCGCCGGGGTAGATGGTGCTCTCGAGCACGATCAGTTGTCCTGGGCGGAGCGTGGCGGCGATTTGCCGCGAGGTGGCTTTAACATAGGAGAGGTCGGGCTGCCGGTTCTCCGCGAGGGGCGTTGGTACACAAATCAAGAGGATGTCGGCTTCGCCCAATCGGCTCATATCGGCGGTGGGTTCGAACTTCCCTTCCTTCCGACACGAGGCGATCCACTCGGACGGCACGTGCTTGATGTAGCTTTCTCCCCTTGCTAGCTGCTCGACCTTGTGGGGGTCGGTATCGAAGCCTAACGTCCGGAACCCCGCCGCAATGATCGCCCGCACCAACGGTAAGCCAACGTAGCCAAGCCCCACCACACCGACTAACGCCGTATGTCCTTCGATGGCCGCCAGTAACTCCTGTCTACGATTCTTCATGGAACTACGCCCCGGCAGGATTACAAAAATGGCAACATTCGGCCAGAAGTCAGTATACCGGGCCTTACCCCAAGTCGCGCCGGGCCTCTTTTACTACACGTGCGACCTGTTTGCGTTGTTAACCGAGCGGGTTGCGTCGTTGTCCGCGAAGCTGCACCATGAACGGTTGTAGCAACAGCTCGATAATGACAAGGCGCCGACACGGCAGGAACAACTGGGTATTCAGACTGTCCCGCTGACGGACAGAAGGACTATCGCCGGAACAAAGATTATATGAGGCATTTGACTAAGGAAGAACTCGAAGCGGGCTTGGACGCAATTCGACAAGCACCTGCCAACGAGGGTGTGCTTCGGCTTATTGTGCGGCGGCCGAAGGTCAACACTCGCGAGGTGCTAGACGTGGGCGAATTGGACTTGAGCGATGGATTGGTGGGCGACAGTTGGAAGACCCGCCGTGACTACCGCACGCCTGACGGCTCGCCGTGTCTTGACGCCCAACTTACGCTGATGAATGCCCGTGCGATTGCGCTTGTGGCGCAGGAGCCGCAGTACTGGCCGTTGGCGGGCGATCAACTTTACGTTGACTTGGACCTGAGCGTGGCCAACTTGCCGCCGGGAACACAACTGGCGATTGGCGGTGCGGTCATTCAGATCACAGGAACGCCGCATACTGGCTGCAAGAAGTTCGCTGCCCGCTTCGGGCAGGACGCTGTGAGATTTGTTAATTCCGTCGAAGGTAAGCGGCTACGGCTGCGCGGGGTTAACGCCCGGGTCGTGCAGCCGGGCGAGATCCACGTCGGATGCATGGTGAAGAAGCATCCGCCCTCGGTGTAGTCGAGCTCTGGCCGCCGCCCTAAGGGCGTTGCCCTAGAAAGTGTCGCTATGGTCGAGCTTTCCTCGAAGGGCGGCGCGCAGGAGCGATATGCGCGATCGAGGTCAACCGACCGTCGACGTTGATATAGCTCACTTTATGCCCAGGAGCGTGCCGCTTGAGAGTAAGGATGTACGCTCCTGCTTTATGGCGTCGAACGCAACGTAAGAAAGAGTCGGCTACGCTACGATGTCTCGAATCACTTTGCCTGAAACATCCGTCAGGCGGAAATCGCGGCCAGCGTAGCGATAAGTCAAACGTTCGTGATCAAAGCCCAACAGATGCAAAATCGTGGCGTGTAAATCATGAACGCTGGTGGGGTTCTCGACGGCGCGGAAGCCAAATTCGTCGGTAGCGCCGTAAACCGTGCCGCCTCGGATACCGCCGCCGGCTAGCCAGACTGTAAATCCATAATGGTTGTGATCGCGGCCTAGCTTGGATTTGCCATCGCCGGTTAACTCAACCGAAGGCGTGCGGCCGAACTCGCCGCCCCAGATCACCAACGTCTCGTCGAGCATGCCGCGCTGTTTCAAGTCGGTCAGCAAAGCCGCAATTGGCCGGTCCAGTTCAGCGGCCAGACGACGGTGGTTGCCTTCGATGTTATCGTGGTTGTCCCAGGGCTGGCCGGCGCCATGCCATAGCTGGACGTATCGCACTCCACGCTCCAGCAATCGCCGGGCAATGAGTGTTTGCCGGCCATGCACGCCATCGCCGTACATCGCCAAAGTGGCCTTCGACTCGCGCGACAGGTCAAACGCTTCGGCCGCTTCGGCCTGCATGCGGAACGCCAACTCAAATGTTTGGATGCGGGCTTCTAACCGGGGATCAAACCGTCCCTCGCGGTGTTCGGCGTTGAGCATTTGCAGCAAGTCCAACTGACGGCGCTGCGTGGCCGTGGTGGCGTGCGGGTGCGTGATGTTCTCAATCAGACGCGAAAGCTCGCGGTGCTGCGAGTCGATGAATGTGCCTTGGTACACGCCCGGCAAAAAGGCTGACTGCCAGTTCTCGGCGTCTTTAATGGGATATCCGCCGGGGCACATGGCCAAAAAGCCGGGCAGGTTTTGATTCTCTGTCCCTAGGCCGTACAGCACCCACGAACCGACGCTGGGGCGCGGCTGCACTGAGTCGCCGCAGTTCATGAGCATCAGCGAAGGCTCATGGTTGGGGACTTGGGCGTACATAGATCGCACTACGGCGATGTCGTCGATATGGGCCGCCGTTTGCGAGAACAGCTCGCTGACCTCAATTCCGCTCTCTCCGTACTTCTGAAACTTGAAGGGGGAAGGAAATGCGGCTCCCGTTTTGCGCTCGGTGGGAAGTGTTTCGGGGAGCGGCTTCCCTGCGTACTTGGCTAGCGCCGGCTTGGGGTCGAATGTGTCGACGTGGGAGGGGCCGCCGTTCAAAAAGAAATGAATCACCCGCTTGGCCTTACCCGGAAAGTGCGGCGCTCGCGGAGCCAAGGGCCCGGCGCCTTCCGCCGCAACCAGGGCGCCCTCTTCGGCAAACAATCCCGCCAGTCCCAGTGCGCCCAGGCCCATGCCGCTGCGCATCAGAAGTTCTCGCCGACTCAGCGACGCTGCGTTGTAATGGTGGTGCATTGAAGAAGTGGAGGGTTGAGAGGTAAGTCGATCACGACAGGGGCGAATCACTAACCGCTTGTTTAACGCTGCTCTTACTTATTAGCAACCTTTTGTACCGCGACGCACCGCAAGGGCGTCGTTGCGCACGCATTGGATGCCCAATTTGTATTATTTGTTGTTCTCTGGTGGTGGGGGCTTTCGGTCGCCGCTTTGCGTTGCAATCCGATTTTTCAAAAAATATTTCAAATAGTTGTAAGTCAATATTTGGAAAGTAGTTCTGTCTCCTATGAGGACCAACTGCGGCAAGGCGTCTCGAAATTTATGGCGGCGAGCATAGACGTTTTTAATTTCTATGCTAGTAACCATTTGTGTCGATTTTGAGGATTGTGAGTTTTCGAGAAAATGAAAAAATCCCGAAATTAGCGACTAGCATTTCTGGAGGGAGTGATTATATCTTGAGAGTTGGTCCGTGGCCCTATTCGGAGCCCGCCTTCTAGGTTATACTCCTCGCTGTTTTTTATTCTTCTCTTTTTTCCCTCGCGGAGGTCGTTATGGTTCTGCGCTATCGGCGTAAGCCAGGTGGCTTCACCCTGGTTGAGCTACTCGTGGTGATCGCCATCATTGGTATTTTGGTCGCCCTGCTATTGCCGGCAGTTCAAGCGGCGCGGGAGGCGGCCCGGCGCAGCCAATGCACTAACAATATGAAGCAGTTGGGGCTTGCGCTCCACAACTACCACGACGTCTTTAAGCGATTTCCGTCGGGTTATATTCGTCGAAGCGGCGACAACGACGGTTGGGGATGGGCTGCGTTTTCGCTTCCCTTTCTGGAACAGCAGAATATCTACGATAAGTTGGGAATCGGCCAGGGAGCGAAGCTTCCCGATGCTCCTACAGCGGATACGAAAACGGTAATCGACGCCTTTATCTGTCCTTCCGACGCCAGTGGTACGATTAATGAAGACCGTGGCGGCCACGCTAAATCTAACTATCAGGGCCTGTATGGCAATTCGAACACCCCTGATCCGAACACCGGGGTGGGGAATGGCTTGTTTTACGTGAACAGCGACCTAGGGTTCTCGAGCAT
>CAYWIS010000190.1:0-10693 GCA_964458385.1 uncultured Pirellulaceae bacterium
TTCTGGAAGCCATGGCGTGCGTCAAACGTTTTCCCGGCCACGTCTGGCCTGGGAGGATTATTGTTGATCGTCTCCGCAACGTTCGATGATGACGCCTTCATCGGGGCGCAGCGTCACCGAGCCTCGCACCACTTCGCCGTCGCGGTCCAGGTGCGTCGAAAGCGCAATCTGCCCGTGGACAATCGGCGCTTCTGGCGCGAACTCTCGCGGGTGCGGCCCCATGTTGAGCACGATCAAGAATTGCTGATCTTTCCGCATACGGAGATATGCAAAAATATCGCCTTCGGCGGGAACCGAGCGATAGGAGCCAACCGACAAAGCCGGTTCAGCGCGTCGCAGCGCCAGTAGGCGGCGGTAGAGCGTTAAGATCGAGTGTGGATCGTCGCGCAGTTTTTCGACGTTCACGTTCGGATAGTCCTCCGACACCGGCAGCCACGGTTTGCCCGTGGTGAATCCAGCGTTCGGCTCGGCCGACCATTGCATCGGCGTTCGTTCGGGATCGCGTCCTAAGCCAAGCCCCGGGTTGTTCTTTTCATAGGGATCCTGCACCATGTCCGGCGGGATCGGCACATTCCGCATGCCGATCTCATCGCCGTAATACAAAGTTGGCGTGCCGCGCAGGGTGAGGAGCATCATGGCGGCCACGCGTGCTTGTGCAGGGCCAACACGGGTGGCGATCCGGGGCTGGTCGTGATTGCCCAACACCCAGTTCGGCCAACCATAGGGTGGAAGCGCAGCTTCGTAATTGTCGACGGCGCGTTCGATGGTTCGCGCGTCCCAAGGCAGATTGATCAACTGAAAATTGAAGGGGAGATGTACACCCGACCCGTGCGCTCCGTAGTACGTGACCAGCCGTTCCACAGGAAGATAAATCTCGCCCACGATCATCCGATCGTCGTACTCGTCGACCAGGCTTCGCATGCGGGCGATAATATCGTGGATTTCGGGCCGGTCGGTGCTGTAGGTGGCTAGCACTTGATGATGCGGCGGCTGGCCGGGCGCGTACTCTGTGTTCGGCGGATTATCGCGAAACTCTTCGTCCTTGACGATGTGCCAAATCACGTCGACCCGGAACCCGTCCACGCCGCGATCCAGCCAGAACCGCAGCACGTCCATCATGGCTTCTTGCACTTCCGGGTTGCGCCAGTTCAGGTCGGGCTGCTCTTTCAGGAAAGCGTGGTAATAGTACTGGCCGGTGTGCTCGTCATAGGTCCAGGCGCTGCCTCCGAAGTTGCTGAGCCAGTTGTTGGGCGGACCGCCGTCGGGCGCGGGATCCTTCCAGATGTACCAGTCGCGTTTGGGATTGTCGCGGGACGAGCGAGACTCCAAAAACCAGGGATGTTGATCCGACGTGTGGTTCGGCACGAAATCCAAGATAAGCTTCAGTCCGCGGCGATGTACGTCGGCCAAGAGTTCGTCAAACTCGGCAAGCGTGCCAAAGAGCGGGTCAATGTCGACATAGTTGGAAACGTCATACCCAAAGTCGGCCATGGGCGAAGGGTAAATGGGCGAAATCCAGATCGCGTCGATCCCCAGCCATTCGAGGTAATCCAGTCGACTCCGAATGCCCTGCAAATCCCCTACGCCATCGCCGTTGCTGTCTTGGAAGGAGCGAGGATAGATCTGGTAAATTACCCCTCGTTGCCACCATTCGTGCGTTGAAGACATAGACCTCTTCCTCTGGGTGAATCGGCAAGCTGATCGACGTTGCGCTTTCCGTTAGACCTATACATGTCGCCAGCAATTCCGGCGCCGAATTCATTTCGTTTGGATCTCCGCAGGTAGAACGTCGCGGAGATCGAAAAAGATTGCTTGGCGACAGGGCGGCGAAGCCGTTGTTCATTTCCTCCCTACACGACGAGGTGGCGTATGTGGGGGCGGCCAAACCGGCGTGTTCGTGACGATTTGGTCGGCCCGGAGTGGCGCTGCGCGGTCTAAACAAAACGGCGCCGTTCATCACCCACAAATCAACACGGTGTGGCTGTGGGACGCGGCGACGGTAAAGCGCCATCAAGAACTGCGTAGACCTTACAGCGAGGTTATGGGCGCCGCGTTCTCGTTTCTCGTTCGCCGGCGCTATGCTGCCCAGCGGCGCGGCAATTGGAAGCGGCCGATGACTTACCCCTGGCGCGGCTATGGAGTCCTTGCCCGTCATGCCAAGAAGAATCGGAACCGAGGCAGCGATACGGACATCAAGGCCGACGGTCGTTTCCACAACGCTGGCGGGCAATGTGAAGATCTCTGTAGGGGCTGGTTGTATCGTGAAGGCGCGGCAACTATACTCGCCGGGGTGAGGAGTGAGCCAAACCGCCTTCGTCGGTGTTGACTCGCCGTGTTTTTTGGGCTTCCAGTTCGCCGCCGCACCGGCCAACGGCTACGCCAAGCCGTTGTGTTGGTGTTGCTTTGCGCGATGACCGTTGGTCTGACGGGAGTTCCCGTCGTCCACGCGCCGCCCAAAGACCGTTCCATTCCTTTCCCTTGCCAGGACTCCGCATGCGGCTGCCACGATGCGGAAAGTTGCTGGCGTTCGTGCTGCTGCCACTCTCACGCCTATCGCGCCGCGTGGTCGCTTCAGCGCGGTATCCAGCCGCCCTTGTATGTTCTTGAAAAAGCGGCGCAAGAAACGGCTCAGAAGAGTTGTTGTGCTTCGCGCGTCGCCCAATGCGGCGGCAAGGGTTGTTCGGCGAAAGGCCATTCGGATCAAGATCTCTCTAAGCCGTCTCAAGACCCTGCAACCGTCCAAATCCAAGACGATGCGCTCAGCGTATTGGTCGTGTATATCGACAACTATCGCAAGTGCCGGGGGCTTTCGCCCTTGTGGACGGTCTTAGAACAGGCGCTTGCAGTTCGCGTGGAGATGCCCACGCTTCCTCCTCTCACCGCGGGCGAATGGCTGCCGTGCGTTTCGGAAACGGTTCCGGTTGCAGGAGTGCAACCCGAACCGCCCCCGCCACGACGGACGACTTTCTTTGGCTGATGCGCAATATTCGGCCCTATAGGCGTCTTGCCGCACCAAGTCCGCATTGACGCCAGGCCGAACTGCGTTCTTCCGCGCACGAGGGACCGCTTGTGCGGCTCGCTTTTAACGTGCGCTTGGGGTGCGCTTACCGTGCGATCAGCCGCTCTCGAATTTGCTCCCGCGCTGGGTAAAGGCTCGCTCCTCACCTAGTGACATTTGCCCGCGCGGGGGCTTCTTGCAACACGCTTGGCCTGCGAGCGCCCTTGGGGGCTGCCCGCCGTCGCATGCATTACGCTTTGTCCGTCGCCCCTCCCTCGTTTCACCTTCCCATGAACCGCAGACCCGCCTTTACTCTGGTTGAACTACTGGTGGTTATCGCCATCATCGGAATACTTGTCGCTCTGTTGTTGCCGGCCGTGCAAGCCGCACGCGAGGCAGCCCGACGCATGAGCTGTTCGAACAACCTCAAGCAAATCGGACTGTCGCTGCACAACTACCATAGCGTCTACAACAAGTTCCCCGTGGCCCGCAATCCGTGGCCGATGGTCCATTCGTCGCTAGCGCGGCTCTTGCCGTTTTGCGAGCAAGAGAATGTGCACCATCTGGTTGACTACACAACGCCCCTTTCTAGCGTCCAAAACACCGTCGCATCACAACAGGCGATTGAGTTCCTGCTGTGCCCCAGCGACGGCGCCAACGGCCGGATTCCCGGACTTCCCGATGCCGGGACCAATTACGTAGCGAACAACGGCTCCGGGACGATCGATTATGGGTTGATCGGGTCGGGCGACGGCGTGTTCACGCAAGTGAACCTCGGATTTCGCGACGTGGTCGACGGCGCATCGCACACCGCGGCGTTTAGCGAGTCGCTACTGGGGAATGGCGTTACGTCCAGCGGCGCTGTTCCTGCCGATCCGCGACGCGAGGTGCTAGAGGTTCCCGGCGGCAACGATCCGACGCCCTCCGAGTGCGAGTCGGCCGCGGGCGTCTGGTCCGGCAAGCGAGGCGGCAAGTGGATCGACGGGCACTACGGTAACACCCTTTACAACCACTATTACACTCCTAATCCCGCGCAGTGGGACTGCGGCAATGGGTCACACAACAAGGGCCTATCGACTGCCCGCAGCAACCATCCTGGCGGCGCTAACCTGCTGCTATGTGACGGCGGCGTGCGATTTGTGACCAATGCCATTGATCTGACCACGTGGCGTTCTCTTGCAACGCGCGCCGGCGGCGAAGTGGTCGGCGACTATTAGAAATAATCAGCGGCGGTTACCCCTCAGCGAACTCGTTGCGTAGGAACTCCGACGCGGTGTCCCACGCGTCGGCGGCGGCGGAGAAATCGACGTCCATCCACCGGACCGAATCGTCATGGACGCGGGGTTGCTGCTGGACATCGGCGTGCAGGGGAAACTGGGCGCTGGGGCCGGCCGCCAGGCGTTGTTCGACTTCCGGCGTAAGCAAGTAGGTCAGCAGTTGCTCGGCCTGCGCGCGGTGCGGAGCGCCTTTGATAATGCATAACGTGTTGGGAATGAATAGCGTCCCCATTTGCCCCTCGCCTTGGTCGGGGTAAACGATGGCGACCGGCATGCCTTTTTCCAATTCGACAATGGCGTCGTCGGTGTCGGTCAGCCCAAACGCCAACTGGCCGCGGGCCACGGCGATCGCCACTTGCTTGTTTCCCGAGAGCACTTCCGAATTCTGCTTGACCTTGCGGAAGAAATCTTGAGCCTCGTTTTCACCCCATTGGGCGAACAACACGGCGGCGTGCGTCGCGGTGGTGCCGAATAGCGGATACGCCAGCCCGCCTTGACCTTTCCAGCGCGGATCGGCCAAGTCGCGCACCGATGTAGGACGCTCTCCCTCGGGCAATTTATCGGTATTCACCAGCAGCACTCGGGCGCGGGCCGCAAAGCCATACCAGTTTCCTTGAGGCGAACGATAGTTGTCTGGAAACTTCTCGGCCTGCGGCAAGACAAACGGCTCTAGCAGTCCGAGTTTCTCCAAACGCAGCGTATGGAGAATTTCGTTGTTCCAGAATACGTCGCACCGCGGCCGGTTCTGCTCTTGGATAATCGCATTGACCAGCCCGACCGTCTTGGTCGACTCTACATCGAACTTTGACTGCACATCAATCTGGGTGGCTTGCTCGAAGTCTCGAAAAATCGGCTCCGAGAATTCGCGGTCCAGCGCCGTATACACCACCAGTTCCGTAGGACTTGCCGACCAGCAACCGCCAGCAACTAGGCCTAACGCTATCAAGAGCCAGCGTCCCGCCAAGAACGTGCAGCTTCGGCGCCACGAACCGACGCCAGACAGAGGGTTAATCGCGGTAAGCTTCATGGCACCGTTTGCAAGAGGTTTCTAATTGGCGAAATTCGGACGCAGCCGTGCGAACGTCGCCGCGTTGCAACGCACGCTCTAGGTTCAAAGCGTTCGCTTCCGACTGGGCCAACCAGTCGCGAAAATGCTGGTCATAATCGCCGGCCAAGTGGCGAGCCGATTCCCGCAATTGCTCGCGCAGCAATAACGCTTCCTGTTGAGGCGACAGGTCAGGGTGATCTTCGGGCGTTTTCCAGCCCACGGCGGCACAAAGTTTGAGCCGATCAAAACTGCGGTCTACCTTGGACATCGCCGCCGCCAGCGAATCCACCTGAGCCACCGACACCAACTCGGGCAACGGCGCGCCGGGAGGCGGCGGCTTGTAGGCAGCCACATCGCGCCATAGACCGCGATAACCAGGGCTGGTCCCAGCGCGCTTCAGCAGCGCTTCCGCGCCAGCGGCATCCAACTCCCCCGCGGCAATACATGCAGCCGCCGCCGCAGCCGGCCCTCGATGTTTGCCGTGGTGGCAATGGATATAGAACGGCGACTCCGCATCCTTGACCAGTCGGGCCAGCGCTGCGCCAGCCTCCTTCGGAATACCGTCGTAGCCAATAGGGATGTGAACGTACCGTAGGCCGTACTTCTTCGCTAGTTCGACGTTGGGCCGAGCGCCGTCAACGCTTACCACCGTCTTGATTCCGCGCTCGGCCAAAGCCGCAAAGGCTGCTTCACCATGAGGCTCACCCCCTACGAAAACGCGCGGCGACGCTTGCAGGAAGTTTTCCAGTCCCGCTAACGCCGAAACGGGTGGAGCCGTTTCGTCGCCCCTTGCCGCCACGGCCGTTAAGGTGATCAGCGTCGCAGCCAGAAGGCGCGTTGCTCGCGCATCAATTTTCACGGTGCGAGACTCCTGCACGAATTTTGGTTTTTTAGTTTTCGTCCATGATAGGGGTCCCGATGCGAAAGTTCAACCGACAGCAAGCGGTGTGCTAAGGGAAGCCCGTCGCGCATTGAGCAACACTTCTCAACGTCGTGGGCCTTCGAATTACCACGGCCCCATGCCAGCCGTTGCGATGGCGGCTCGCAAGGAAAAATGGCGTTTCTGCCATTTCCTGTGATCCGGCGCACCGTCGTCACCCTCCTTGCAGCGAGGATCACGAGTACGGCCGCGCTTGATCTGACTGCGGGGAGAATCGTATGGCCGCTGGCCGATACGGCCATTGATTTGGCCGAAGTGGCCGATGCTCTCAACACTTCCTTCAGGGCGCCATCCCTAGTGTGCGGCAGATGTTGCGGTAGGGCACGGGTGAACTGACGGCGCCGCCGGTGTTCCCTTAGCGGAACAGGCCGTTGCTTCTGGGTCCGTGGCTCGTCATGGAAGCGGCGGCAGTTCAAATTGGCGGCCGTGGTCGTTTTCTTTTTGTTGCTCACGGTGCTAACTACGGTTGACAGTCTTGGCGGTTTCGGGGAACGATGAGGCGCAAATTTCGCTTCACTCCCTGGATCCCTCGCGCGTGAAACCTACTTCATCTCCTCCCGAAATGACGCCGGCCGCCATTGTGCTGGCGTTGGTGTTGTCGGTCGTCATGGGCGCCGCCAATGTCTACCTCGGCCTGCGTGTGGGTATGACCGTTTCGGCGGCGATTCCTGCGGCCGTGATGGCGCTAGCCATTTTGAACGGCCTCATGCGGCGCACCTCGATCCTTGAGGCCAACATGGTGCAGACCGGCGCCTCGGCCGGAGAAGCGCTTGCGGCCGGAGTGATTTTCACCCTGCCAGCCATGGTGCTGGTGGGCGTATGGCGTGAGTTCGACTTCTGGACGACCACCGCCATTGCCGCCGCCGGGGGCGTGCTCGGTTCGCTGTTGATGATCCCCATGCGCAAGGCTTTGATTGTCGATAGCCCCGAGCTGCCCTATCCCGAAGGGGTCGCCTGCGCCGAAGTGCTGCGGACTGCCGAGCGGGCCACGCAGCACACCGCCGACTCGGGCGCCGGGTTAATCTTTGGCGGTTTGGCGCTGGGAGCCGTGTTCAAGGGAACGCAATCCTTTCTCGGTTTGATGAAAGGCGGCGTTGAAGCGGCTACGTTGGTGCGGCAGCGCGTGGTCTACGTGGGCGCCGATGTGGCGCCGGCTTTAATCGCGGTAGGCGCCATTGTCGGCCTGCCTATTGCGTCGCAGGTGTTCTTGGGCGGCGTCATTAGCTGGCTTATCGCCATCCCTTTGGCGTTTCCCGTGGAAGCTGCGGCTGACGCTCCCGCCAATCTCGCCAAGGGGCTTTGGAGTACGCAAGTGCGTTATCTGGGCGTGGGGGCAATGCTGGTGGGCGGCGTGGTGTCGATTTGGCGCGTACGCAGCGGCCTGATTGCCGCGGTGCGCGAACTACGCGCGGTAACGCGAGGGAACCATCACGACACGTCATCGCCTGGCGAGCCTCCCGCCATTGCCCGCACCGAACGCAACCTGGGCGCAAAAGCGGTGGCCGTACTCGCGACGCTCACCACGCTGGTCATCGCTGGGGTTTACTATTCGCTCCTCCAGTCGGCGCCGGTCACGATCGTCACCACGGTTATCATGCTCTTGATGGCGTTCTTCTTTACTGCCGTGGCAAGTTACTTGGTGGGCCTGGTAGGTAGTTCGAACAGTCCCGTCTCGGGCATGACGATTACCGCAGTGCTGGGCACAGGCGGTTTGCTGTACGTGTTTCGCGAAGTCGGGTTTCTTGAGCTGGACGCGCTGAAAGCAATCGTCGCCACTTTGGGAGTCGCGGGAATCATCTGCTGTGTGGCTTCGACGTCGGGCGACACCAGCAACGATCTGAAGACCGGTTTGCTCGTTGGCGCCACGCCCCGCAACCAGCAAATCATGCAAGTCATGTGTGTGCTGGCGGCGTCACTGGTCATGGCGCCCGTGTTGACGGTGCTGCACGAAGGCTCGCTGGCAAGCGGCGCCGGCGGCATTGGCGGCGCCGAGTTGCCCGCACCGCAAGCGGTGCTGTTTTCTAACCTGGCTCAAGGCATGTTCGGTAACGGTGAATTGCCCTGGTCCATGATCGGCGCGGGGATGGCGATTGGCGTGGGACTGCTGTTGGCCGATGCGTTGTTGCACAGGTTGGGCATTCCCTTCCGCCTGCACGTGATGCCCGTCGCCGTGGGAATGTATCTTCCCTTCGGCGTAGCCCCGCCAATTCTTCTGGGCGGTGTGGTGCATTACCTGATCCGCCGAGCCGCCCCAGCAGATGAGTATCCGCTCCGCCGCTTGACGCTCGCCGCGTCGGGCGTGATTGCCGGAGAATCGTTGGTGGGCGTCGCCCTTGGGCTGTTTGCATGGTTGGGCTACGCCTCGTGGGGGCTAGGCGAAGCGCTTCACTTGTCTGACGGTGCGCTGACGGCGATCTCGCTCTTGGCTCTGTTAGGCGCCGCCGTTTGGATGTACCGCGCCGGGCTGCGGCGAACGTCCTAACCGTGACGCGCCGCTCGACCGCCACGCTTCGCTTTACTTTGCCAGGTAAAGCCGCAGCAAATTGAGGGCGCGCTTGGCAATCAGGGCCTGAAGAATATCGGGATGAGCGGCAAAAGGCTCCGTGGACGGATAGATGGTATCGGGCGTCGCCAGCGCCATATGCACGGGAGGCGGCGAGTCGGCGTGCAGGTCGAACCGCGGAAACGGTCCCACCGCCAGCCCCAACTCGGCGCCAAATTGGGAGCGGCAATGTTCGGCCATCGCCACAGCGACGGCCCGCGAGCTTTCGCCATGCTGATCCACCAGTTCGCGGGCAATGCCTAAATCCCGAATCAACGCTTCGCGGCTGCGCACCACGACTCCCCCCAAGAAGTGCGTTTCGTCGGAACAGGCGTCGCTCAGCCAATGGGCGATCATTCCTCCGGTGCCCCATTCGGCCACGGCCAATGTCTGTCCGCGCGCGGCCAAACGCCGGGCTACCGCATGTTGCAACTCTTCATCTTCTTCGCCAAACACCAGGTCGCCCAACGTATTGCGGATGATCTCCAATGTTGGCTGCATCACGGCTGCGCACTCCTCGTCAGAGGAGCCTTCGGCCGTAATGCGAAGCGTGATCGTCGCCTGATGCACGGTGATTCCCACCTGCGGCGTGCGTCCCCGGCGGATCAAGTCAGGAAGCATCTGCTCCAGTTGGCTTTCGCCCACACCGAAGCACTTAACGCAACGGTGCCGAATCACGCGCAGCGGTCCTGGCAACATTGCACGAATGGCCGGCGCTACCGTCTCGCTCCACATCTCTTTCATCTCGGCCGGTACGCCCGGCAGGCAGAAAAACCGCGCCGGCGGGCGTCCCCTGCGCGGCGCCGTCAAATCGATTCCCGGCGCGGTGCCATGAGGATTGGGAATCACTCGGCTGCCCTGAGGAAACATGGCCTGAATCACGTTGCGCTCGGGCATGGTGCGTCCCCGGCGAGCAAACAACGCGCGGATGTGCTCTAGCGCCGCTTCGTCACGAACCAGCGGCACACCTTGAGCCGCAGCCAGCGCCTCGCGCGTTAGGTCGTCTGCGGTCGGTCCCAGTCCGCCGGTGGACACGATCAGATCGGCCCGGTCGGCGGCCTCGCGGAACACGCGCACATTCGCTTCCAGGTCATCGCCAACGGTCGTGTGAAAGAGCGTTCGCACGCCCAGCTCAGCCAACCGTTGGCTGAGCCATTGGCTGTTTGTGTCCAAACGCTGGCCGCTTGTCAGCTCATCGCCAATGGCGATCACTTCGGCATGCATAGAGGATGAAGGTATGCGTCGCAAGAGATCAGATACCCGCCTGCGGTTGAAGCTAGAGAAGCAAACGCTGTGAAGCAAGCCCCCGCCCCAAGCGGCGTTTCCCCGTGTGAGGGTAAGCGAAGGCCGTGCAAAAGCCGCAGCTACACCTTGGTTATCGCGGCGATGCACCCATTCGCGCCCGGTAATGAAACCAAGCCAAAACATCAGACATATCCGACGTTCGGGAGACGCTCATCACGAGAGAGGCATTTTCCAACCGATTGTCCGATGTTTATTGATCGGCTATGCTGCGGATAGAAGATCTGGGTCTGTCCCTCTCTTGCTACGGAAGGAAACGAACATGGCTTTTACTCTCCCTGATCTGCCGTATCCTCACGATGCTCTGGAGCCGCACATCGACGCCCAGACGATGCAGATTCACCATGGCAAGCACCACGCCACGTATGTCGCCAAGCTGAACGAGGCGGTGCAAGGTACGGAGTTTGAGAACATTCCCATCGAGGAGTTGCTGGCCAAGCTCTCTTCGACGCCCGAGGACAAGCGGGCTGCGATCCGCAATAACGGCGGCGGTCACGCAAATCACTCGCTGTTCTGGCAGATTATGAGCCCCAAGGGAGGCGGCAAGCCCAGCGGCGAATTGGCGGCGGCCATCGATCAAACGTTC
>CAYWIS010000191.1:0-10691 GCA_964458385.1 uncultured Pirellulaceae bacterium
GGCGAGACGGCTCCTCCGGCGCCAGCGCGGCTGCTGGCGAATGTGCTGCTCGTGATGGGCGGCCTCGTGTTGCTGGGAATTGGAGCCGATTGGCTTGTGCGTGGGTCAGTTTCGATCGCGCGGATTCTCGGCGTGAGCGAACTGATTATCGGGTTGACGATTGTCGCCTTAGGGACCTCGTTACCCGAAGCGGCCGCGTCGATTGTGGCCGCATTTCGGGGCGAGCGCGACATCGCCGTGGGCAATGTTGTGGGCAGCAATATTTTTAACTTGCTATGCGTGTTGGGACTTGCGGGCATTGTCTCGCCCCGCGATATCGAAATCCCCGAAACCGCGTTGCGGTTCGATATGCCGATCATGATCGCCATTGCCGTGGCGTGCCTTCCGGTGTTCTTCACCGGCCGCACCATTACGCGCTGGAACGGCGGCATATTCTTTGCGTACTATCTGGCCTATTTAACCGCGCTGGTGCTGCGGGCGACCCAATCGCCGCTCACGGGTGAGTTTGGGGCGCTCATGTTTTTCTTTGTCGTCCCGCTGACGGTTTTTGCGCTCGTGGTTGGCGTAGTGCGCTCGCTTAGGCTTCCGCATGACCAGACGGTCTAAGGGGAACATGCCCACGGGAGCCAAGAATCGACGAGCGTCAGCCGCCGTACTTGGCGAGAATCCGAGTCATAAGGCCAGGAGCGAGACGATCCGCCCAAACGGCGAAATTGCCTTCAACAGAGAACACCACCTCGCGTTTTCCTTGCCGGATGGCGCGAACCGTGCGCCGTGCAACCTTAACCGGCGACATGCCGCGCCGTGGACGTTGCTCCGGGTCGGGCTGAGCTTTGTCGAAGAACTCGGTAGCGGTTGTACTGGGTGAAATAACCAGCACGTCAACGCCGTCGCGCATCAGTTCCATGCGCAGCGCATCGCTAAAACCATGCAAGGCGAACTTGCTTGCGCAGTATTCGCTCTTATTCGGCACGGCGAAATGCCCCAGCACCGAGCTGACGTTGACGATCATCGGAGACCTGCCGCGGACCAGGTACGGAAGCGCCGCGCGGATCAACTCGACAGGAGCAAAGAAGTTCACCTCCAGAGTGCGGCGCACGCGATCAGGGTCGCTCTCGCGAAAAGGCCCAAAATGGCCAATGCCTGCGTTATTGATGAGCAGGTCCAAACCACCCCAACGCTCTTCGGCCGTCGTCAACAGTTGCCGACGTAGAGCGTCGTCGGTCACGTCGCCGACGACCGCCACCGCCTCGCCGCCGGCGGCTGCAATCTCCGCCTCAAGCTGGCGCAAGCGGTCTTCACGTCGCGAGGTAATGATTAGCCGTGCTCCGTGACGAGCCAATTCACGCGTCAATTCTCGGCCGATTCCGCTTGAGGCGCCCGTCAAGATGGTACGGGCGCCGGCAAGATTGCGTTTGGCCATACGCCGCTCCTAGGCCACGTTCTCAACGGTTTCGCCGTGGGCGTTTGCCTGGCCATTCTCCGATGGAGCGATGTCCACATGATCGCGAACCACACCGCCCCACTCTTGGATGCGTCCCAAGTGCTTCTTGGGCAACCGACAGTGGATGGTGACTCGCTCGTCTTGGTAGCGTTTCGACAAGACTTCGCCCTGCGCCGCCAGATAGGCCATAAGCCGGCCGTTGTCGGCGCCTAGTTCAACGTCGATGTCGAGGAACGAGGCGCTCAGCGCGTCGCTCACCCGGTGGGCCAGTTCCTCCAGGCCGTGCCGCTCGCGCGCGCTAATCATTATCGCATTGGGATAATGGCGGCGGACGCTCTCGAGTTGCGCTGGCGTGTCGAGGGAGTCTACCTTGTTGAGCACCAGCAGCGTGCTCTTTTCTTCGATCCCCAGTTCTTCCAGCACCTTGTACACGGCCGAGATCTGCGCCAGCACATTGGGATTGCTTGCGTCGGCCACGTGGAGCAACAGGTCGGCCTGCCGGGCCTCTTCCAACGTTGCTTTGAAGCTGGCGATCAGCCCGTGCGGCAGGTCGCGGATGAAGCCCACCGTATCGCTCAAGAGCACCGGTCCCCAGTTCGGAAGCTGCCAACGGCGAGTGCGGGTATCGAGCGTGGCGAACAGCTTATCTTCGGCTTTCACCCCCGCCTGCGTTAGCGCGTTCATCAACGTGCTCTTGCCGGCGTTGGTATAACCGACCAACGACACGGTCATATGTTCGCTACGCGCGGCCACTTGCCGCTCTTTGCGCTGCTCAATCTCTTTCAACTCGGTTCGCAGGTCGTGGATGCGTTTCTCCACCAGGCGGCGGTCCGTTTCCAACTGCTTTTCACCCGGACCACGCATGCCGATGCCCATCTTCATACGCGAAAGGTGGGTCCACATCCGCTTGAGGCGCGGCAGCGAGTATTCCAGTTGAGCCAATTCCACCGCAAGGCGCGCTTCGTAGGTTTGAGCGTGCGTGGAGAAGATGTCGAGAATCACCTCGGTGCGATCCAAAACCTTCACGCCCAAGGCTCGTTCCAAGTTGCGAATCTGCCCGGCCGAGAGATCGTTGTCGAAAATCACGAGGTCGCTGTCGTGACGTTGCACCAGGCTCTTTAATTCATCGACTTTACCTTTGCCCAGATAAGTAGCGGGATCGGGCTTTTCGCGACGCTGCATGAGTTGCCCGACAATGCGGGCGCCGGCCGTCGTAGCCAGACCTTCCAATTCCTCGAGTGGATTGTCTTCGTACGAATGCTCAGGCAGAATGACGCGGACTAAAATCGTCTTTTCTCTGGCGACGCGTTGCAAACGCTCGGTATCGTACACGGGGTGAGAAAACCTCTTTTGTTTAGGAAATGAGCCAGCGGCTCGTGTTGCGCCAACACCGATCGGCGCTCACTTAAGTATATTCCCGCACCCCAGGATTGTCACGGTTTGGGGGAAAGCCCCTCCTGCAGAACCGCGGTCTCTTGGAACGGAAATGAACACTCACCGTGGAAGACGCAACTAACGGGCCAAGGTTCGTGAGAATTCGTCAAACCAAAATCAAAAACTTCGATCAATTCGCCACAGCGCTGCGTACGAGTTACGACCTTTTCTTTGCCTTTTGCAAACTCCTTACGGTCGATTAGCAGCGCGGCGGGCGTACATTGCCGGTCGCTTAGGGGCTATTTATACTAGCCAGGGTTTTCCATACCCCACAGTTTTAATTTTTTCACGAGAACAACACCATGTCAGTAAGTCTCCCACGTCGCGATTTTCTTAAGGCGGCTGCCGCCGCTTCGGCCGTTTGGGGCGTGTTCCCTCGGGCCGGAGCTTGGGCCGAAGATGATCAAGCAAGCAAGGAGCCGTTTAAGATCTCGCTCGCTGAGTGGTCGCTTCACCGCACCATCTTTGGCGGCAAGTTGAATCACTTGGATTTTGCCAAGACGGCCAAAGAAGAGTTCGGCATCGAGGCGGTTGAGTACGTTAATCAGTTCTTCAAGGACAAGGCCAAAGACCAAAACTATCTGGCCGAAATGAAGAAGCGGGCCGCCGACCTGGGCGTGAAGAGTCTGCTGATTATGGTGGACGGCGAAGGCGCCTTGGGCGATCCCGATGAGGCGAAGCGCATCAAGGCGGTTGAGAACCACTACAAGTGGGTGGAAGCGGCCAAGTTCCTTGGCTGTCATTCGGTGCGTGTGAATGCCGCCTCGTCGGGCGCCTACGAAGAACAGCTCAATTTGGCGGCTGATGGACTTCGGCGGTTGTCGGAGTTCGCCGCCCAACACGGCCTGAACGTGATTGTGGAGAATCACGGCGGTCTTTCGTCGAACGGCAAGTGGCTGGCCGCCGTGATGGAGAAAGTCAACATGGACAACTGCGGAACGTTGCCCGATTTTGGTAACTTCCACGATTACGACCGCTATCAGGGCGTCAAAGAGTTGATGCCCTACGCCAAGGCCGTAAGCGCGAAGAGCCACGATTTTGACGACCAAGGCAACGAAACACGCACCGACTACTTCAAGATGATGCAAATCGTGCTCGATGCAGGCTACCACGGCTATGTGGGCATTGAGTACGAAGGCGGCAAGTTGAGTGAAATCGACGGTATCCGCGCCACGCAGAAGCTGCTGGAACGTGTTCGCGAAAAGTTCGTCAAAGCGTAAATGGTTGTGATATGAAGGCGGCTTCCCAGGCCGCTCATTCTTGGAGCGGCCTGGGCGGCTTGCATGGCTCCGCGGTTTCAAAACAACCGCTGCTGTTTCTGAGTTTGCCACAATTCTGTTTCGCCCGGCCAAGCGGGTAGCGTCCCGAGATTCGGCGTGTGACGCATCAGCTCTGTGTGAAAACTCCGGGCCAACGCGGGCGCAAAGGTGTCATCGGGCGCGTGGGCGAAAAAGTACGGCGTAAGCCCCTCTTCCATCCACTTGGCCACGACCGGCGCCCAATCCCTTAGCCAGGGCGTCACCTCGTCGACGTTGTTGCGGCCGATGAACCGCACCAACGGACGCTTCCCCGTGACAGTGAGCCTATGGGGCGACCGCGGCTTACGCTTTTGTGCTCGGGCTTCGGTCTCGTCGCTGGGAGGCGCAGAGAATAGCGCGCGGCTATCCAGCAGCACCCGGTCCATTTTCAACTCTTGCAGCAGCGCGTCCAAACGCTGTTCGTTCTCGCCTTGGTCGAAGTAATCTCGATGCCGCACTTCGACAGCGTAGGGAAACTCTCGCGGTAACCGGCGCAAGAATCGCTCCAAAGCCGGCCATTCACCGCGGGCGAAATCGGGCGGCAATTGTAGGAATGACGGCCCCAAACGCTCTGCCGCGCCCAGCAGCGAAAGCACATCCAGAAACTCCCGCGTTTCCGATTCGGCGCCAATCAAGCGACGTTCGTGACTGATAACGCGGGGGAACTTCAGAGCAAACCGAAACCCGTCTGCCGAGTCCTCAAGCCACCGCTGAGTTGTCTCGCGCGAGGGCAGCCCGTAGAAGGTGCTGTTCCCCTCGACGGTGTTGAACACTTGCGAGTATTGACGCAGCCACTCTTTGCGTGGCGCCCGTGCCGTGAAAAGTGCGCCCTTCCAGCGGTCGGTAGCCCAAATTGGGCATCCCAGATAGTACGACGCAGCGCGAGTTCCCGAAGCAGGCGGCGCGGAAGACGCGTGCATGGTTAATACCTACTCCTCGCGGTTGCGTCGGGAACGATCCAAGAGACGACGTAACGGTCCGCGCCGCCGGTTGGGTTCGACTTCCTCGTCGTCGTTTGCGCGGCTATCGTCAAATGCGCCTTCCTCGGGTCGTTCGCCTTCACGCGGTGGGGCTGGAGGAAGGGCCTCGCTTGAGTCATCGTCAAAACGTTCCAGAGCGCCCGGGTTTCTCGCTGCCCGGCGATCGGCGCGACGGTCGCGCACTCGAGCCAGCGCGTCTGAAAGCGTCTCGGCTACTCCTTGCGTCGCATCACGAGCAAGCGGAAGCACGTCTCTCGCCAAGTCGACCATGCCGCCTGCTACGGCGCCGCCGGTTTCCTCTGGGTTTTCGCTAACCAAATTGGCCAATTGCTGGACCAATCCTTTATCCTCTGGAAACGACACCTTGGGATCATCCAACGTGCCGGTTACCGCCAACTCAATCGACTTGCCCGACAACCGTTGTGCAATAGGTCCATCAAACGCCCAATCCAAGGACGTTGGCGCCTCAACTCGCAAGTCCAGGCTCTTGTCTAACCCCACGTATCCCGACGTGCGAATCACCAGATTCGGCGACACTTCGGGCAATCCAAACGCAAGCCCCTCGTGATAGACGCGCCGATCGCGCAATTCAAACTGCACCTGCGTTTCGTTAGCAATGCGCACCCGCGTAGGCATTTTCGATCCCAACAAAGTGGCCACTTTGTTGGCGATCTCTTGCAAGAGCGGATTTTTGAGGCCCGTTTCCACCGAGTGCATATCGAGACGCCCAGCAGCAAAGGCGGGGGGCAATTGGGGATCTTCCGCCGCGCGCCGGTCCAGGGGAAGTCGGAACTCGTCGATGGACAATGATACCTCGCCACTGACCCACGTAGCGTTCGCCAGAATTGGAGCGATTAACTGCAAACCATTGTTGCACATTTCGGGCGTCAACTGCTTACGGTCCAGCGGTTGAAACGGTTGGACGATAAGCCAGCGAGTGTCCTCGAGATATCGGATATCGACCGTCGCATGGACGCCCTCCACATCCAAGAGCGGTTCCTCAATGCCGGCGCGGCGCAGCACGACCGCGGCGTCTTGCAATACGGCCGTCAATTCGGGCTTGTCGCTGGGCTCGGAACGATCCCCTGGATCCGCAGGCCGTTGGGAAGCCTCCTTCGCCGGGCCGATCCCTTCAAAGTTCCAACCACTCGGCGAGGCCAGCAGCGTAACGTGAGGCGCTCCGATGAAGAACCGGCCCAAGCGTTTTTGCGAAAGGGCCAATTGCCACCACGGCTTTGCAGCGCGAATGCGCGCGACGTTCAGTAGGGGCGCGCCCTGCGGTGAATCGACACGCACGTCGCGCAGCTCCAGCGGCGTGAACCAACCGAACGAGGCGCCGCCTACCTCGGCGCGCACGTTCTCTCGTTTAGCAAGAGCGTTAACCAACCAATCTCTAACGGGCGGATACTGCGCGATGTATGGCGCCGCCGCCACCAACGCCAGCGTCAAAGCAAGGCCGATCAACGCTCGACGCAACCAACGGCGTTTTGGCGGTTGTTTCTGAACGCGAGGAGGGGAAGCGGCGTCCGACATGTCACCGGATCAATCAAAGAAGAACGACGGGCAGAAGCGGTTTTATCATTATAGAAACCCGCTCTCCGAGTTGGACCCGCAAGGCGGTAGAAACGAGGAAAACTTGCCAGTCCTTCTACCGTAGAGAGTCACAAAAGGCCGCCTAAGGCGTTCTAAGAGCAGTTGCTGCGCTTAAAAAAACCGGTCAGATTGCGTCCCTCGTCTACGACAACCCGCACTGGGCGCATCGCGTAACCGTGGTCTACAGCCACTTTGCTTCACGGTACCAATGGGCGGTTTGGCGCAGCCGCTCTTGAAGCGGGACCGATGGCGTAAATTCCAGGTCTCGGAAAGTTTCGCTGGGCGAACAGGCCCAGGAGCTTGCCGCCGCCTCGGCCACCTTATCCAAGCTGAGCAGCGGGATACCCAGGCCCAATTTCGTCATTTGCTGGTTGGTAAGAGCAACCGCCAGGGCCGCCGGCTTGGGGATCGGTATCACCGGGGCAAAAGGGCGATTAATCACCCGTCGGACCATCCGGCCCAATTCGGCGTACGTGGGATACTCGGCGAGACAAGCGAAATAGCGGCCCTGTCCAAGGTCGGAGGATTCGGGGTCAGGAGGCAGGCGTCGCCCGCGCTCCGCCGCTCGAATGAGCACTTCCACCAGGTCGGCCACATGAATGACCGAGAGCGGCGGCGTCCGAAAGCCCAACACCGGATGGAACCGCCAATAGCGGATCGTTTTGAAGATGGCCAGAGATGCCCGATCGCGTTCGCCTACCACCACCCCCGGCCGCACAATGGTGATCGGCATTTGCGACGCGTACGCGGCGACCCGCCGTTCGCCTTCGTACTTGCTGCGACCATACTGCGAAACCGGGGCGGGTGGATCGCTGGGCTGCCGAACTTCGCCCCGGCGCGTAGGCCCTGCAGCCGCCACCGAAGAAACCAGAACAAACGTAGGCGGCGTCTCGCGCGAGGCGCACAACTGAGCCAAGTGATCGGTCAACTGCACATTCACGCGCTGCAGTTCCCCGGGCCGTCGCTCGGCCAAGGCGCCCGCCACATGAAATACTGTATCGACCCCGGCCAGCGCATCGCGGATTGCCGCGGTATCGTCGAGGCCGGAACGGATGATCTCCACACCGGCTTGTTGCAAAACTGTGGTGTCGGAGCCCGAGCGCACGATGCAACGAACCGTGTCGCCGCGTGCAGCCAGCGCCTCGGCCAAATGTCCGCCGACAAAACCTGATCCGCCAGTAACCAATACTTTCGCCATAGCAAGCTATTTTAGGCGCCCGACCGGCAGGGCGCCATGTTCCCATCGCAATCGTCACTTGCAATTCGCCACCGGATGAAACAGGATGTGGAACATCGCCTTTTGAGGCTCCTATTCCCGCTTTGTACGACCGCTATGCCTGGAAAAACGATCGTTCCCCTGTTTGCAACGTTGTTCGGCCTATTGGGGGCAAACGCCTTGTTGGCCGACACAGTCGCCATTGCTAAACCCCACGTCAAAACAGCGTTCAACGATCCGGCCGAAGCGGGGATCGACTTCGCTTTTCAAGGCGAATATGGCGGCTTCTACGGTACGTGGGGCTACGGCCCCGAGGTGGGGTTGCAGGTGATTGCGCGGGGAGAAGGGCAATTCGACGCAGTTCTCTACAACGGTGGTTTGCCCGGCGCCGCCTGGGACGGAGAACCTCCAGTCGAGCTTTCTGGCGCGCTCGAGGGCGAAACCTTGACGTTAAAGGGTGAACAGTTGCAAATCGTGCTCACCCTTGGTAAGGGGGCAATTTACAACAAGGCGGGACGCCAGATAGCCCGATTGGTCAAACTTCAACGCGTCAGCCGCACGCTTGGCGCCCGGCCGCCGTATGGCGCCACGGTGCTGTTTGACGGCAAGAATGTCAACCAATTTGCAAGCGGCGCCCGAATGGAGAACGGTTTGCTGACCGAAGGCGCTCTCACCAAAGAGCCGGTCGGCGACTTCTACTTGCACTTGGAGTTTCGGTTGCCGCTAATGCCTTACGCGCGCGGGCAAGCACGAGCCAATAGCGGCGTTTACATTCAGCAGCGGTACGAGGTGCAAATCCTTGATTCGTTTGGCGCGGTGGGTAAGGCCGACGAATGCGGAGCGATTTATCGCCAAACGCCTCCTAAGGTCAACATGTGCTTGCCGCCGCTAACATGGCAAACCTACGACATTTTCTTCTACGCACCGCGGTGGAACGATCAAGGCGAGAAAATTCGCAACGCGCGCATTACGGTGCTGCATAACGGCGTGGCGGTGCACAAACAGCATGAGATTGAGAACAAGACCGGCGCAGGAAAACCTGAATCACCCGAGCTATTGCCGATCCTGTTGCAAAACCACGGCGACCCGGTCCGTTTCCGCAATATCTGGATGACCGCCGTAGCGCCCGACACTCCTTCTCCCTCGCCAAGCAACCATCGGCCGGTGTGGTATCAGCCCCGTCCGTTTCCGCTCTCGACGTGGTGTCGGTAGCCTACAGGCGAACGACATTGGCCGTCTCGCCCACGCGCCGCCCATGGCCGACTGTCCCCTTTGCCGAAGGCTGATTCTTTAGGAATCAACGCGATTCTGGATCACGGTGATTGCCGGATGGGCGTAGCCAGGCCGGGGATTGCTTTGCAAGATGGGGCGTGCATACCGGACCGGTTGCCGTTCTTCGGGCAAACGGATATTGTCCCCTTTTTGCAAGATGGGACGTGTCTCGGGCATGGACCCAAATTGCCGATCTCCGGCCGCCTGACAGGGAATCCAATGGCCGCCGCCCTTTGCGTCTTCCAAGTAGAACTCAGGGTAGCAATGTCCCGGCACCCATACGGTGCGGGCGGGAATCTGGTTGGCGCGGCACAAGGCGATGAACAAAGACGTTAATTCCTCACAATCACCAACGCCGTCGCGCAGCGCCGCGAGCGCTCCTTTGAGGTCGCCTTCCTGGTACTCGACGTTCTCGCGCACCCAATCATAAATCGCCTCCACCAAGGCCCAACCACTCAGGCCGCGGTTGGCCAGTTCCGTAGCAACAGCCGTAATTTCCCGGTGCGTGCTTTCAATCTGCGGACTAGGAGCCAAGTACGGACGTAGCTCACGGGCAGGTCGTGCAGGTGGGACTAATCGTTCTGGATGCTCCGGTTCTTCGATCGCGTACTTTTCGATCTCGAAGGTCAGTATCGCCTGCGCTGATTCGCCCGCAGCCAAGCGGGGAATCTCAATGACCATTTGCCGGGCGCCCTCTCCCACATTGCGGAAACGAAGGCGACGTACACTCGGAGAAACCTCTTCCTTAACAATTCGCACCTTCTGCTCTGGCCAATCGCTGGGAACCGGAGCCGCGGCGATTACCGCCATGGCCGGTGCATCGGTGGCGGTCACAACGATGCCAAATTGCCACGTCTCTTTTTGCGGGTTGACCAGCTTCACGCCGGGCGAATCTTGCCCCTGCGCCGTGGTGTGGAGTACCAGGAGCAGTCCCAAGGTCAGCAGGTGTTTCCGCATGAAAATGCCTGTAATTTGGTTGAAGTACAAAAGCGGATGCCGGACAATGCGTCGCATCACCCCACCCTTTTTCCATTGTACTTCCCGCTTGCTGCAATTGAGGTCTCATGGCTGAAACGGCCCCTCCCGCCAACGAGCCTGCCGTCAGGATGTCCGACGGGCCCGCTGACGAGCTACACTACGTGCAACCGCCGCCGCAGACGCTGGGGGGCATTTTGCGTCAGCTAGGTCCTGGATTGATCGTGGCCGGCTCCATCGTCGGCTCGGGCGAGTTGATCGCTACAACCAAGACCGGCGCCGAGGCCGGCTTTTGGTTGCTGTGGCTGATTCTGATTGGTTGCGTGATCAAAGTCTTCGTGCAGGTCGAGTTTGGCCGCTATGCAATTTCGAGCGGCAAAACCACCATGGCCGCCATGGACGAAGTGCCTGGCCCGCGGATTCCCGGGCGAGGGAACTGGCTTGTGTGGTATTGGTTCTTGATGTTCCTGGCGAGCCTA
>CAYWIS010000192.1:0-10676 GCA_964458385.1 uncultured Pirellulaceae bacterium
GCAGTTCGCGCGCCAGGGTGCTGGCCAGATCGAAGCGGAACCCGTCCACGTGCATTTCGGTCACCCAGTACCGCAGGCTGTCCATAATCAATTGCAGCACGCGGGGGTTACTCATGTTGAACGTATTGCCGCAGCCGGTGAAGTCCATGTAGTAGCGCGCTTCGGGCGCCAGGCGGTAGTAGGCGGCGTTGTCGATGCCGCGGAACGACAGCGTTGGCCCCAGTTGATGGCCTTCGGCGGTGTGGTTGTAGACCACGTCCAGAATGACTTCGATTCCCGCGGCGTGCAGAGCGCGAACCATCGTCTTAAACTCGCGGACAGCATCCAACGAGCTCCGCGGCGAGTCGTAATACGGATCGGGCGCAAAGAAGCCAAGCGTGTTATAGCCCCAGTAGTTCATTAGCCCCTGGTCGGTCAGGTAGCGGTCGTCCACATGGAAGTGAACCGGCAACAGTTCCACCGCGGTGACGCCCAGCGACTTAAGGTGGTCAATCGCTGGCTCGGTCCCCAGCCCCGCGTAGCTGCCGCGCAGTTCTTCGGGAACGCCGGGATGGAGCATCGTGTATCCCCGCACGTGCATTTCATAAATGACCGACTTGTGCATGGGGGTGTTAGGACGGCGCTCATCGCCCCAGGTGAACGCCGGATCGACCACCGCCGCCAGCGGAGAAAACGGCGCGCTGTCGCGCTCGTCAAACGAGAGGTCCTCTTGTTCGTCGCCTAGCCGGTAGCCGAACAGCGAGTCATCCCAGCGCACCCGACGGACGATCGACCGGGCGTAGGGATCAAGCAGCAACTTATTCGGATTGAAGCGGTGCCCGTTCTCGGGGTCATAAGGGCCGTGCACGCGGTAGCCATACAGTTGCCCCGAGGTGATGTCGGGCAAATAACCATGCCACACCTGGTCGGTGCAGTCGGGCAGCGTGATTCTTACGCTTTCGCGTTCATCGTTGATCGAGTCAAAAAGACACAACTCGACCTTGGTGGCGTTTTCGGAGTAGATGGCGAAGTTGACGCCCAAGCCATCCCAGGTGGCGCCAAGTGGGTAAGGCCGGCCGGGCCAGACGCGGCGCACGCTGGTCGGTACGCCGGTTCGTTGTTCCTGACCACGAACGCCGCGTGCGCGCTTGTTCTGGCCGAGATAACGCTTTTCTTCGGTAATGCTAGACATGGGATCTCCCGAGGGGAACAAAATGAGAAGGGGCAAGCCTTTGCCCGCGGCAACGTCGCGCGTGGCGGAATACGGTGATGGCCAAGGGATCTAGAGGATGCACGGCGCAGACGCACATGGCTTTCAAACAACCAGCGCCAACGGAGTGGCCGCACAACCAGCGCGGCGCTGGCCTTGTCAGCGTGTTTCGTAATCAGCAAAGACCACTACTTCTGAGCAATCGCGAGAAGGGGCTAGCTGGGTTTCCTTAGCGAGCGATATCGCTTTGTCCCAGGTAGAGCAAGAACTATGCCAGTTTGTAAGAACGCAGCGAATTTGTCTTCGCTCACGCGCAATTCCGCTTCTGGCTTCTAAAGCGTTCAAGCGGTCGAGGCTCTCTGACGACGATGAGGAATAGCCACGCTCTGGCATGAATCTAGCTACCAATTGGGCAACGACAGCTTTCTTAAGGCCAGTTACGGCGCGGGGGCGGGGGAATCGCTTTGCGAGCCGAACTTGGCAAGCGGTTGACGGAATGATGGAAGATCGTCCTTTGAGGAGCGAGGAGAACCCACTACTGTATCGCCGCTGGTCGCCCTGGACTCGTGGTGACGCATCCGACGAACAAGATTGGTGCGGCCGGTGGCGTCCTGCCTTGGGCGCGTGGCTGGTTGACGGCGGGGCGCGGTTCCGCGTGTGGGCGCCGGTTACCAGCAAGGTCGAAGTTGTGCTGCTGGATCCCGAAACTCGCGTGGAGCCGCTGGAGCGCTTTCACGACGAAACCTGGGGCGGATTCATCGAGGGGGTCAAAGCGGGCGATCGCTATTATTACCGCATCGACCAGGGCGACTTTCCCGATCCGGCTTCGCGCTATCAGCCCGAAGGCGTTCACGGGCCTTCGCAGGTGGTTGACCCGTTTTCGTTCCCCTGGACCGATGACGACTGGCGCGGGCTACGGCACAAAGATCTGGTGCTCTACGAATTGCATGTGGGCACGTTTACCCCGGAAGGAACCTTTCAAGGCGTGCTGCGTCGCTTGCCTTACTTGCTGGAGCTGGGGGTGACGGCGATCGAGTTGATGCCCGTGGCCGACTTCCCTGGCCAGCGCAACTGGGGTTACGACGGGGTGGATCTCTTTGCCCCCTCGCGCGCTTATGGCAAGCCCGACGACCTGCGCCGCCTGGTGAACGAGGCGCATCGGCTGGGTTTAGCCGTGTTCCTCGATGTGGTCTACAACCACTTGGGACCCGAAGGCAACTATTTGCCCACCTTCAGCCCCTATTACTTTTCGCCTGTCCATTCCAACCCCTGGGGCCAGGCGCTGAACTTCGACCGCGAGAAAAGCTCCATGGTGCGGCGGTTCTTTATCGAGAACGCCATGCACTGGATTCATGAGTATCACATGGACGGTCTGCGATTGGACGCAACGCACGCCATCATCGACGATAGCGCGGTGCAGTTTGTGGCCGAGCTGGTAACGCGGGTGCGCGAATCGGTCCACAACCGCCATACGTACATCATTGCCGAGGACCACCGCAACCTGAACTACATGGTCCGGCCCGAAGGCGAAGGAGGCTGGGGCTTGGACGGAGTCTGGGCCGATGACTTCCATCATGAAGTGCGTGTGGCCTTGGCCGGCGACAACGAAGGCTACTACCGCGACTTTGACGGCTCCATGCCGCGCCTGGCTGACGCCCTGAACAAGGGCTGGTTGTACTCGGGGCAGTTCTCGCGGTATCTCAAGGAGCCGCGCGGGACCGATCCGACCGGCATTCCGCCGCGGCGGTTTGTGTTCTGCTTGCAGAATCACGATCAGATCGGCAATCGCGCGTTTGGCGAGCGGTTGCATCACCAGATTGACCATGCGGCCTTTCGAGCCGCCAGCGTGCTGATGCTCTGTGCGCCGGCCACGCCCTTGATCTTCATGGGGCAGGAATGGGCGGCCAGCACGCCGTTTCTCTTTTTTACCGATCATCCCGAGGAGCTGGGCCGGAAGGTAACCGAGGGACGCCGCAGAGAGTTCGGCGAGTTCCGCCAGTTCTCGGATGAAGAAGCTCGCCAGCAGATTCCCGATCCGCAGGCCGAATCGACGTTCCTGGCCAGCCGGTTGAATTGGGACGAAGTGACGCAAGACCCGCACGCCTCGATGTTCTGGCTGTACCAGGCGCTGTTGGCGCTGCGGCGCACCGAGCCAGCCATCCGTTACGCCGAGCCCGGCGCGTTTCGCGCTTATGCGCTCTCGGAAACAACCTTGTTATTGCGGCAAGACGCCGACCTGGGGCCTTCTTTGCTGGCGGTGATCCAAATGGAAGGAAGCGCCGACGTGGATCTGGCCGGGCACGAGGTTTGGGAAGGGCTGATCCCCACTCGGTGCCAACTAGTGCTGACGACCGAAGACCCGCCCTTTGCGCCCGATCCGCAACCGCCGCGCATCGAACTGGCCATGAGGGCGCCGCGCATCCGGTTTACGCGTCCCGCCGCGGTGCTGCTGCGCGCCTTGACCGAAGTGGACCCCACCCTTCATCAAGTTCGCCATTACGACGGCTGGAACGAACCTTCGCAGCAGCAGGACCGAGGCGGCTCGTGAAGGCGTTAACCAGCGGCAAGAAGGACAAAGAACCGTTGTGGGACACGAACCAACCGTAGCAGCGTACTTTTCGCCGCAGCTCCAAGAGCTGGCCCGCCGGTATGGCGTTGAACTCGAACATGAAGATGTAACCGGCCAGCGGAGAATCGCCCAGCGCGATACGGTTCTGGAGGTGCTCGCGGCGCTTGGCGCCCCTTTGGGCGCCAAGGGTGACGTGGCCGGCGCGTTGCGCCATCGCCGACAAGAACAGTGGCGGCGCTGGGTGGAGCCCGTGCATGTAACCTGGGACGGCGAGCCGGCCGCCATCTTGCTGCGGGCGCCGGCGTTCGAAGCTCAGGCCGTGCTTGCGTGTACTCTGCGTCTGGAAACGGGAGAAGAACGGCGTTGGTCGTTCCGCTGGGAGGACCTGGCCGAGGTGCGCAGCGCCGAGGTCGAAGGCGTCTGCTACGTCGAGCGGCGGCTCGTGCTCCCCGAGGCGACTCCCCTTGGTTATCACCGGCTGACCTTAGAGACGCACACCCAAAACCAGGAGACGCTCTTGCTAGCGGCGCCGACGCGGGCTTGGTCGCCACGTGGCCGCGGGTGGGAGCGCTGCTGGGGCGTGTTCACTCCGTTGTATGCGCTGCACTCGCAACGGAGTTGGGGCGCCGGCGACCTGGGCGACTTGCAAGCGCTGCGCGACTGGGTGCATGAACGGGGCGGCGGTCTGGTAGGCGTGCTGCCGCTGCTGGCCGCCTATCTGGACGAAACGTATGAAATCAGCCCTTACTCGCCCGTCAGCCGCCTGTTCTGGAATGAGTTCTACTTGAACATTCCTGCAATTCCCGAAGTCGCCGCTTCGCCCGCGGCTCAAGCGCTGCTCAACTCAACCGAGTTCCGCGAGACCATCGAAAAGCTGCGCGCCGCAGAGCTGGTCGATTACCGCCGACAAATGGCGCTCAAACGGCGTGTGCTGGAAGAACTAGCGCGGTCATTCTTCGCCACGCCCTCGGAGCGGTTCGCCGCCTTCACGGCTTATCGGAAGAAGCATCCACGACTTGAGGACTACGCCGCCTTTCGCGCGGTCAACGAACGCTTGCGGAAGCCGTGGAGCGAATGGCCCGCGCCTTTGTCGGAAGGCGTGGTGCGAGAAGGCGACTACGACGAACAAGCCAAAAACTACCACATGTACGTGCAATGGCTGGTCGACGAGCAACTGCAAGCAGCGGCCAGCGGCGGCAAGGCGCAGGGAACAGGCTTGTACTTGGACCTGCCTTTGGGAGTGAACGCCCACGGCTACGATGTTTGGCGCCAGCGCAGGGCGTTCGCCGTGGGCATGGCCGGCGGCTGTCCTCCTGACCTTGGCTTTCCCAAGGGGCAGAACTGGGGCTTCACGCCTTTGCATCCCGAAGGCATTCGTGAGCAAGGTTACGCTTACGTCCGCGCGTATCTGGAAAACCAACTGCGGTTCGCCAAGGTGCTGCGAATCGACCACATGCCGAGCTTCCATCGCATGTACTGGATTCCCCCGGGCCGCGACGCGCGCGAGGGAGTCTACGTGCGCTACCCCGCCGATGAGCTTTACGCGCTGTTCTGCCTGGAATCGCATCGTCATCAAACGATGCTGGTAGGCGAGGACTTGGGCACCGTGCCGCCGGAAGTTCCGCTGGCTATGGCTCGGCACAACTTCCATCGGATGTACGTGGTGCAGTACGAGATGAAGCCCGACGCAGGCCGCGCCTTGCCCGAGCCGCCGGCGTCGTCGATCGCCAGCGTGAACACGCACGACATGCCTCCCTTTGCCTCGTTTTGGAGCGGCCAAGACATTGGCGAGCGGCGCTCCTTGGGGCTTTACGACGCTGAACAAGCCGGCGAGGACGAACGCGTCCGAGCGCAGCTACGCCACGCGCTGGTCCAATTTTTACAAATTCCGCACTCGAAATCGGAGCCGCTTGCCCGCGAAGTGCTGCAAGCTTGCCTGGCATTCCTGCGCGACGGGCCTGCTCGCATGGTGCTTGTTACTTTGGAGGATTTGTGGCTGGAAACACAACCACAAAACATTCCCAGCACCTATGACGAAAGCCCCAACTGGCGGAGAAATCTCCGCTACTCGCTAGAGGAACTACGCCAACTGTCCGCCGTGGGCGAATTGCTGGAGGATCTCGCCCGCGGTTTTCCGCCGAAGCATGAATAGCGCACCGGGCAATTTCCGATAAGCAGCCCAAGGCTTTCGCTTCACGCCCCAGGGTGGCGGTAAAGGGAACCGCTACCGATTTTCGCGCTGCTCGGGGTGGCGGCCGGCGCCGCCTTCAAAGAAACGCGCCATTGGTATTGGAGTTGCTCAAGACGCTTCGAGCTAACTCGACTGCCGGAATAGACCTTTGCACGTCGTTGTTTTGTCTGGGGCCCAAGACATCTAGCCCGGCGGGCGAAGAAGGCGTAGGTTGAGAGGTGAAGGAAAGGGAGCTTCGGCGGCTTCGCCGCCGGGAACCACCCGGATGTGAGTTGTACGTATGGCAAGGCAAGCAAGCAAACGGCCTCGGAAAGAGGCTCTCCGCCGCCCCGACCCGGAATGCGTCGCGGTGCTAAACCGCGCCATGGACGAGATCGAAGCGCTGCTTCGCGCAAAACTGGCAAGCGCCTCGCCTCGCACGCTGGCGAAAGAGTTATCGGCGCTTCGGACGTTGATGAACGAGCGCCTGCAAGCCATGAAAACGCAACGGGCGCCGCAGCCCGCGCCGCCGTCGCCCGAGGAATTGCGCCTTCAGCAAGAAGCCGAGCGCGCCGCGGCGCTGCAGCAAACGTATGAATCGTTTATCCGCGAGAACCCAGGCAAGGCGCACTTCACACGCAAGCAATGGGAACGAGCCCGCCTGGTGGAGTTGGCCGGTAACGACGCCTAACGCTTGCGTGCGGCAGCCTGTGTGCTAGGAGCCGCGACTATTCAAAGTGATGGCACGTAACGCAGGCCTCGCGCTGAAGCAGGGCAACGGGCGAGGCCAAGCGACGTTGCGGCGCCGCCGCGCTATGACAATGCGTGCAGCATAACAATTGCTCGGCCGTGTACGCCGGGGCGATCGCTGGTTCTTGCAAGTCCTCGCGGGCTGTTGCGAGGGCGTTGTGCTCGGCAGGCAAACGCCAGCAATCCTCAGGCAGATTAAGGGCCACAAGACTCGCTCGTACACTCTCGGGCGAAGCCGCCAGACCTGCAAAGGTGGCGGCGGGCGCCATGGCGTGCGGAACGGCGGATCGCGGTTCGGGCGAAGTCGTCGTTTGAGCCAGCAGCAACGCCAGAAGCAGACACACCGCGCCGCCCACCACCATGCCGCCGGTTAACGGACCCATGCGCTCCAGAGAATGCCGCCAACGGCGCCGATGCGGCGGGAGCGGCGGAGTCGCCCGAAAGTCTTCCCCTGGCATCGCAGCAATCGCCGCCGAAAGCCCGAAATCGGCTTCGTGCAGCGCACCGTAGTAGCCTGGCAACTGGCGCGCTTCTTCCTCCGATGCGAGCGCCTCGTGAAACAGGGCGACCGCCGGCCGCAGGGCCTCGGCAAGTTCGCGGCACTCGTGACAGCGGGCCAGATGCAACTCGACCGAAACGTCAGTCGGTTCTCCCGAAGGGAAAGGACCGCGGGTCAGGATTTCGAACACCAGATCGCAGTTCATACGCCAATCCTCAAATCCCACGCCAACACCGTCCACGGCGGGCGGCGCCCCATCTTACTTGAGCGTTTGGTTCATCAGTTCACTCATGCGCGTCAGGCCTAGCCGCACGCGGTTCTTGGCGCTAGACAGGCTGCATCCCATGGCCGCGGCGATCTCATGGAACTTCAATCCTCCAAAGAACCGCAAACGCAGAGCGTCGGCCTGAGCTTCGGGACGCTGATCAAGCAGTTCCTCCAGCACGCGCGATTGCTCGCGGGCCATCACCTGGTCGGCCGGTTCGGCCTCGGAGCTGGCCAGGGCTTGCGGCGATGCTTCGGCGGACCATCCGGCGTCGTTGCCAACAAGGCTGCCCCACGACTGCACTTCGGGCTGGCGCGATTCGCGCTTTTGACGGCGACGGCACTGGTTGAGCAGGATCGTCCACAGCCACGTTCGAAAGCTGTAGCGCGAATCGTAAGTATGCAGCGATTTGTGGACGCACAAGAAGGTTTCCTGCACCACGTCTTCGGCCAGATCGCGGCGCTGCAGCCGGCTTTCGGCGGCGCGCAGCAGCGGCGCCCGGTACCGCTGCACAATTTCGGCGAATCGTTCGCCCTGGCCGTTCAATACGGCCAGGATCAATTCGCTGTCGCTGGGGGGAGCATTCATCGGACTCGTTCCAATTGGACCACTCTCCCGATGATTATAGCCGTCAAGTTCCGGAAAAGTGCAACCACTTTCGCTTTTTCACGCTCCCGCCCAGCCTATCGGAAGGTGGTCCTCGCTACTAGAACGTTATCTTCCAAAGGACCAGGAACTTGGACCAGAAGTACGCAAGGAAAGCGCAGTACCTAAAAGCTCTTAGAGAGAAGATCGGCGCTGAGTGAACGAATCCAACCAAACGAAGGCAATCATCGACAGAAACACGCCCAAGCGCAAGACGCCGATGGTAAACAAGTCCATGGGAAATGGCGTTTTGCCTTGCGTTCTCGCTTGTTTTCTTGGTCGCGCTTTGCTGGGTGGGAAGGCAAAACCTTCATTCACGGCGTTCCCAGGTCATGCTGGGAACAAGGAGCGATGCGGCGCCTTGCAACCCGCTTAGCCGGCTCCGAGGCCCCGGTCGAACGCTTCTTGGTCGCGGTGGTAAACGGCCAGAATCGACTCGAAGGTCTCGGCCGAGATTTGCCACTTGGGGTTCATATCGGTGTGGGCGTTGCAGTGCGCCACGAGCACCCGGTAAAGGAACTTGAACGCAGCCCGCGGCACGCGCAGCGAGCGCAGGGCATCGATCAGCCGTTGATCGCTCAACGTGGGTTCGAACAAGTCGCGCAGCGTGGGCGTGGCGCCTTCGGCGGCGCAGGCTTGAAGCCGAGCCGTGGTGACGTCGTACAGGGCTTGCCCCGTCCATTCCAAGGAGCGCACGGTGTTCTGCTTATCGAGCCGGGCCCGCTGGTAGAACTCGCTGTCTTCGCGCTCCAGGAACTGCGTCAGCTCAATTGGCAGCATTAGCTTCAAGCCCAGGCCCGGGTGCTTAAGGAATTTGTTGTCGAGCATGGGCCAAATCAAGGCCCGCATCAGTTTGGGCGAACCGTTGATTAGGTGCGGCTCGTCCACCCGGTCCACCAGCACCACGATCCCCTTGAAGCCCAACGTGTTGAGGATGCTTTGGAACTTCATCAACAGCTCGTAGCGGTCGTCGGTGCGATCCTTCGAGGGGAACGGCTGATCGGCCAGGTCGGCCGCCGTGAAGTTCATCAGCACGTTGCGCAGCACATGCGCCTGACGATTGCCGGTGCGCACCCGGCGAGCGATCTTCCGCGCCAACAGGTGCCGGCGCACAAACCGCCACAGCCACGGCGCCCAGCCCACGGCTACGGCCAGCACGGCCAGCAGCAGGTCCAGCCACAGCGGCGTTAGGCTCTCGCCTGGCACACTGTTGAACACCGCCACAATGGCCGCCACCGCGGCCACGGTCCACACGGCGCCCAAGGCCAAGTCCCAATGCGCCATCCAGGTGCGATACCGCAGCCGCTTGCGGAGACGAGACCACCGAGAGCGGAACGTCTCGGCCATGGACTGGTCGTAGTAGGCCGCCAGGAGCAGCAGATCGCGCGCTTGGTGATGCTCCAGCCGATCAACCCGGGACTGATCGATGGGCGAGCCGGCCGCGGTCGAGGGCTGACTGACCTCCAAGATCCGATCGATCAGGCCCGTAACCGACAGCGCCAAGATGGCGTCCATGTGATCCCAGAGCTTCCAGTCGACCAAGAGCTTTTCGGGCTTGCGGCGCGGGCCGACCTTGCTGCGGAACGTGTCTAAGAAGTGATTGAAATCGTCGTAATGGACAACAAACACCTGGCGATCGGCATTAGCGCGGTTGTGTTCTTCCAGGTGCTTGGCGATTTGCAGTCGCATGGCGGTCTTGCCCGCCCCTTTCTCGCCAAACACGATCGCCGTGGACGGCTCGTTCGGATCGCCGTAGATCTTGTCCCAGGTGGGATGATAGGTGTTGTCGATGCAAAAGTCCTTGAAGACCGGATCGGTCTGCGCGTCTTCTTCAGCAAACGGGTTGCGGGCGATGCCGTGATGTTCCAGCAGTTGTTGAATCTTCATATCGGGCGGCAAGGGAACGAAAGAAGGACGGATCAGGAGCCGAATCCGTCCCCCGTGTGAGCAAGAACAAGAAAATGATAGGGCGCAGACGCTCCGCGAGTGGGCCTGGGCGCCTGGGGTTTTGGTCTTCCCCGTCCTTTCTTTACAGGATCGGGGACTACTTTAGCAACGGAGAATAGGCCCGGCGCTCGATCGGCGCCGCAAGAGGCCGGACCCGGTTGGCCCTACCCCACTTTTGCCGGAGGGCCCCTATTGCCACACGGTTGGAAAAAGACAAGCCGCGGCGCACCGCGCTTGGGGCTATTTCACATCCAGACTTCCGACCAGCGACCGGAAGGCCTTCTCGTTCTCGGCCACCGTCTTCTTGGGCCCGTAGAACTTAATGAAGTATTGCCCCGACTTCTCCGTGGTAATGATGGCGCCCAGCATGCGGTAATCTTCGTGCAGCGTCGCGGGAGCAAACGGGCCGCGCTGGTCCTTGTAGACGCCGGTAATATCCACCAGGTACACCTTTTGGCCATCCACCGTGGTCGTCTCTTGTTTGGTGCGGTCCCGAGTGGCTTTGCCATCGGGTTGGCTGAACTGGCCGATCCAGCGGTCGATATTGGCTTCCACGCTGCCGCCGGCGCCCATGATTGTGACGCGGCCATCGTTCTCGTCGCCTTCGGCATGTCGCTGCACGGCCAGCGACCGCTCGCGCCC
>CAYWIS010000193.1:0-7365 GCA_964458385.1 uncultured Pirellulaceae bacterium
CGAGCTTGTCGAAGTGCGGCTGGAGCAAGCCCGGCTGAACCTGGAGCGCACCGAGGTCAAGGCGCCGGTTCAAGGAGTGATTGTGGAAGAGATGGTGGAGGAGGACTCCTTCGTGCCAGTCGGTGCGGCCTTAGCGCGGATTGAAGATACCTCGCGGGTCGAAGTGCGGTGCTCACTCAAGATGGAAGACCTGGCGTGGCTTTGGCGGCAACCGACGCCCGCGGCCGATTCGCCTTATCAGCCGGCGGGTTTTCTGGTCGAACCGCCCGGCGAGTTGCTCGAGGCAGACAAGGACGCCGCAGCAGCGCCGGGCCATTCGGCCTATCAGATTCCCCGTGCGCCGGTCACCGTGATTTACGAGATCAGCGGACGACGGTTCTCTTGGCAGGGCGTGCTAGACCGGTTCGAAGGCGTGGGCCTGGACGAACGCACCCGCACGATGCCTTGCCGCGTGGTGGTTCCTGACCCGCGCGCCGTGAAGCGATTAGACGCCGACGGCGGCGACTCCGCCGTGGGGCCGCCCGCTTTGGTTCGCGGCATGTTTGTGCGGCTGCGCATCCACGCACGGCCCGACGCTACGCTCGTCCGTGTGCCCGAAGAAGCCATTCGTCCTGGCGGCAAGGTATGGGTCGTTCGCGACCAGCGGCTACACATCGCGCCGGTTGAAGTGGCCGCCGTGGTCGATGGCAACGCGATTATCGACGCCGAAGCATCCCATCTGGCCGTGGGCGACCGCGTGGTGGTTACCCCGCTGGCCATCGCCCAAGAAGGCATGATCGTGGCCGATCAAGGCGCGCCATCACAAGCGCGGACTGCGGAATGAGAATGTAACGATTCCGCACCAGACTTTTCTGAACTCCGCACCGGAAATTGAGCGAGTTATCTAATCCTGCATGAAGTCTTTGGTCAAATGGGCCGTCGCCAACACGCCGGCGATGAACACGGTGATGGCGGGCGTCCTGCTGGTAGGACTGCTCAGCCTATTCTCGCTGCGCCGTGAAATCTTTCCGGAGTTCGACCTGGAAATGATCCTCGTGACGGTGCCCTACCCAGGCGCTAGTCCCGAGGAGGTTGAAGACGGCATCTGCCGAAAAATTGAAGAGGCGGTGCGCGCCATCGACGGCATCAAGAAGCAGACGGCCATTGCCCGAGAAGGCGCCGGCTTCTTGCTGTTGGAGCTGCGCTCCGACGTGCGCGACGTGCAAAAGGTGCTTGGCGAGGTGCGGTCCGAGATCGACCGTATCCCTAGTTTTCCGCTCATGGCGGAAGATCCCGAAGTTAAGCAGATTACGCTTCGCACGTCAGCTATTAACGTGGCCGTGCTGGCGCCAGAGGAGAACGGCCAGTCCACCGACGACGTCGAGGCGCGGTTGCAACTGCGCGAAATGGCCGAGATGGTGCGCGACGAACTGTTGCAACTGCCCGAGGTGTCGCAGGCGAATATCTTGGGCGCTTTGAACTACGAGATTGACGTGGAAATCTCGGAAGCCACGCTTCGCAAATACGGTTTGACGCTGCAACAGGTGGCCCAGACTATCCGCCGGGAGAACCTGGAGCTGCCCGGCGGCAACATGAAGACTGACGCCCAAACGGTTCTGTTGCGGGGCAAGAACAAACGCATCACCGGCGAAGAAATCGCCGAGATTCCGCTGATTACGCAGCCCAACGGTCAGGTGCTCCGGGTGCGCGATCTAGGGCGCGTGCGCGATGAATTTGAAGATACGGTCTCCATCAACGAAATCAACGGTCGGCCGGGCTTGGTTATCTCGGTCGATCGCACCGCCCAAGAGGACTTGCTGGCCATTGCCGATGCGGTGCGCAAATACGTGAAGCAGCGCAAACTGCCCGGCGGTTATGAGTTAACCTACTTCGCCGATCGTTCGATCGACGTCGAAGACCGCATGAACATGCTGATCAAGAACGGTTGGCAGGGCTTGCTGTTGGTGTTTGTATCGCTGGCGTTGTTCTTAAACCTTCGCTACGCGTTTTGGGTGGCGCTGGGCATTCCGGTGGCCTTGCTCGGTGCGTGCGCGGTGCTGCTCTTCCTGGGGCAAACGCTCAACATGCTTACCATGTTCGCGTTCATCATGGCCTTAGGCATTGTCGTGGACGACGCCATTGTGATCAGCGAAAACATCCATGCCCACCGCGAGATGGGCAAGGGGCCGCTACGGGCTGCGATCGACGGCGCTTATGAAGTGATTCCGTCGGTGATGTCGTCGGTTGCGACCACGGTCATTGCTTTTCTGCCGCTGATGTTTGTTTCGGGCGTGATGGGAAAGTTCATCGCGATTATGCCCATCACGATGATTGCCATTTTGCTTTTCTCGCTGGCCGAAGCGATTTTTATCCTCCCTTGCCACTTGGGGCACGTAGGCGCTCATAGCGACGCTCCCCTTACCCGTTGGGTTCGTCGGTTTACTTCGTTTTTGCTCTATCCCTTGATGCGGTTTGAGCAAAGTTGGGAGCGGGTGAATCGCGGCGCCGACCGATCGCTTAACTGGTTTATCGAGCACGCCTACGTGCCGACGTTGCACCGCACGCTGCGGTATCCTTCGCTTGTGGGTTCGGGACTGGTGGCCGTCCTGTTGATCTCGATAGGCATGGTGCTGGGCGGGTTCACCCCGTGGGAGTTGTTCCCCAAGTTGGACAATAAGGAAATTTACGGCCGGGTTGAGTTCCCTGACGGCACCCCTGCATCGATCACCGACCGGGCTACGCAGCAGTTGGAGGAAGCGATCGTCGCGATCAACCGTGAATGGAGCGATCCTGGCCGCCCGCTGGTTCGGGTGATCCATCGCTCGGTGGGACAGGCGGCCGGCTCGGGCGCCTTGGGCCAAGAGATGCGCGCCACAGGCGACCACGTAGGGGTGGTGAATGTTGAGTTGGTCGATCCCTCGGAACGCACCATTCATAGCGAAAAAATCTTGGCCGAGTGGCGCCGCCGGGTGCAAGGCATTGCCGGCGCGGAAAGCCTCACCTTCGATGTGCCCCAGATGGGCCCCGGTGGAAAGTCGATCGAATTCAAACTCTTGGCCGACGCCCGCTACTTCGACCAACTCGAACAGGCGGTTGAGAAGGTCAAGGCCGAACTCAGTCGCCGCGTCGGCGTCAAAGACGTGGTGGACGACTCCAAGCCCGGCAAGTGGGAGTATCAATTGCGAATCAAAGATCGCGCATTGGCTATGGGAGTGCCCCTGGCCGATGTGGCCGAAACGGTCCGGGCCGCTTACTACGGCGAAGAAGTGATGCGGCTCCAGCGTGGCCGCCATGAAGTGAAGCTGATGGTTCGCTACCCGCGCGAAGAGCGCGGCTCGCTAGCCAACTTTGACGAAATTCGCATTCGCACCGGCGATGGCGCCGAGCGCCCGATTACCGAGTTGGCCCATGTCGATGTCAAGCCAAGTCTGGCCGAGATCAACCGCGTCGACCAAATGCGCAGCATTACCGTTTCGGCCGAGATCGAACCGGGCCGTGCTAACGCCCGCGAGATTGTGGCCGACTTGAAAAAGAACTTCATGCCGAAGTTGTTCCAAGAGCATCCTCAGGTGACGGTGCGTTGGGAAGGACAGCAAGAGCAGACCGACGAATCGGTGCGCAGCCTCATGGTCGGCCTGGTGGTCGCCTTGGTGGCCATGTTCGTGTTGCTGACCATGGAGTTCCGCACTTACTTGCAGCCGCTCATGATTATGGCCATCATTCCCTTTGGCGTCGCAGGCGCCATTTGGGGGCATTTGCTGTTTGGCCTGCCGATGTCGATGTTCAGCTTGTTCGGCCTGGTGGCGCTAACAGGTGTGGTGGTGAATGACTCGATCGTGTTGATCGACTTCATTAACCACCGCATTCGCGAAGGCATGGAACTGAATGAGGCTATCATCGACGCGGGCCGGCGCCGCTTCCGTCCTGTGCTGCTGACCTCGCTCACCACCGTGGCGGGGCTGTTGCCTCTGGTGATGGAGACTTCGCTTCAGGCGCAGATTGTTATCCCCATGGCGGTGGCGCTGTGCTTCGGTTTGATATTCTCGACGGTGTTGGTGCTGATTATGGTGCCCATGCTCTACCAGGTTTACACGCTGTTGGTCGGCCGCGCTGCGCCCGTGTATGAAGAAGACGAGGAGCCGTACGGGCAACCTATGCTGGCGGAGACGCATTGATGAAAGGCCCCAACGACCGATTGAAGTATGACTTGCGTCGCGTGTGGGAATGTCCCGCCTGTCACCACCGCGAACGGACCGGAGGCGAAGTCACGTTTCGCATGTGCCCTTGCCAACGCAAGGTCGAACCCGAGAAGCGCGTCTGGATGCGTCTCGTGCACGATGGCGCTCGCCTTGTGGAGCTAACTCAATCATTTTCGTCCGCTTCGTCACGCAAATCGAACCGCGCTTCTACGCCGCCCCACGAACGGGCCGCATCATCCGAAGCGCCGCCTGCCGATCCAGCGGTCGAAAACGACGTGTTGCAAGAAGAGTAACGCCACCACCATTCTTCCACGATGAGGCTGGATTCGAGCTTCGTCTGCTATCTCGCAGCGTCGTAGAACCCGGTGAGCACCGCGAAGGCTAGACGCGCAGCAGGGCCAACCCACTTCTCGGCCTTGCTCAAATCCGTCTCTTCTGAACACTTCTAAGGGGCCGATGGAAAGGCTGGAGCGGTCCACGCCTACGCCGAGAGTTAAGCCAGCAAACCCACCGCTGCGGCCATTCCCTGTTGGCGGGGGGCTTGGCGCGGTTCTATAATTCTTTGGTCTCTTTTGCCACGCTCCCACTTTCGCCTATCGGGGGATTCCTATGGCTAAAGCCGGTCCGCGTAAGAAGCTGCCCAAGGAACTGGCTGTCATCAACGCCGATAACTGCACCGGCTGCCAGTCATGTGTTGAGGTCTGCCCCGTCGATTGTATCTCGGTCAAGACAATCAACCGCGGCGTGCTCAAAGGGGTCGAACAGTGGTGCGAGATTGATCTGGAGCGGTGCGTGGGATGTGAAGTGTGCGTTCACATTCCCACGAAGTCCACGAATCCCTATGAACTCACCGTCTGCCCCTGGGACGCCATTGAGATGGTCCCCACCGAATTGGTCGCCCAAGTGGTGGCGCAGATCGGCGGTCCGCCCGAGTACCTGGAAGCCAACTGGGACCGCCTGGTGGGCACAGCGCAGCACCTGGCCGAACTGAAGGCCCAAGCCTCGTAACTCGCACTCAATCCATTACCAAGATAGCCGGGGGCCAACAGCCCCCGGAGCCTAGCAGCGGCGTTTCTCCTTCGCGAATCTTTCGGCTCAGGATACACCGCTTTTGACGCCCTGATCCGTTAGGGCATTTGCACGACCTCACCGCCAGCGATCGAGGCGAGATTGCGGTACATCGTCAAGTCGATCGTCTGGCTGATAAAGCGGACCGAAGCGTCAGCCAGGGCGAACTGCGCCCCGCCGGGATGTCGGCTGCGGAACGAATAGACGTTGGGCCAATCGCCAGGGTTGTTGTAGCCCGGCTGTCCCGCCACCAGCGCGTTGTTGAGCGGAATGGCGCACGTTCCGTTTGCCGTATTCGAATACGGCCAAGCGCAGTGGATGTTGAGCTTGGGCAGGTCTTCCCCAATCATCAGCGTGTTGCTGGTTCCGTCGGTGACGGCTTCCATTCCTCGTCGCTTGCTGACGTCGGCTCGGTAAAAGATGCCGTTCCCGTCGTCGAGCCCGTTGTTGGAGGCGCCTGGCGGCGTGTAAGGCCAGGTTCCCCAAGCCCAATTGCCACCCGAAACGCCCTTGTAGTTCGTCTGCCCGACTGGCGTGCCACCCGGTAGGTTAGCGCAATCGGTGCGTGGCTGTCGGGAGTTGGCGTCGCTGGGGCAAAGATAACTCGGCACTTGGGTTCCAATGGCCGCCCAACTGCCGTCCATGGGGGCGTCCTCCCCGATTTTCCCCAGCTCATAGAGCGCGGTCTGCTCCATCTGCGGCAAAATGCGCGCGAGCCAGCTCCACATGCGGACGCCCGACGCATAGCAGCAACCTGATTTCGTTACCGGATCGCCATTGTACGGGAAGCGGAGATTGATGTCGTGAAAGTTATGCACCGCCAGAGCGATCTGTTTCATATTGTTCTGGCACGCGGAGCGCCGCGCCGCTTCGCGCGCCGCCTGCACCGCAGGCAACAACAGCGCCACCAGAATGCCAATAATGGCGATCACCACGAGCAGTTCGACCAGTGTGAACCCTAAACGAGAATGCAATCGTTGATAAGCCATAGATGAACCTGCCTGAGCGTAAGAAGGAAAGACAAGATACAAGCCAGATAAGCAACCGACGGGATCCCCCGGCGCGCCCATGCCGCCATGGCGCGAGAGATTGAATTGACTAGCGAGAGAGCTTCAAGTCGTAGGCGCCTTGAGCTGGGTTAGCGACCACCTCGACCGCCAGATCGGTGGTGTCCGCTGAGGCGTACTTCTCTGGGATCAGCGACTTGGGAAGAGAGTACGGATCGTTGGGATTGGACGGCGCTGTGGAACGCACCACAACCTTGTACCACCCCACAGGAGCGCCCGCCTTGTCTTGCGTTGTCAATGAGTAGGCGCCGTTGTCGCCAATGGCGCCTACCGGCTCCAAGGTGGACGAATTGCCCTTGGAAGCGTCCGGCACAAAGGTGACCGAGCCGGAAGTTAGCGGCTGGCCGTCGAAAGAAATAGCACCTGACACGGGGACGGTTTTCAGACCGCCCCCACAACCCGCCATTATGGCGGTCGCCACGAGCCAGAGTGGCGCAAGAGAAATGGGGAGTAACACCTCTTTCTTCATAGTTCCTCCAAGTTAGCCGCCATGGGCGTCACTGTGCCATTGTCGTGCGGCTCCGGGGACGGGAACGGATTCATGCAACCGCTAAAATTCCCCAAGGCTCAGAGAGCGTCAAGGAATTTGCATGAACTGGCGTGAGGTTTTCAAGAAAACAGCTACGGTCTCCGAGGGGCAACTTTCTTCTTGCTACCCCCGAAAAAGACGCGAACCTGTTGGACTGAAAGGGGTTAGCGAACGTCCTAACGTCATCCTTGACCTTGTTTTAATGTAATGGTCACGATGGGGTGGTTTTCTGTCTCCGTGGGGGCTATTCTTGGTGGGGATTGCACCAATTCGTTGACAGGAATCTAGGCCACCACAACAATAAATCTCCTTGGACCTTGCTCCAAATCCTGCCCGTCACCCTGCCCTTTTTTCCTTCCCAGCTTCAGGTGTTCTTATGGGTTCCTCCTTGCGCCGATTCCGTGTTTCTAGACTAGGCTTTACGCTTGTGGAGCTATTGGTCGTGATCGCCATCATTGGCATTCTGGTGGCGCTGTTGCTGCCCGCGGTGCAGGCCGCTCGGGAAGCCGCCCGCCGCAGCGAG
>CAYWIS010000193.1:7375-10649 GCA_964458385.1 uncultured Pirellulaceae bacterium
CGCCAACAACCTCAAGCAGTTTGGCTTGGGGATACACAACCACCACGACATCAAGAAGTATATGCCGTTTCGTGAAGGGCGGTATCCTTCGCTCCCCGCCAGTTATCAGGGACGCAAAAGCGGGCTGATCGAGTTGTTGCCGTATATGGAACAGGGGGCGCTCCACCAACAGATTATGAGCGACCTGACTGTTGGTTCGACCACCTTCCCGGCGGGCGGCCCTGAGCCGTGGAACGGCTCCTATACCCCTTGGCTGACCGACGTGCCCGGCTTTTTGTGCCCGTCCGACGCCGGCACGGCGGCGACGGGGGTACGGCATACGAACTACATGTTCTGCAGCGGCGATTCGATCGACCTGCACACGACCAAGGGAGCCAGCCGCGGAATGTTTGGGCTGGCGGACGATCGAGGCTTCCGTTTTGCCGACGTGGTCGACGGGTTGAGCAACACGATCGCTATGTCGGAGCGGATCCGCGGGAACAGCGCCCTGCAGGACACGCAAACGGCCCACCAGGGAAGCTCCTGGTTCACCACCCCCAACCAATGCTTGTCGCTGTTTGACAGGGCGACCAAAACCTGGGGCGGCGGCGTATCGCGCGGAACGTGGGCTGGCGTACGCTGGCCAGACGGCGGCATGGGGTTCGGCGGGCTAACGACCAATGCTCCGCCCAACTCGGTTTCTTGCGCTTGGAACGCCCACGATGCGCAGCCTGGCCTCTATCCGCCGAGCAGCCGGCACCCTGGCGGCGTGATGGCGCTGATGGGCGATGGTTCGGTGCGGTTCATCTCGCAAACCATCAACACGGGCGACCTCAACGCCAGCGGCACGAACTTGACGGGCCCCAGCCCGTTTGGCGTGTTCGGCGCGCTAGGCACTCGCATTGGCGGCGAAGCAGTGAGTTCTACGAATTGATCGGCTGATTCGCCGAGTTGTCCTATTTGGCAAACCGGAGCAGCAAGTTGAATGCTGCAGGTCTTTGCGCCGCTGACCCGTGTCTTGGGGGCGGCGCGTCACTTTTCTTGCCCGGCGCTTGCGCCTTCTTTCCTTCCTTGCTTTCCTACAGGAGTTCTTGCCTTGCGCACGAACGTGTTGTTTGCTCTTGTCTCGGGCTTTTTGATCTTAGTGAGCTTCGGCTGCGGCGCGGAGGGGCCGGGAGGGCCCGAGCGTTTGCCGACGGTTCCCGCCGCGGGGGTCGTAACCTATCAAGGTAAGCCCTTGGCCAATGCTTCGGTTTCGTTTCAGCATACCAGCGGCGTTGTAACGGCTGGCGGCAAAACCGACAGCGATGGACGATTCACCTTAAGTACCTACGGTGAGAACGACGGCGCTCCAGCCGGCTCGTATCGCGTAACGGTGGCGGTCAACGCTGTGCAAGAGATTGAGCCGGGCGTGCTGGCGCCCGAACCGCCAGGCGGATTCAAGTCGCCGATTCCCGACAAGTATGCCAATCCGGACACGTCGGGACTGGAGGTGGAAATTCCCGCCGAGGGGACGACCGATCTTAAGATCGAGCTGCGCTAAATCCGGAGCAAGTTCACGTGCGGTTGTCCGCCGGTATGCCGCGCAGCTCCGCCACGCAGCACCGTTGCCACGTGGGCGCGCCGCTTGATCGCGGCCGCCCGGCGCTTGCGAAGAAGATAGTCACGCAGGCGCAGGCCGAACCGAACCAGGCGAGCCCACGGAAGATTGGGAACTATCGCCACGATCGCAGCAATCGCAACCATCGTCCAACGAAAGGTGTTGTGATCCATCCTGGTCACCCACAAGATAAGGAATCTTTCGGAGGGAGGGGGGCGAACTCGCCTCATGGCGACCGCCAGGGGGGACCAGACTTATTTTGCGATTTGCGCGCCAATTGGACCGTGAGTGGATACTTGCTTCGCCACAACGTGCGGTTCGGCGAATTTCTCTGATTATGCGGCGACTATTCGTGCGTTTACACGCTCTCTTGTTCGTTGGCCGTCTTGCTTCGACGCACCACCGGTGGAAAAGCTTACACGGGCGACTGTAATCTTTACCCGCGCTTACACCCGCGGCATCAGCAGGCGCGCGTACGTGGCTCACCCTTAATGGGGCAGGTTCTCTCTTATCGGTTGGCGGGGTGATTTCTTTGCCACAGCGCCTGTGGGAGCAAGCAAAATCCTTTTTGTGTCGGATCTCTCGCTCGGTCGCTTTCAGGCGCCGCTAGCAAGGAGCCGCCTTGCGGGAAGAAAGGCGACGCCGCGCGTGCAAACGGCCTCCAGGCAGGGCCGGAGAATGGGGGACATGCAAAAAGTACAACGCCTTGCCTTTAACACGAAGTTGGTTTCCCTTTTCTACTTAAGTTGACAAATTTCTTGACGCTCGTTGTGGCAACTTTTAGAATCGCGCCCGCTCAGTGCCTCTCTTCTCATCTGTCCTATTCGTTTTCACGAAAGGAACGTCCCATGCGCTTCTTGCTGTCTTCAGGTGGGCGTTGCTCTCTTTCTTCCCACAATTCCAAGGGGCCAAAGTTTGGTTTTACTCTGGTTGAGTTGTTGGTGGTGATCGCCATCATTGGTGTCCTGGTGGCGATGTTGCTTCCGGCGGTGCAAGCCGCTCGCGAAGCGGCGCGTCGATCGCAATGCAAGAACAATCTCAAGCAGATTGGACTGGCAATGCACAATCACCATGACGCGCGTGGCTACTTTCCCGGCGCGGGCTCCGATGGTCCCTCCGTGGACTGCTGCCAAGCTGATAACCGGGACGGCTGGAGTTGGGCGTTCCATTTGACTCCTTACATGGAGCAGAGCGCCATTTATGAGCTGACCGACAATAACGCGGTCGCCTTGTCGGTTATTGGCACGTACTATTGCCCTACGCGCCGAAGGCCGGCCGTGTATGGCTCGACGGCGAAAAACGACTACGCCGGCAACGGCGGCAGCACCAAAGGCAACATAGGAAAAGACGGAGTGCTGTTGCGTCAATGGTCGAAGGTCAATCAGACGACGATCCTCCGGCCCGATGTCCGTCGCACGATGGCCGACGTGAAGGATGGAACCTCCAATACCTTGCTGGTTTCCGAAAAACAGATGCACGATACGACTTGGGGAACCGCCGGCGGCGACAACGAAGCGTGGAACAATGCTGGCTGGGATGAAGATGTGGTGCGTTTTGGCAGCGAAGTACCCCAGCCCGACCATCTGCATCCGGACAACACGCAATCGACTTACTGGTCGCCGAGGTTTGGCAGCTCACACTCGGGTGGAATCAATGTGGTGCGCGTCGATGGGTCCGTCGGCTTCGTGAGTTATG
>CAYWIS010000194.1:0-10569 GCA_964458385.1 uncultured Pirellulaceae bacterium
AGTATCGCGACTGCGTGCGGCACTTCTGGAAAGGCGACGGCGGCCACGTGGCTGAGTTCGCCACCCGCATTTGCGGCTCGAGTGACTTGTACGAATGGAGCGGCAAGCGGCCGCACGCCAGCGTGAACTTTATCACCTGCCACGATGGCTTCACGCTGCACGACCTGGTTTCGTACGACCACAAGCACAACGAAGCCAACGGCGAAGACAACCGCGATGGCGCCAACGACAACGTCAGTTGGAACTGCGGCGTGGAAGGCCCGACGGACGATCCGGCCATTGTGGAGCTGCGAGAGCGGAAGAAGCGCAGCTTCCTAGCGACGCTCATTTTCTCGCAGGGCGTGCCGATGCTTCTGGCCGGCGACGAGCTGGGGCACTCGCAACAAGGCAACAACAACGCTTACTGCCAAGACAACGAGTTGACCTGGCTCAACTGGGAGTTGGACGAGCCGCGGCAGCAGCTCCTCGCTTTTGTGCAGCGTCTTGTTCAAATTCGCAAAGAGCAGCCGGTGCTTCAGCGCCGCCGGTTCTTCCATGGCCGGGCGATCGAAGGAGAAGCGGCCCCCGACTTAGCGTGGCTCAACACCGACGGCGCCGAGATGCCGCAAGACGCCTGGCACAATGGCTTTACCAAGTGCATTGGCCTGGTGCTGTTTGGCGATAGCATCGACGTGGACGAACACGGCGGCGAGATCAGCGGCGATACGCTGCTCATCCTCTTCAACGGCGACCACGGCGAGGCGACTCCCTTCACGCTTCCCGAGGTGGAAGAACGCCGCCCCTGGGAGCGCCTACTCGACACCAGCGCCCCCGAGGCCGAAGTGGAAACCTTCCCGTCCGGCTACCAGTACCCCATGCAAGCCGCCACGCTCGCGTTGTTCCGCGTGCAACCCGAAGAACCGCAAACGCCCACCGGCACCACCTGATCCCCGGTTCCCACCAGAACGCAACGTCTCCACCGCCGGCTCCCCAAGGAGTCGGCGGCTTTCATTTACCGCGCGTGGCTTGCTCGCTCCCCGGGTGGGCGAATTGCCGGCCCGGTTGCCGTTTCTCCCCCATTCGCGCCGCGCGGAGAAGTGAGACTGAGCGTCCCTTTCCTTCAAGCGTCAACGGCGGATTCAAGCTTCACGCGAATCGTTCCCTGCGATTCATTCTTCTTCCCGGTTCTGTTTGCCCTTCACCACGGTTCTCGCCGTTGGGTTAGGAAGTTTCGGTTTGTGCTTCGGGGTTTCGTCCATGTTGATTCCGCTGTCTGCGCTGCCTTTCCGAATTCTTTGCGACAAATCATCGGGGGCGTAGAACTCCATGCGTTTTCCACGCTTCACCGATTTCAACAAGCCCCTCTGTTCCAGCGTCAGCAAGTCGGATCGAGCCGTGGCGTAGGCGACCCGGTAGAGGTTTTCATATTCCTTGATTGTGTAGCGCTGCGTTGGATGCTTAAAGCACTCCGAAACAAAAGCGATTTGCCTGTAATTCAAGTCAGGGTAAGACGCCAGCCATCGTGACGCGGCTTTAACTTCTCGTTGTTTGCTTTGCAGATATTTATGGAGATCAGAAATCGCCTGTAAAATGACGCGCAAGTGAAAGTGGTTGAAGTAGGTTGTGTCCCCACCATCGGTTTCGGTATAGAGGTACGCCCGGACGTACTGGGAAGGCTTGGAAACTAGAATTCGCGATACCGAGAGGTACTCAAAAAGCCAGTACCCCTTTTTGAGCATATACCAGTAGAAGATCGCCCTGGCGGTTCGGCCGTTTCCGTCCACGAATGGGTGAACGAACCCAATGGCGAAGTGAAGCACCATCGCTTTGATAACCGGGTGAATAAACGGCTTGTCGTCGCCATTGGCAAACTCGCAGATCTCCTGAAGGCGCTGAGGAATGCTTTCGGCCGACGGCGGCCGATGAATCACTTCGCCTGTCCTGCCGTCTTGAACGTAAACCTCCTCGTTAACCGTTCGGAAGCGTCCGCCAATATCGGGATGGTCCGAAGCATCCTTGACTAAGATTTCTTGAAGATGCAACATCATCTCTGGCGTTAGCTCATCCTTGAGCATGTCTCGGATTTCAAGAATTGCATGATAGTTATTGATAATCATTTGCTCCGACTTCGTCCTTGGCCGGCGATTTTCTATGAGCATCTTTTTAGCAACTCTTCTTGTTGTTGATGCTCCTTCCAGTTGGCTTGAAGCAATTGCCTCTTCCATCAAAGAACTGTACAAGTACCTTTCTTCATCATCTTGAGAAAAGTACTTGCTCGCGCCGATGGTCCCGCCCGCGCGCTGATCGATTTTATGTAACCACTCTAGGTGCTTTGGAAAGATTGCGTACTTCAAGGGTTGTCCGAGTTGGACAAAGGAAAGAGGAAGCGGATGGCGCATTCCTGCCCGGCTTATTTCAAGAGCCGCCCAGGCCATCTCTGGTGTAAGGCCTTCCGGCAGCCGATAGCGCCGCAGTTTGTCCCAAGGGAGATAAGCGTCGTTTGCTTCCGTCACAAATTCGCTCACCTCTGGCTTGGTGAGGAGAGCGAGAAATTCACCGGCTTTTTCAGGCGTATCAAGTACCGCACGAAAACTAGGCGGACTTTGAGGAATTCGCATTGGTCGCCTCTCCGCGATCTATCAATTTCTAATAAAATGATAGATCTAGCCCGATTTTCTATCAATAACACAGTCAATTGATAGAAACTAATAATAAACGCAAGGCATTTCCCGAAAAAGGCTTACGATCACAAAAGCGCTCTCGGCGATAAATTTTCGCCACCGATTTCAATTTAGGAGAGCCTGAGCGTTGTCTCTTATCAAGAGTTCCCGGACCAAGGTCGAAGATCGCTTGGCGCGTCGGCGCCAGCGGCGGGCGAGCTGTTTATCGCGTTCTACAACCACGCTTGGCGTCTGCGCTTTCCCGATTGCAGCGGCAAGACTAGTACGCGTGGGGGACGCCGGCGATGGCTCACCTGGGCCGTGGTGTGGTTCGCTTGTTTCGCGTTGCTTGATCGTGATTCCAAACGATGCGCTCGCTGTTACGTGCGAATCAAATGGGAGCCAAGAGACTTTTTCGAAATGGAGCCGACCGAAAAACACTTCGCTTGGCGCGCAGGGGTTTGCGGCGTAAGTTACAGGGTTGCAGTGCCTTTCGATTTCCTTCTCTTCTCTTGCCCCCGGAATCGTCGTGAGCGGCGAGGCGTCGATATTTCGCACGGCCGCGCTGGCCAGCGGACTGGTGACCGAAGCCCAGATCGAAGATGCGATCTCGGCGATTCGGCATCCGCCCGGTGGTCCGTCGATGCCCGATGTGGTGATCGAAGACGCACTGTTGGCGTCGGTGCTGGTCGAGATGGGCGTGCTGACCGCCTACCAAGCCGACCAGCTCAAGGCCGGGCGCCGTAAGCTCTCGCTGGGGCCCTACATCATTACCGATTGGATCGCCCAAGGGGGCATGGGGCAAGTTTTCAAGGCGTTGCACGAAATGATGGGCCGCGAGGTCGCCATCAAAGTGCTTCCCTTGAGCAAGTCGACCCCCGAGGCAATCGCCAAATTCAACCGCGAGATCCGCACGCAGGCGCAACTGGACCACCCCAACCTGGTCCGCGCCTACGACGCCGGGCACGATGGCAACGTCTATTACCTGGTGACCGAGTACGTGCCGGGAACCGACCTGCGACGGCTAGTGCGCAACGAAGGCAAGCTGACCATGCAGCAGGCCGCCCAGATCATCTCGCAGGCGGCGCTGGGGTTGGAGCACGCGCACGAACGCGGCCTGATTCACCGTGATGTCAAACCCGGCAACATTCTGGTCACGCCCAAAGGCGTCGCCAAAGTCTCCGACTTGGGTTTGTCGGGCTGGCTGGACGAAGGCCGGAACGATCCCCGGGCGGGGAAGGTCGTTGGAACGCCCGACTATCTTTCGCCCGAGCAGATCAAAACACCCACCAAGATCACCCCGGCCAGCGATATTTACTCGCTCGGCTGCACGCTCTACTACGCAGTGACCGGCAAAGTGCCGTTCCCCGGCGGCACGGCGGCCGATAAGGCCCGGCGGCATTGTGAAGATACGCCTTGGCATCCGCGGCGATTCGCCCCGGACATTACCGAGGAGTTTGTGGAAGTCATCGCCGACATGATGGAGAAAGACCCGCAGCGGCGGATCTCCTCGGCGGCCGAAGTGGTTGCCCGGTTGGAGCCGTGGGCGGGACAATCCCAGGCCTTGCCGGCGCGGCGCTTGAATCGTTCCCCCTGGACCCCGCCGCCGCTTCCCGGCAGCGATGACGCGGCCGACGTGCTAAGCGACACGGACTCAGAAGGCGCCGCCATACCGCAGCACGACAGCCCCAGCCAACTATCGCAGGCTACCGATCCCATCTCCAGCGCAAAGCAAGAAACCACGCGAATCGCCGAACCTCCGGCGGTTGTACGGGCGCCGCCTCCTCCTGAACCGCCGCCGCTTCCTTCGCAAGGCTTGTCCACCATTGGCGCTACAGTGGCGATTACCCTGGCGATCGCCGTGCCCATCTCGATGGCCGTTGGAGCGCTGCTGATGTTCATCCTTCTCGTATCGCTGCGCGGCGGGTAGGATAGCCACAGCGGACGGCAATGAGTCGTCCCGCAGAACCAGCCCTCACTCGCCGCTGCGCCGCTTGGGCGAAAGCGGATCTTGCATTCCCATGCACGATACTCGCGATACCTACGAACCGTCGTCCGAAGCCCACGGGCCGCCGCCTGCGCGATCGCCCGGCTGCGGCAGTTGGATCGTGATCGCCGTGGCGGTTCTGCTCGTTATGGGCCCGCTGCTAGGAGGCGGCCTGAACCATGAACTCGCCCGGTGGCGAATTGCCGCCGGCTTGGAAGAGTGGCTCAATGAGAATCTTTCGGCCGCGGTGGCTGCGCTGGATCGCGCGGCGGAAACCGCACCCGATTACCCGCGCATTTACGAGCTGCGCTCGCAATGGCGTTTGTACGCTGGCGACTACGCGGGAGCGCTGGCCGACGCCCAACGGCTTTTAGAGCTGGCTCCGCACAACGCCGAGGGTTACCGGCTACAAGCCGACGCTCTGGTCTACCTGCGGCGTCCAGCCGAAGCCGTGGAAACTTGGCTCAAGTTCGCTGAGCGAGAGAAAGAGCAACGCGGCGCGATCCAAGCCGTCACGTTGAACGGCGTAGCGTACTTTCGGGCGCTAGCGCAAAGCGACCTGGATACGGCGCTGGAGGAAATCAATCAGGCGATCAAGCGTTTGGGCGCCGATCCTGCGCTGCTCGACACGCGCGGCTACATCCAGTACCTGCGAAAAGAGTACGAAGCGGCGCTTGAGGATATGGACCCGGCGGTGATTGCCGCCGAGCGGCAACGCAACAAACTGCGCACCGAGCAACACACGCTGGTGGGTCTAAGCGTAAAGGACCCTCGCGCGGTCGCCTGGGAGATGAAACTGATCGATCGCAACGTGGCGGTGATTCGCTATCACCGCGGCCTGCTTTTTGAAGCCTTAGGGCGCACTGCCGAAGCCGAGCGCGACTTCCGCCGCGTTCGCGAACTAGGGCACGAACCCGGCCCCGCCCTCTTTTAACAGCCGCCGCCCAAGGAGACACGCGCTGGAACGCCGCCCCGCTTCTAGTAGCTGGTGCGCGAACCAAACCCGCGCATGCAAAAGAAGCCGACCACCACCAGCACGCCAAACGCGATGACCCAATGCTCACGCTCCATCTGCATGAGGAGCCGCATGGTGTCGCGATACAGGTCGTTGAAGTACTGTTCCATCATCGCCTCCTTGGGATTGGGGAAAAACCAGAGCGAGACTCTCAACCATACGTCGCAAACTGCGCCCGCCCAGGGAATCATCCGCCAGCCAAGGGCGTCACAGCGCTTTGCCGGCCGCCACGCCCAGGCAACGCAGGCCCATGCCCAGAAGCGGCCGGCCACCTTGTTTCCTCACCCGGCAACAGCCAAAGAAGAAACAAACAAACCACCTGAAAGAACCAGAAATTCAAGCTGCCTCTGGGACCACAGAGAAGGTTAACTTTGCCCGATTTTTGGCCCTAAAGCGCCGCAGGTTTTGCCTTATCGGCACAACCCTTGTATGCGACGGAAGCGCTTCGTGCGGGTCGTGCTGTAAGTGCTTTTATCACAAACGTTTGTGAATCGGATAACTTTCCCGGAAAAGGGCCTTTTCGACTCCCCAGGTTCGCACCCATCGGCTATAATTAGGAAGTAGTTTGGCGCGCTTTTTCCACTTCGGCGGTGTGCATACCGGTGGCGACCGACGGCGTCTTCTTCATCTCGCTTGCAGCTCCCACCCAGGATGGACCGCCTGCGGACTCCTCGTGGCCGCTGGCGGAGTTTGTGGGCGACGCCGAGAATGCCCTGGTTCGCGTTGCGGCCGAAGCCGCCCTGGCGCCGGCGCCGCGGTTTAATCCGCTCGTGCTGTGCGGTCCTACCGGCGTCGGCAAGTCGCATCTGCTCTGTGGGCTGACGCAGCGTTGGCGAGCTGAGCATCCCGAGGCGAAGGCGGTTTTGATTTCCGGGGCCGATTTCGCGCGGAGTTACGCCAACGCCGTCGACACCGACACGCTGGCCGACCATCGCGAACGCCTGACGCAAGCCGCATGGCTGGCGGTGGATGGCTTGGAAGAGTTGCGTAAGAAGCCGGCCGCACAACACGAGTTGGCCCGCATTTTGGACGCGGCCCTGGCGGCAGGGGCGCAAGTTGTCGTCGCCTCACGAGAGCCGCTTTCGCCTGGCGGCGCTTTGGCGCCGGGTTTGGCAAGTCGGCTGGCGGGCGGTTTAGTGGTTCCGGTTGCTCCTCCGGGGCTTGCGGCGCGGCAAGCGTTGCTTGAAAAGACAGCCGCTGCGATCTCCATTGCCATCGACGCCGAAGCGGTTTCGCTGTTGGCAAGCAAACTCAAAGGAACTGCCCCGGAGCTGCGCAACGCCGTCCTGCAACTTCATCAGCAGGCGTGCGAATCGGCCGCCGATGACCGGCCGATCAACGTGGCGATGGTGCGTCGCTTCCTGGCCGAACGAACCGAAGCGCAACGTCCAACCTTGAACAAGATCGCCGCCCAGGTGGCTCGGCGGTATCGGCTCAAGACGGCGGAACTGCAAAGCAAGACCCGCCGCCGAGAAGTGGTCCAAGCTCGCGGTGTGGCGATGTTGTTAGCTCGCCAACTAACCGGCGCCAGCTATAAGACGCTCGGGCGGCACTTTGGCGGCCGCGACCACTCCACCGCCATGCACGCCTGCCGCCGACTGGCCGAACAACTTCGAACCGACGCCGCGCTCAAGCGGACCCTTGAAGAACTGGCCAGTCCCTGGGCCGGATAAACTTCCCGATTCAACCACGGAAGGAGAACACTGGTCGAAGTCACAGACCACGCGGCGCCAGGTCGCCGCGTAGGAGTGCGGAATTTGTACTTCCGCTTTCGCCTGCCGCCGCTGGGCCTGCCCGCTGCGACCGCAGCCGAACCAAGAAGAGACAACACACAAGGCGGCGCTGTATCGCCGCACGGCATGGGGAAAACTTGTCGGTAAACTGTCGATGGTTGTCAGTGGTTGGCCGGTTATCGACAACCGCCCCGGAGGACAACGGATTTCATCGACAACCATTGACGCCGATCGACAACCAACCGACATCGCTTCGACAGGTTTTCCACCGGCTTCCCGCCGCCGTCAACCGCATGCAAGTGCCGAGCTGCCGGCAAGTTACGACGACGCCTCGGCCAGTTATCGACAATCGCCGCCGCAAGATCCCTACTACTACTTTCAAAGAACCATTGAAATAAGAGAAGACCGGTGATTCGCTGATCTCCCGCAAGAGCAGCCAACCGCCGGCCCCACCCCTCAGGAGCTTTGCATGAAGATAACGTTCGATCGCGAGCAGTTTCTCGCTGCCTTTCAGACGGCCGCCGCGGTAGCGCCGCGCAATAGCCCCAAGCCGATCCTTTCGAATGTCAAGTTGGAAGTGAACGACCAAGGGGGCGTGCTGCTGGCCACCGACTTAGAAGTCGGGGTGCGGATGAACGTGGAAGGAATCGAAACCGAGCGGCCCGGCGCCGCGGTGCTGCCGGTGGCCCGCTTTGGTTCGATCTTGCGCGAGTGCAACGACGAACGTTTGACCCTCGAGGCCGACAGCCAAGGCGCTGTCGTTCGTGGCGCTCGAAGCGAGTTCAATCTTCCCGGCGCTGATCCGGGCGAGTTTCCCACGTTCGCCCCGTTCAGCGAAGAGAAGTACCACGAAGTGCCGGCCCGGCTGCTGCGCGAGTTGATCCGCCGCACCGTGTTCGCCGCCGACGTGGACACTGGCCGCTTCGCCCTGCAAGGGGTGCTAGTGGAGATGGACGAGAAGAGCATCATCACCGTGGCGACCGACAGCCGCCGTCTGGCCAAAATGGAAGGGCCAGCCAACAGCGTCAACGGCCACAGCAACAAAGGGATGATGACCATCGTTCCCGCCCGGGCCATGCAACTGATCGAGCGAGCCGTAGCCGATGGCGACGCCGAAGTGCAGATTGCCGCCCGCTCCAACGACATTCTCGTCCGCAGTCCACGGGCCACCATTACTTCGCGGCTGGTGGAAGGACGCTTCCCCAAATGGCGCGATGTGTTCCCCGTGCGGCCCAAGGCGGTCAAGATTGAGCTGACCGTGGGCCCGATCTTCCAGGCCTTGCGGCAAGCGGCCATTGTGACCGACCAGGAGAGCCAGGGGGTCGACTTCACCTTTGCCGAAGGAACCTTGGTGCTTTCGGGCCGGGCGGCCGAGATTGGCCGGTCGCGGATCGAAACCCCCATTCCCTACGACGGCCCGAAGGTCGAGCTGACCTTGAACCACAAGTATGTGGCCGACTTCTTCAAGGTGCTGGACCCCGAGAAGACCTTTACGGTGGAAGTGGTCGACGCCGACTCGGCGGCGCTGTTCACCACCGACGACGGCTACGCCTACGTGGTCATGCCGCTAAGCCGGGAAGGAAGAGACTAAGCCAAGGGAGAGGGATTCGCGTTGTTCATTTTTCGATCGTTGTGCGTGCGAAAGGGGATGAAGCCGTGAGTACCCAGTGGTGGTTCTCCCCCTTGGTTCCCTACTCCCGATTCCTGGAGCTATGAGCGACCTGCCGCGAGGGCCGAAGAAGATGGGCGATGTGCTGTCGGGCCTACTGGCTCGCCGGGGCTACGCGCGGGTGCAGGCGGCGTCGGCGTGCGAGGAGGCCTGGCGCGAAGCGGCGGGGAAACTGGCCGCCCACAGTCGCCCTGGCAACGTCAAGGCGGGCGTGCTGGAAGTTTACGTACGGAATTCCACTGTGTTGCAAGAACTGACCTTTCAAAAGAAGAAACTCCTAAAGCGGCTCCAAGAGAAGCTGCCTAACGAGAAGATTGCCGATCTTCGCTTCCGCGTGGGAAGCCTGGACTGACGCTTTCTGGCAAAGCGCCTAAGGAACGCTAGGCCGCACGTGGGGCGGCAAGGCCCCAGGCCGAGAAGGATTCTCGCCCTCCTTCCACGCAGCCCTACCAGGGTTCGCCCCCAACTCCTCACCCATCGAAAAGAAATTCCTCACAACATTACTAAGAATTTTCTCATTATGACTGAAGAAGCCACTCCTCAGAACTCTCCTCAAGAAGACACCCCCAAGACCTTTACCGTCCGTCCTCGCGAAGAATACACTTCGGCCGACTTGGAGCATCTGTCGGACTTGGAGCATGTGCGCAAGCGGCCCAGCATGTACATTGGCGACACCAGTACGCGCGGCCTGCATCACCTGGTGTACGAGGTGGTCGACAACTCCATCGACGAGGCCATGGCCGGGTTCGCCAAGAACGTGTGGGTCACGGTCCGCGGCGACAACTCAGTCACGGTGGAAGACGACGGCCGCGGCATTCCGGTGGAGCCGCACCCGGGCCTGACCAAAGAGATGGGCCGCGAAGTCTCAACCCTGGAAGGGGTGATGACCGTGCTCAAGTTCGGCGGCAAGTTCAACAAAGGGGTCTACCAGACCTCGGGCGGCTTGCACGGCGTGGGCGTGACCGTGGTGAACTTCCTTTCTGAATGGTGCGAGGTCCAGGTCAGCCGCGACGGCCATGTTTGGCAGCAAGAGTACGAACGCGGCATTCCCTTGGGACCGGTGCAGCGGATTGGGGCCACCACCAAGCGCGGCACGCAGACCACGTTCAAGCCCGACCCGCAGATCTTCTCGGTCACGAAGTTTAACTACGACACCCTGCACCGCCGCCTGCAAGAGTTGGCGTTTCTCAACCGGGGCGTACGAATCCATTTTGAAGACGAACGCAACGGCCAGAAAGAGACGTTCTACTACGAGCGCGGCATTGTGGAGTTCGTAGAGCACCTCAACCGGGCGAGCGATCCGCTCCACCCCGAGGTCATTTACATTGCGGGCGAGCAAGACGGCGTTGGCTACGAGATCGCCATTCAGTACGCCACCGAGTACACCGAGAACCTGCACTCCTATGTGAACAACATCTCTACGACCGAAGGCGGCACGCACGTGTCGGGGTTCCGCGCGGGCTTGACTCGCACGCTGAACAACTACGGCAAGAAGGAGAACCTGTTCAAAGAGAAAGGCCCCATTC
>CAYWIS010000195.1:0-10563 GCA_964458385.1 uncultured Pirellulaceae bacterium
CGGACTCGCTCACCCAGAGTAATCACATCGAAAGCGACTGGATTTGGAGCAAGTCGCCTTGGTGGAGCGCGTTCAGGCTGCCAGAGCGGAAACCCTCCAAGTCAAGCGTGACAAACTTGAAGCCCAACTCGCGCAAGCGGGCCACCAGAGCCGTGCGGTTCTCGGGGCGGCAGAGCAGCTCCAAAGCATCAAGCGGAACTTCCACACGCGCTAAATCGCCACGGTGATAGCGCACTCGCACTTCTCGTAATCCCATGCCGCGCAGAAACTGCTCCGCCTGGTCGATCATTAGCAACCGCTGAGGCGTCACTTCTTCGCCGTAGGCCACGCGGCTGGACAAGCAGGGAGACGCCGGCTTGTCGGCAACTGGCAAGTTCCAGTGCGCCGCCAACTGGCGTACTTCGTCCTTGGTGATTTCGCACTCAGCCAGAGGGCTGACGACCGCGTGCTCCGCCGCTGCTTTCGCGCCGGGGCGCCAGTCGCCGCGGTCATCGGCGTTGGCGCCGTTGACGATGGCCGCAACGCCCAGTCGCTCGGCCACGCCGTGCATTTGCGTATAGAGTTCTGTTTTGCAGTGATAGCAACGATCAGGCGCGTTTTGCGTATACGCGGTCTTGGCGAACTCCTGCGTATCGAGAACCACGTGCCGGATGCCGATCAGCGCGGCTACGCGGCGGGCTTCGTCCAACTCGCCCGAGGCCAAGCTTGCGCTGACTCCGGTGACCGCAACGGCTCGGTCGCCCAAGGCCAAATGAGCCGCTTTGGCCACAACGGCTGAATCAACGCCTCCCGAGAGCGCCACAGCGCACGACCCGAGCCCCGCCAATCGGGCCAAGAGGGCGTCCAGTTTTTCTGCAAGTGCAGGAGACATAGCAGATTGGGATTGCGGCGCGCGAAAGAACGATTTTCCCCGCAGGGGCGGCCTTTGAACTTCAAGGCCCCGTCGCTAGCCGCAATAAAAAATCCTCCGCCGTAATGCCGTGGCGGTGCGTTTTGTGAGAGCCCGCAATAAACAAAGGGGGAACCTAGACTCCGAGGCGCTGATTCCCGAATCGCCGGATCCACTCCGACGGGCGAAGCGGGGCGCGGGACATGAGCGCGGCCGGAATCGAAAATCGGCTCCCTGCGGTTCTCGTATCGGCTCCCCAAAAAATCGGCGCCGACAACACGAGCATGGCAGAGGATGCTTAGGAATCCTAACGACCGCCGCGCCCAGGGGCAAGCACGAAAAAGGGAAGTTCCTGCAAACCCCTAAGGGGAGGCCGCCCAACTTGCCTCCCCTGCACTAGCTTACAAGCAACCGAGCTTGCGGATCTTGTCTTAAGCGCCTAATCGTTGGGGTCGTGCATGAGCGGCTCCATGACCTTGGTATTGCGCTCGATCGCCAGCACGATGGTGCGTTCCTCCACCCCGTCGCGGCTGGAAGCAGTAACGGGCAATACCTGGCGCCGGTCGGGGAGGGCCATCCGAACGGCAAAACTGCCATCGGGGCGTGTCTTTACCGGTTCACCCGAGATAGCCACATGAGCATCGGGTTTGGTGCAGCCAAACACGATAATCTCGGCGTCTACGGTCAATTGGAAGTCTCTGTCGCGGTGAAGCATCCGTTCGGCGCCAGCGCCAAAGCGGGTCCCGGCCGCCGAGCCCATGGGCCGGTGCAACCGTTCTTCAAAGACCTCGCGCAGGTCGCCGGCTTCGCTGTTGTAACCGCCGCTCAGAGCGAAAATCTTTTCGTAGTTCTCGGCGACGTCGATCCAGTTGCGATCAACGGCGTCGGCGCTACCGGGCTGCGGCGTGGTTACTGTATTGCTGCGAGCCAGCACATGGAAGCGACCATCGCTGGCGAGATAGCCGATGTCGACGCGGTAGCTTTGCGGCGGGTTATGGACATCGAGATACCAGTTGTTCACGCCGCCGTGGATTTCCGTGTCGCGCACCACACGCTCGACCGAACTGGTTGAGCCGCCGGTTTCCACCTCAATTAGTCGCAGAATTGGCCGGGCCGTGTGCCAGTGCTCGGCCATTGACGCCTGGGCCCGAAGCACGCTTTGGCGAGAAATATCCCAACAGGCCTGAAGCCAGTAGGAGTCTCGCACCAACAGGACAATCCGATCTTTGACCTGGCCATTGCGGGGGGCCGTAGAAAGCGGCGCTTGTCCGTCGCGAACTTGGCCGTTCTTTTGGGCGATCTCTAGCCGGCGCCGAACTTCACTGGCGAATGCCAAATCCTTAAGTTGTTCTCGCCGGGCCGCGTCTTCTTGCAGACGACGTAGGGCAATAATGTTCTTCTGCGGATCGCTCTGTTTAGCGGCAGGGCGGCGGCCGCCTTTTGAGCCCGTGCTTCTGGCTTGTGTGCCTGTTTTCCGGCGGGTGCTGGTTTGGGATGTTGACTTGCGGGAGGGAGGCGTTGCTTTGGCGGACGTGCTGGCTCGCGTGCGGGATGTTGCGGTCTTTGACGACGTGGCCTTTTTTGAGGAACTGCCGGCCGACCGCTTCGAGGCCGCCTTGCCTCTTTCCAATCCCATAAGGGCTTGCACCAGCTGGTCTTTTCGCATGGCGTGCCAGCCCCGAATTCCTTTTTTCTTGGCGATCTCCGCCAGTTCTTTTGTCGTCCGCGATGTGAACGAGGCTGCGGTAATCAAACTATCACCTCAGTCGGTTAGGTGGCTGGGTTCCGCGCAAACCCTCAGCCAAATTGGTGGTCCGAGCGTCGTCCTTGACTGGCCAAAACGCTCAAATGCCCACGCGGCAGTCCTTAGCCGAATGAGAGAACGCGCTCAGAAGCGAATCGCTTACCGAACGCTTGGCGCCCGTCGGTAAACGGGCAGGTGGTAACTAACCCGCTAATACATCCCGGAAGATGGTGGGGTGGTGTGGGATGGGCCTCTTCTCCGTCGGTTCTCACATCGCAAGTTAGTTGCCTCGACACCGCCCTGAAGGAGTGGGTATCAGGTAGGTTTCCCTTGCTCGTCAGGACGATGCCGACGAATTCGAGTCTACTCGAAATAAACAAAAAACGCAATCAGTTAGCGGTCAACTTCCCGCCCAGCGGAGCAAAATGTCGCCAGCGAGCCGTCTCACTCCCACCTGTTGTGATGGGCGTAGTGCGCCAACACGCGGTGGCTCGTCGTAAGTCCAAAATCAAACTCTTGCGATTCGTTTCTAAGGTGTTTTGTGTCAAGTCGTTGTGGCGAATCGCGGACTTTGTGAAAAAAAACACGAATTATGGCTCCGCCTTGATTGACCGCCCCTAGTAGATGAGATAAATTGCGAAAAATTAAGCAAGCCTGATGTGCAGTCTTTGACCTGTCCCTCCCTTCGTTGTATCGCGCGGGATGTCGTAATGTCTTGCGATGTCGGTGGTTGCGTCTAAGTGCCGTGTCCTTCCCTCCACGTGAGTCGCGTGGTTCGCCCTTCTCCTGGTGATTCCGAGGATAGTCGCTCGGCTTTAGCTATCGCGTATGCGTGGGCTTGGCGGGTGATCGTGATCTCGCTGGAGATGGTGATTCCTGGGTTGGTGGGCTATTGGGTTGATTCTCGGTTGGGAACCAAGGCGTTATTTGTTGTGCTTGGGTTCCTGTTGGGGATGGCGGTTGGTGGCGTGCACTTGGTGCAAATTGCCCGGCGGTCCTCTGGGTCGCCAAAAGGTGGTGCTTAGTGTGTGAGGTGGGCGGCCGGGCGGTGGTGCGTTTTGGAATATTTTTGTTTGTTATGGGGGCCGCTAGTGTGGCGGCCGCGGTAGTTGGTTATCGGGCGGCTGGTCGCGCGGGACTTGAGTGTGCTTTGCTGGCCGCTGGTGTGTGTGTTGTTGCGGGAGGGGTGTCGCTGGTTTTGCGAGAGGCGGTGGTGAATCCCCGCTGGGCCCTCCTTCATGTGTTGGTTGGTTTCTTTTTTAGGATGGGATTGCCGCTGACGGTCTGCATGGTGGTGTATTGGCGTGGCGGTCCGTTGGTTGAAGCGGGTTTTGTGTTTTACCTGCTTGGTTTGTACCTGATGGGTTTGATGGCGAGCACGGCTTTGGGTGTTGGGACCGGGGCGCGGGCGCCGAAGGTAGGTTGAGTCGCGGTACTTGCGAAGCGTTCTCTTGTAGGGTTGTTTGTCGCGATGGCCGAGCATGGAAATCCGTTCGATCCGGGCCACCTGATCGGGCACATCAAGGACTCCACATACTTTGAGGTTCCGCGCGCGTTGGCTGAAGGCGGCAAGCTGCCGATTCCTCAGCTTCGTGAGTCGCACGAGCCGGTTGCTACGATTAGCGTCGGCTTTGAGCCAGTGGATCAGTTGTTTGAGCCGCTCGATTTTCAGATCACCAAGTTTATGGTTCTGGAGGTGGTCGGGGCGCTCATTGTTTCGTTGATCTTTATCTGGTTGGCTCAGAAGATTGCCTCGGGTGGGGCTCCCCGCGGCCGGTTGTGGAATCTGTTTGAGTCAATGTTGTTGTTTATTCGCGATCAGGTGGCGCGTCCTGCAATTGGGCATCACGACGCCGATAAGTTCCTGCCCTTCTTGTGGACGCTGTTCTTTTTCATTCTGATCTGCAATCTGTTGGGGATGGTGCCTTGGGCTGGTTCGCCGACGGGGGCGCTTGCCACGACAGGAACCTTGGCCCTGATTACCTTTGGCGCCGTCGTGGGCGGCGGCATGTCAAAAATGGGTGTGGTTGGGTTCTGGAAGGGGCAAGTGCCTCACATGGACCTGCCGGGGCCGCTCTCGATTATTCTCAAGCCAATGATCTTTGTGCTGGAAGTGGTGGGCTTGTTGATTCGCCACTTCGTGCTTGCTGTGCGTTTGTTGGCCAATATGATGGCGGGGCACTTGGTGCTGGCTGTACTCGTGGCCTTCGTGTTGGCCGTGGCCAAATATGGCATTGTGGCTCTATTTGGCGTGGGCGCTGTGAGTGTGTTGGGCGCTACGGCGTTGAGTCTGCTTGAGCTGTTCGTGGCGTTTTTGCAGGCCTACATCTTTACGTTTCTCTCGGCGCTGTTTATTGGCATGGCCGTGCATCCGCACTAGGTTGGCTATCGATTAGGCATTGGTTTTCTCGGTTCACGAGCTTTCGAAGACGTTTTCAACTTTCACCCCATCACCAGAGGAGACGGGACCCGTGTACAAGTGGCTTCGAGTTGTGTTGACGGTCGTGGTTGTGATGTTGGTGGCCTCGCCCGCTTTGGCGCAGGACGAGGCGACCAATGCCGCCTTGGCTCAGGCTCGCGATAGCGCATTGATTTACTTCACCAGCGCTTTTGGCGCCGGTCTGGTGATCTTGGGCGCAGCGTGGGGCATTGGCCGTATCGGTTCGTCGGCGGTGGAGAGCATGGCCCGTCAGCCCGAGGTGGCCGGCAACATTCAAACGGCGATGATTATTGCGGCGGCTCTTATCGAAGGCGCTACGTTCTTCGGCTTGATCGTTTGCATGTTGTTCAACAACTAGGTTGCGGCCTGCCGTCGAGATTTCGGGCCGCGACACGCGGTGAGCGGCTGTCGCTGGCCCTTTCGTCGGTGGGTGGTGTATGGCAAGGGCGGCCCCGCCGCGGCTTCTTACTATCGTTTCGAGGAACGGCGTGATGTTCGTTCGCGTTTTGGGAATTTTGCTGGTGGCGATTGCCGCCGTGGGCTTTGCCGCGCCCGTCACGGCGCAGGACGCGGCCGACGTGCACGACACGCATGAGGCCGGGGATCACGCGCACCACGGCGACGCGGCCGACCATGCGGAAGGCGGTCATGGCAACACGAATCCGCTTTCCATTGATCCCGACTTGGCGGTCGTCACGGCGATTGTGTTCTTGCTGCTGCTTCTGGTGCTCACAAAGTTCGCCTGGCGGCCGATTATGGAAGGGTTGGAGAAGCGCGAGCAACACGTCGCTCAACAGCTCGACGAGGCCGAGCGGCGTAACCGCGAGGCCGAGGAGATGCTGCAGAAGTACCAGGCGCAGCTGGCCCAGGCATCGGTCGAGGTGAAGCAAATGCTGGAGGACGCCCGCCGCGCGGCCGAGGCGCACCGCGAGCAAGAGATGGCCCGCACGCAGGAGGCGGTCAAGCGTGAACGCGAGCGGGCGCTGGCCGAGATCGACGCCGCCAAGAACCGTGCTCTTCAGGAAGTCGCCGCGAAGGCCGCAGACTCAGCGATCTCGCTCGCGGGGCGCATTGTGCGTCGCGAGTTGAAAAAAGACGACCACATCGCGTTGGTGACGGAAGCGCTTAACCAGTTCCCGGCAAATCATCGCAACTAGCATGGCTCAAGCAGTACATCCCACGGTGCTCGACGCCACGCAGCAGCAAATCGGCAGGGTCTACGCCGAAGCGCTGTTGGGCGCCGCCGAAAAAACGGGCTCGGTCGAGACCGTGCGTGAGGAGTTCGCGTCGCTCGTCGACGATGTGTTGTCCAAGATGCCGCGGTTTGAAGCGGTGTTGCAGTCGCCTCGCGTATCGCACGAAGAAAAGGTGCGGCTGTTGGACACGGCCTTCCAGGGCCGGATGTCGAAGGAGTTGCTGAACTTCCTCAAAGTCGTATCGCGACGTGGCCGGATGCCGTCGCTGCGAGCCATCCAGCGAGCGTTTGAGAACCTGTACAACGAGCGGGCAGGCCGCCGAGAAGTGGTGGTGCGCACCGCCGAACCGTTGACCGACGAGTTGTACGCTCAAATCGCCGACCGGCTCCGGCAATCGCTAGGCATGGAGCCGGTGTTACGCGTGGAGGTCGATCCCGAGTTGATCGGCGGCGTGGTGATTCGTATCGGCGATACGGTTTACGACGGCAGCGTGGCGCGGCAACTGGTGCGGCTGCGGGACGAGACTGCGGCCCGGATCGCTCGGGAGATTCGCCAAGGCGCCGACCGCTTCGCCTTGGCCGACTAGCACAAAAGAGAGCGCGGCATAGGTTCATCGCGGTGGGCGAGGCCCATCCTTCCTATAAACGGTACAAGTCATGGTCAAATTCAACGCCGATGAAATCGCCTCGGTCATTCAACACGAGATCGAGCAATACGAGTCGCAGATCGACGTCCGCGAGGTAGGCACGGTGCTGGAAGTGGGCGACGGCATCGCCCGCGTGCACGGGTTGTCGAACGTCATGGCCAACGAGATGGTCCAGTTCCCCAACGGGGCCATCGGGCTGGCGTTCAACCTGGAAGAGAACAGCGTGGGCGTGATCATTCTGGGCGACTTCTTGGATATCAAAGAAGGGGACGAAGTCCGGGCCTTGGGCACGCTGTTGTCGGTTCCCGTTGGAGAAGCGCTCCTGGGACGCGTGGTCGATGCACTGGGGCGGCCGCTCGACGGCTTGGGAGATATCGACGCAACGGAAACTCGCCCGGTCGAAGTGATCGCGCCCGGTGTAGCCCAGCGGCAGCCGGTCCATGAGCCGCTCCAAACCGGCATCAAGGCGGTCGACGCCATGACGCCCATCGGCCGCGGTCAACGCGAGTTGATCATTGGCGACCGTAAGACCGGTAAGACGGCGGTGGCCATCGACGCCATCATCAATCAGCGCAACTCCGGCGTGAAGTGCTTTTACGTAGCGGTGGGGCAAAAGGACACCACCACAGCCCAAGTGATTGAGCGGCTGCGTGAGCATGGCGCCATGGAGTACACCACGGTGATTGTGGCCGGCTCCAGTAGTCCGGCGCCCATGCAGTACATCGCACCGTACGCCGGAACGGCGATGGCCGAGTACTTCATGTGGAAGGGGCAACACGCCTTGGTGGTGTACGACGATCTCTCCAAGCAGGCCACGGCGTACCGGCAATTGTCGCTGCTCATGCGGCGTCCGCCGGGACGCGAGGCCTTCCCGGGCGACGTATTCTATGCCCATAGCCGGCTTTTGGAGCGGTCGGCCAAGCTCTCCGACGAGAATGGCGGGGGATCGGTAACTTCGCTGCCGCTCATCGAAACCCTGGAAGGCGAAGTGTCGGCCTACATTCCAACGAACGTGATTTCGATTACCGACGGCCAGATCTACCTCCAGCCCGACTTGGTCTTTGCGGGCGTTCGTCCTGCGATGAACGTGGGTATCTCGGTGTCGCGCGTGGGCGGCGCCGCGCAGGTGAAAGCCATGAAGAACGTGGCCGGCGGCTTGCGTCTGGACTTGGCCGCGTTCCGCGAACTCGAGGCGTTCGCCCAACTAGGCACCGAATTGGATCCCGCTACGCAAGCGCGTTTGGATCGCGGGTATCGGATGGTCGAGTTGCTCAAGCAGCCGCAGTACCAGCCCATGCACGTGGTGGACCAGATCCTGGTGATTTATGCCGGCACCAACGGTTACCTTGACAAAGTGCCGGTGAGCGAAGTGCAACGCTGGGAGCGCGACTTCTTGAACTTCATCCACACCAAACATAAGGACGTGTGGGAGTTGCTCGACCAGAAGAAGGACGAGGGCGACACGCTCAAACCGAAAGATACCGAAGTGCTGCCCAAGGTGCGGGCCGTGCTGGACGAGTTCACTCGTCAATACTTGCAAAAACCGGCTGGCGCGCCGATGGCGGCGCAGGCGGCGGGAGCGTAAACGGCGGGAAAACGGCGCACGTTACGCAAGAGTTCGTGATGGGTGACGAATAGCAGAGGAGCCGCATTTGCGGATTTGCTTCCTAACCTTCAATCCCTTGCAGCGCCGTGGATCCGTATTCGTCGAAAGATCCGTATTCTCCCCCTGGGGCGAAATCACCTTATGACAAGGCCTCGCCCGGGGGCGAGTATATGGGCCCGCCGCCTGATGATAACGCCCGCCAATGGGGAATGTTGTCGCACCTTTTGGGCCTTTTGATTGGACTACTGACGGGGCTTGGGTTCGTGGGTCCGTTGATCGTGCTGCTCACCAAGAAAGATGAGCACCCGTTCATTGAAGACCAGGCGAACGAGGCTCTGAACTTTCAGATTACGCTGTTGATTTACTACGTCGTCGCCGCTGCGATCGCGATTGCGACGTGCGGGCTGGGAGTAGTGGTGGTCGTGATTCCCTGGCTTTTGCAGTTGATCCTGGGAATTGTCGCCACAGTTAACTCGAACAAGGGAATTGCCTACCGTTATCCGGCGACCATCCGGTTCATCAAATAGGGCGAGAGTAAGATAACTCGCCATGAACCGGACCTGCGACGCACGCCAAGCGGTGGGCCTGTCCTGGTTGAATCGCCATGGCTAAAGCTCGGGCTCTTGATAAACGCCGCAAGTCGATCCGCAACATCCGCAAGATTACGCGGACTATGGAGCTGATCGCCACGGCCCGGTTCAAACGGGCAATGGATCGTGCGACTGCGGCCACCGCCTACACTCGTCGCATTACGCAATTGGTGGCCGATCTGGCCCAAAGCGGCGCCGAGGTGGAGCATCCGCTGCTCAAGCCGCACGAGGAGCAGCGCCGTGCGATCCTTCTGGTGCTGACCGCCAACCGGGGATTGTGCGGCGGCTACAACAGCAACGTATTGCGCGTCGCTTTGGGGCGGCTCCGCGAGTTTGAGACCTTGGTCGCCAACGAGTATCTGGAGTCGTTCCGCCTGGAAGTCTCCGGGAAACGCGGGGTGTCGGGGCTGCGGTTCCGCCGCATTGTACCGGACGAAGTTTTCACCCAATTCGAAGACAAGCCCTCGTTTGAAGAAGTGGATGTAATCGCCACCCGGTATTTGCGGGCGTACGAGGCGGGTGAGCTGGACCGGTTGGACGTGGCGTACACCAAGTTCCTCAGCGCCTCGCGGCAGGTGGCGGTTGTTGAGACGTTATTGCCGCTAAGTTCCATCGGCGGAGAGGACGCCGACGCATCGAAGCCCGCCAAGGAAGCCGAGGCCAAGCCCGGAAAGGCCGCCGCCCAGGGCGAGACCTTGTACGAGTTTCTCCCCTCGGCCGAAAGCATCCTGCGCGAGATTGTCCCGGTCAGCTTCAAGATCAAGTTGTTCAAGTGCTTCCTTGATGCGGCGGTGAGCGAGCAGATCGCCCGCATGGTGGCCATGAAGTCGGCCACCGAGAACGCGGGTGACTTGATCAAGAAGTTGTCGATGACGTACAACCGCGCCCGCCAGACCCAGATCACCAGCGAGTTGATGGACATCATCGGCGGCGCCGAAGCCATTTCGTAAGGACGAAGGACGAAGGACTTAGGACGAAAGCGTATCCCGCGTTCCTAGCCCCTTCCACTTCGTGCATCCTGTTCCGTACTTCGTACTTCGTACTTGTTTTATGGCGACTACCACCGAAAACATCGGACGCATCACGCAGGTTATCGGCTCGACGTTCGACGCCGAGTTTGACGAAGCGAACCTTCCGGCGATCTACAACGCCATCAAGGTGCAGGCCCAACAGAAGGGCGTCACCATCAACCTGACGGGCGAAGTGCAACAGCATTTGGGTGGCGGCCGCGTGCGGTGCGTGGCTCTAGGCAGCACCGACGGCTTGATGCGTGGTCAAAAGTGCGTTGACACCGGCGCCCCGGTTTCGGTGCCGGTGGGCAAGGCTACATTGGGCCGGGTGTTTAACGTGTTGGGCGAACCCGTCGATGGGCGCGGCCCCGTCGAGACCGAGGAGTATTGGCCCATCCACCGTCCCGCGCCGCCGGTGAAGGACTTGGCCACCAACACCGAG
>CAYWIS010000196.1:0-10557 GCA_964458385.1 uncultured Pirellulaceae bacterium
GTGAGCCTGAAATGCGAACGTACCCTCGCCCAAACGTCGCTCAAACTCGGCCGAAAACGGTTTCTTGCCTTCTGGCTCATGATAATCGACGACGACAGTGTCGTTGATCTTGCTTACGATGTGGCGTCCGCGAACGATGATGGTCTGCGTGTACCACTCGTTGTCTTTGATCGGAGGATCGCTCACGTTGACCTCGCCATACAAACTACCGGATCGCTTCGGATCCGAGTGGGTCGCATTCACTTGGATCTCGTATCCATATTTGGGCCAACCTGTCTCTTGGTAGCGAGTGTGGAAGTAAATGCCCGCGTTGCTGCCAGGGGTTGTCTTGACCTCGCACTGGAACTCGAAGTTCTTAAACGGCTTGTCGTCCCCCACGTAAAACAGATGGCTGCGTGGGCCATGACAAACAATCGCGCCGTCCTCAACCTTCCACGAATCCTTGTTTTCGCTTGCCTTCCAACCGGCCAGCGATTTGCCGTCGAAAAGCTCAACCCACCCTTCATCGGCCATCGTTCCAGCCGGAAGGTTTGCCGCTAAGGCGAATCCACATAATAATGGTAGAAGCAAGCTGTTTTTCGTCGCCATTCGGGGGACCTTTACGTTTACCAAGTCGTTATGTTTGGGTAATTTTCCTCACCAACGATGAAGCATCCTGCAATCCTCCATTGGGGACGATTTTGACCTCCCGTGCATCGATAAACAACCCCCACCTCATCTTCCTTTTCTTATCCTAATTTCCTGCTTCTCCCCCACGCTATGTCCTCATCCTTGCGTACGATTGACCTTCCGCCCGAGAATGGTTTTCTTCCGGACGGTTCGCGTTTGGGTGGTTGGTGGCACGACGCTGAAGACGCGAACCGAATCGTGTGCGACCTATGCCCCCGCGAATGCCACCTTAAGCCAGGCGACCGCGGATTCTGTTTCGTTCGAGAAAACCGCGATGGCGAAATGGTGCTGAACACCTACGGTCGCAGCACCGGTTTTTGCATTGACCCTATCGAGAAAAAGCCGCTGAATCATTTCTACCCGGGCACCAGCGTTTTGTCCTTCGGCACTGCGGGCTGCAACTTAGGCTGTAAATTCTGCCAGAATCACGACATCTCCAAAGCACGCGAAGTTGCTTTGCTCAGCGAGCGAGCCACGCCTGAGACCATAGCGCATGCCGCGCACGAATTAGGATGCGCCAGTGTAGCGTTTACCTACAACGACCCCGTTATTTGGGCCGAGTACGCCATTGATACCGCAAAAGCCTGCCGAACTGTGGGTGTGAAGGCGGTCGCAGTGACGGCTGGTTACATTACGCCCCAAGCGCGGGGAGCATTCTATGAGTACATGGACGCGGCTAACGTCGACCTTAAGGCGTTTACCGAAAAGTTCTATTACCAGTTAACCCTGGCGCACCTTCAGCCAGTTCTCGACACGCTGGAGTGGTTGAAGAAGGAAACCGACGTCTGGTTTGAAATCACGAACCTAGTGATTCCTCGCGCGAATGACACGGCAGACGAGTTCCGGCAGATGTGCGACTGGATTCTTGAGCACATCGGCGATGACACTCCCATCCACTTCACGGCATTTCACCCCGATTATCGAATGACGGACCGCCCGGCGACGCCCATCGAGACGCTGCTCGAGGCCTACGCTGTGGCTCGTGAGCAGGGTCTCAAATACGTTTACGTGGGGAATGTTCACGACGAGACGCACCAAAGCACGTATTGCCCGCATTGTGGACAATTGGTCATCGAACGGGACTGGTACAAACTTGGGCGATATCATCTCAACGGCAACCGATGCGCACATTGCGGTGGTGTGATCGCAGGGCGATTCGCCGCGCAACCTGGTAATTGGGGGCGCCGGCGCGTTCCCGTTTCAATTGCCCAGTTTTCACGACCGATTGCAAATACACCTTCGAGTCCGGCTGTATCAAAAGCCTCCTTAACCGGAGATTCACCCGTGGTACTCCCTACCTCGTCCATTTCTCGACCTTCGCTTCCGAAACCTCAACTCTCTCAAGAACAAGAGCGGGCTATTCACCGCGTGGTTAGTCGACTTGTTTCGGCGGCCGCGTGGGGGCGTCCGGGAAGTGTCGACGATCCGGAGTTAGCGCACATTGTCAATCAACCTTTGATGGGGGCGTTCGTAAGCTTGAAACGCCAAGGCCGCCTTCGAGGGTGCTGTGGGGTCATGGGGACGGCAATTGCACTGGGCGAAGCGATTGCTCGTGCAGCACGGCGAACAGTCTTGGAAGATGTACGATTGCCGCGGGTGTCGCCAACAGAATTGCCTTATCTCGATTTGGAGGTTTGGCTGTTGTACAACCCGCGAGCGGTGCAAGAGAAAGGCAAGGATCGAGTTGGCGCTGTCACGATCGGCCGACATGGACTGCAAATTGCTCTTGGGAACAAGCGCGGACTATTGCTTCCCGGAGTCGCCACCGAGAATAACCTGGACCCCGAAGGATTTCTTCGCCAAGTGTGCTTGAAAGCAGGGCTACGCCCTGAGACGTGGCAGGACGACGCCGTTCAGCTTGAAACCTTTGAAGGAGTATGCGTACGTGGCGCCTTAGATGCCGATCCGCAAGCGCCAACCGACTTGCCACAGCCGTTCTCCACAACTGAATTGGACGCCTTGGCGAACTTTTGCCGTCAAAACATCGCGCTTCTCGTGCGCGGGGCGACTCCCAGTTACTATATGCCGGGGCCCGAGGGAAGCATTTATGGAGCAGCCCTTAGTATGGGAGTTGCTGGGGAAGAACCTTCAAGTCACGTATTGAAATTCGCCCTGCGCCCCGAAATGCCGCTCCAGTCAACCTTGTTCAATCTGTCGGAATCGGCATCTCAATTGCTACGATCAGGAGGAGTGCAGATTCCGCGCGGAAGTGCTTTAGATGTTCAATTGACGCTCCTTAGCGATCCTGCGATGCACGGAACGGTAGAAAACCCGGATCTGCGTGGCGTCGACCCAAAGTCGCGGGCTGTTGTGGTTGTCGAACGCCAGAAAACCGCTTGGGCGTTCGATGCGGGCGCCACACCGGAAACGTTGCTCTCACGCGCTGTGCAAGCCGCGCAGGTGTTAACGCCGCAAGACGCGCACGTTTATAGCTTTCGCGCTATGACGACGAAGAACCCCATGTTAGTGTCGGCAGCGCCACGAGCTATTCGAGGTAACGAAGTGCGTCGGCCGGGCGTGGCTGGACTGTTCTACCCGTCTGATCCCGAAGAGCTGCAGAACCAAGTTCGGGTGTTATTCACAAATGAGATGGTCACTCCTGTTGAATGCCCGGCCATCATGGTTCCTCATGCTGGTCTCATGTACTCGGGCAAGATCGCTGCGCAGGTTTTTCAACGGGTGCAGGTTCCTTCGACCGTGCTGATCCTTGGCCCGAAGCATACCCCCTTGGGCGTTGAATGGGCGGTAGCGCCGCATCGTGAGTGGCAGATGCCAGGCTTTTCCGTTGGCTCAGACTTGGATCTAGCGCGGGAACTCGTCGAGGCCATACCAGGCCTCCAGTTCGATGCGGCGGCCCACCAACGCGAACATGCGATTGAGATTGAATTGCCGATCTTGGCCCGTGTGGCGCCAAAGGCGCGGATTGTAGGGATTGTGCTCGGCGCGGGTAATCTAGCGCAATGTCGGCGTTTCGCCGAGGGCCTAGCCACGGTACTGAGGAATCGCCGCGATGTGCTATTGGTCGTTTCGAGCGACATGAATCATTTCGCGACCGATGCGGAGAATCGCCGGTTAGACGAGTTAGCATTATCGGCCATCGAAACTCTCGACGCTGAAAACCTTTACAACACCGTGCGCGACCATCAAATAAGCATGTGCGGGGTGCTACCCGCAGTGATCGTCATGGAAACTCTGCGTCGTTTGGACCGTTTGAATCGCTGCAAACGGGTCGCCTACGCTACCAGCGCCGACGTGACGGGCGACACAAGCAGAGTGGTTGGCTACGCTGGCATGCTTTTCCATTAAGGATGGTTGCCTGGGGCAAAACCAACGGGCGCAAGATCGTACGGTGGGAATGGCGCTTTCCGCGTGCTAATTTTGAGAGTAGCTCGGTCGTCTGTCCGCCATCTTGCGCCTAGGTGAGAGTCCGCCTAACGTGAAAAAAGTCGCAATCATCATTGCGCTCCTCGCCCTCCTAGCCGGCGGTATTGCCGCATGGCGGTGGGATTGGCCAATTCTGGCCGTAGGGCCGTGGCGCGGCGACATCCAGGATTCCTCGGATACGCTTGAGGAGTCGCCAGACGCCACCAACTTGGAAGGATATGAGGTCCAGGCTCTTGGGCGCTTAGAGCCGGCACACGGTATCTTGGCGATCGCTGGAGTTGTAGGCGATCGAATCGAGGAGCTGAAGGTGAAGGAAGGGGACGAGCTGACCGCTGGCGCCCCAATTGCCGTCTTGGCAAGTCGGCCGTTGCGCCAGATCGAAAAACAGTTGCTTGAACTCCAAATTGCTGAAGCCGAAGCTCGCCGCGCCGCCGAGGTAGCCGCCGCCGAGGCTCGCATCCGTATCGCCGAAATCAATCTGAGGAAAGCACAGTCGAGTCAAACGGAGCTTGACGCGCTAACCAAACAGGTTGCCTTAGCGGAAGCCAATCTTGAACTGGCGAAAAAGGACCTGCAACGCTTGGAGCGTCTTTCCGCCGCTTTGGTGTCTCGTCAGGAATTAGAGCAGCAGCGTCTGGTGGTCCGGAAGGCTGAGGCCGAATTGGCAGCAGCTCAGGCGGCATTGGAAAATGGCCGGCATACAAGTCTCTATGCGGAAGAGGCCGCGCGTGCCGAACTCGAGGCGGCCCAGGCGGCCAAACAACAAGTAATCAGTTCCATTCCCATTGATTCGCTTAAGAAGAAGTTGGAACTGGCCGAACGGCAAGCTGCGGAAACGCTCGTGAGGGCGCCGGCGGCGGGCGCCGTGTTGCGGGTTTTCACTCGCGAGGGCGAGATCATCGCGAACAAACCTATTTTGCAGATGGCCGACCTGAGCAGAATGGTGTGTATCGCCGAAGTCTATGAGGGCAACTTGTCGCGAATCCAAGTTGGACAAGCCGCCATTGTTTCGAGCGAAGCATTTCCCGCTGGCCGCAAACGCATTCGTGGCCGCGTCGCGCGGATCGGAGGAATGGTAACATCGCCCGAGCTACGCGCGATTGATCCCTCTGCTCCGATCGACCGCCACGTGGTCGAAGTCGTCATTGAATTCGAGGAGGGAGCTATTCCCTCTACCGCGCATGTAGCCAACTTACAGGTTGATGTGACGATCCAAGCGTCGGACGAAGACAACCATGAAAACTCCGCTGGCGTGGCGCAATCTCGTCCATAACAAAGTGCGCACGCTGGTCGCAGTCGCAGGCGTCGCCTTCGCGGTGGTGTTGGTCTTCATGCAACTTGGGTTCCAGGGCGCTGTGGTTACCACCGCCACATTGATTTACCGGGCGCTCGATTTCGACGTACTCCTCCGCTCGGCCGATTACCTTCACTTTGCCGACGCCCGCGTCTTTCCGAGGAATCGATTGCCCCTGGCGTCGTCAACACCGGGCGTGGTTAGCGTTGTCCCGTTCTATGTGCAAATGACCCAATGGCATAACCGGGACGATGGCCTGCGACGCGCAATCCTTGTGATGGGCGTTGATCCTGATCGACCGGGCATCAACCATGACGAACTTCGCGCCGAAACGGAAAAGTTGACTCGGTTAGATTTCGCACTAATTGATCGAGAATCCGACAGCGCTTTTGGCCCAGCAAACGGCGTACGTTTCGGAGATGAAGACGTCGGTCGTTCTATCTACGTGGGCGACGCCAAACTCAAGATCGTCGGGCACTACGCCCTGGGATCCGGTTTCGCCGCCGATGGCGCACTTGTGGTCAGCGACCGAGGCTTCGCCCAAATCCATCCATCACGAACGATCGAGGACGTGACCTTCGGACTGGTCAAGATCAAGGACGACATCGCGCCTGAGCAGGTAGTTAACCAACTTCGCCATCGCCTCCCTCCCGATGTCGAGGTATTAGCTCGGTCCGAAGTCGAGAAGCGTGAAACGAAGCATTGGCTGAATGATACGCCGATTGGCCTGATTTTTCAGATGGGCGCCTGGATCGCTGTAATTGTAGGGGTGGCGATTGTCTACCAAGTGCTTTCCAGCGATGTTGAGGCCCACGCCAGAGAGTACGCCACGCTACGCGCTATGGGTTACGCCGACAAAAAACTGGCGCGCGTCGTCTTGGAGGAAGCCATCATTCTCGCTTTCCTTGGTTTTGTTCCCGGTCTGGTAGTCGCACTCGTGTTATATCTAACGACGAGTATGCTGGCCAATATTCCGATCGATATGACACTAGCGCGCGTCATCGGCGTGTTGTTGTTGACCCTGGGGATGTGCGCCGCCTCGGGGATTGCGGCCTTACGAAAAATCTGGTCAGCCGACCCTGCGGAATTGTTTTAGAACTTCCATGGCTGGATTTCGGCGAGTACCGCTCGCGTACAAAAACCTTACGCACAACTACCGCCGACTCGCGGTAGCCGTGGCAGGCATTACGTTTGCGGTGCTGCTTATGTTCATGCAGACCGGATTCCGTTACGCGCTGCTCGATAGCACCGTCAAACTGATTGATGAACTCCGTGCTGATTTGATTATCGCCAGCCGAGCTCAGTATGCGCTTCCCGCGAGACAACGATTCCATCACGTGCGTTTGGTGCAAGCACGTCAATGTGCTGGCGTGTCGGGGGCTTACCCGTTGTACATTGAGAAGCCAGTTGCGGTGCTCCGCCAGCCACACCAGAAAGGCCATCCGATTCGCGTGTTGGCGTTTCAAAGCGGCGATCCTGTTTTCCATCTTCCCGCCGTCGAACGTTACGCCGCGGAGCTTGACCACCCGTTTACTGCGCTGATGGATCATCGTAGTAAGCCGAAGTTTGGCGTACCACTAGAAAACGAGGCTGACCTTCGCCAACATAGGGCCGAACTAGCGGGTCGACGGATTCGGTTCGTGGGTTACTTCTCGATGGGCGCGGACTTCGCAAACGATGGAAATGTCATCATGACCGCGCACAACTTTGCGCGCTATTTCCGATTTCGCGCCGGCGGAGGCGACCCGTTAAGTCTGGTAGATCTGGGCGTTGTGCAAATAGAACCGGGTGCGAACGCACGTGAAGTAAAAACGCGCCTTGAAAAACTCTTACCGAACGACGTAGCAATCTTTACAAAGAAAGAGTTTCGCGAACGCGAAACCGCATTTTGGCGAGATAATACGCCGATTGGTTACATTTTCTGGGTCGGCGCCGTACTCGGTTTTGTCGTCGGCGTTATCATCTGTTACCAGATCATCTACGCGAGCATCGCAAGCCATATGGCCGAATTTGCGACCCTCAAGGCTATGGGGTACCGCGACGGTTATTTTATGCGTCTGGTTGTCGCCGAGTCGGTCTATTTGTCGGTGCTGGGGTTCATTCCAGGTTTGATCATTAGTTCGGCGCTCTATTGGGTGGTGGCCGATTGGACAGGGTTGCTCATGATGCTCACCGTAGGCCGGGCCGCGCAGGTCTACGCCTTTACAATCGCCATGTGCATTGTCTCGGGCGGATTGGCGATGCGAAAATTGCTGTCGGCCGATCCAGCGGACCTCTTCTAACGTGGGAATGACGGTGTATGTCGTACGGAGTCTCGCTACCAGCCACCAGTCGCAGTGTTGCACTTTCTCGTTCCGTAACTCCGACGATTCGCGCCCGAGGACTGAATTTCTTTTATGGGCAAGGGGAGAAACGCCAACAGGTTCTGTTCGACAATAACCTGGATGTGATGCCTGGCGAGGTAGTAATCATGACCGGGCAATCCGGGTCAGGAAAAACTACGCTTTTGACGCTTATCGGCGGACTCCGCACGGCAACCGAGGGAAGCTTACGGGTGCTGGGGCAGGAGATGGTAGGCGCCTCGCCACAGGATCTGATGAATTTGCGTCGGCGAATTGGCTTCATCTTTCAGAAGCACAATTTATTTGAATCGCTCACGGCGTTTCAGAACGTGAAGATGGCGCTTGAGCTATTTGATTTCAGCCAGCAAGAGATGAAGACCCGTATCGAGGAGACGCTCACTCGTCTGGGATTGGGTGAACGGATTCATTACAAACCCGAGGCGCTGTCGGGTGGACAGTGCCAGCGGGTGGCCATCGCTCGCGCCGTAGTGCACCGCCCCAAACTGATTCTCGCCGATGAGCCGACCGCCGCCCTTGATGAAAATTCCGCGAGAACGGTCGTCAACTTGTTTCAGGAACTGGCCCGCAATGACGGATGTACGGTGCTCATCGTGACCCACGATAAGAGTATTCTTAACGCCGCCGATCGCATTGTGAATATGGATCGCGGTCGCATTAAATCCAATGTATTCGTCGAAGAAGCGGCGGAGGTTTGCCGGTTCCTGCGAAAATGCGACTTCTTGAGCGATCTCTCCACATCGACCCTGGCCGACATCGCCGACAAGATGATTCGCGAAGACCGGCGAGCTGGTGAAGTCATCATTCGGCAGGGCGATCCCGGCGAAAAGTTCTATTTGATTCGCAAAGGAACGGTCGAAGTTGAGGCGACGCGCGATGGCAAGACCAACGTCGTCGCCGTCTTGGGCGAGGGAGATTACTTTGGAGAGATGGCCTTGCTGACCGACGCTCCGCGGAATGCAACGGTGCGGGCAACTGAGCCGACTGTGCTCTACGCATTAGGCAAGGATGACTTCCTAGCAGTCATCGAACAGAGCGCCAGTTTTGAGGAGGAGTTGCGCAAAGCCCTCTTCGAGCGCCAATAGGCCTCAAAACAAACACCTGCGATTATCGGGGGCGATTCTCATCACGACTGCTTAACTTTCGCGAGAAGAAGTCAACCAGATTATTCGCCCCTCGTTCGTGAACCGACATCGGCGCCGCAAGCGGTGGAGCTGGCGGCTCGGCTTCTAAGGAATCGGCGTCGTGTGACTCCTCGTCTGCAGCCGGTAACGACTCTTCAAGCTCCGCAGGAATTGGTAGAGGTTGACCGACCACAGCGCCTTCGAAGTCGCCCGAATCGCAACGGCAATGGCCACATGAGCATTCCCACGCAAGGACGCCCAGTAGCTCTCGCAGTTCAACTTCGGCCAACCGCCATGCCGCAGCACTTTGTACGAGTTCCGCTTCGATCTGAAGAATCAGGCCCTCTTGAGAGAATATCTCCAAGGGGGTGGCTTGGCCTGCAGCGCGCAACTGTTGTAGATCGCGAAGTCGCTGTCGGGCGAGCTCCAGCCGTTGTTTGGTCAAGAACGCCTGATCTCGTTTCATCTCCACCGCCCCAACCGCGGCGTGAATCGCCACCGCCAACTCGCGCTGTTTCTCGACAAGTAAAGCATCGAGTTGAGCCCGGCGGGCCCGAAGTTCATCTTCGCCGCGCGCCGGTCGCAGCAATTGACTGAGCCGCTCGGAGCCGCTGGTCACGTTACCAAGTGTTGCATCTTGGGTTTGAAGCGCACCGCGCACGAGGGGAAGCGTTGCCTCGTCGAGCGTGCTCGACAACAAACGTAACGTCATCAGTTCGGCTCGCGACCGCAAACCGGTTTCCACCGCCGCGCCGACATCAATCGGTTCGTGAACCACCACCAGATCTGTTTGCGGCCAGATGCGCGCCTCGCTATTCAGATCCCAACCAACAAGCAAGCATAAACGGCCATTAAGCTGGGCGATTGTCCATTCTAACTCGGCGCGGCGGCTCAGCGCCTCGAGTTCCCGGCTGCGAAGCTCCGAAACCGTCAGCGTCGACGGAATACCTTGCACTTGCAGCTCATGTACGTAGTTCAACAAGTCTCGCACGTGCGCACGGGTACGGTCGATCACCTCGATTGTGGCTTCGGCGGCCGCTAATTGATAAAAAACTTCGAGCGCCTGTCCCGCCGCCTCGTTGCGAACCTGTGCGGCCCGCAGTGCAAGGACCTGTTGATGAACGCGCAGTCCGCGAGCCATACGACTCTGAGGACGTGGCGGTATCGAGGCGATTGCGAGTTGGCGTTCAACATCGATCAAGTACGCCGTGTTCGCGTGTGCGGCGGCTTCATATTGGCACTCACATGGCGTCAGTAGCCGGTAATAACACTCATGTGGCCCCGTGGGATAGGCGTGTATTGCCGTGTCAGCCGCAAGTAGCGGCGCATCCACAGCAATCACACCACGCTCCAGAAGGTTCGCCGTGGCGAGAGCGTGTCCGGGAGGGCAGGTAACGCAGAAAGTTTTTCGCCCGCCCACCGGAGAAACGCAGCCGACGAGGGTCGTAAGGACCAACAGCCACAGCGCACGATAGACCGCTCTGTCCATGAAACATCCAGGCGCCGTACGAAGGGATTACAACGATTCCTCGGAGTCGTTATCGAATCCCGCCTGTAATGTTTCGCACCAATTCTCGCGTAAATCGTGTCAGGCAAAGTTTGTCGGTCCTAACGATTGCCAAGAGAATGCGCGAGAATGAACGCCAAACGGGGAGAAGGACCGTCGAAAGGACGCGGCAGGTGGGGCGAACGTTCAAGCGTTGAGAGCGATCAGTTCGCAAAAGAG
>CAYWIS010000197.1:0-10543 GCA_964458385.1 uncultured Pirellulaceae bacterium
GCTCTGGGAAGTCCCGAGATTCTGGGGCCCGACTTTTGCCCGTTTCACACCGCACTCGCTACCGGGCAGCCGAGCGGTTCGACCCTCAAAGCGGAAGAAAACCGCTACTTCCACGTTCACGCCGCCCCGATCTTAGAGGAAGATGACATCGCCCGTCACTTGGTAGTGACAGTGCGCGATGTGACCGAAGAGGTGCTCCAACAGCAAAAGCTGGCCGCCATTCACAAAGCAGGAATTGAGCTGGCCGACCTCACTCCGGAAGAAGTCTTCCAGATGTCGATTGAGGACCGCATTGAGCTCCTCAAATCGAATATCCTCCACTACACCAAGGATCTCTTGAACTTTGACTTATTGTAGATACGCCTGCTGGATGAAGCGACGGGCGAGTTGCAACCACTACTTTCGGAGGGGATCGACGAAGAGGCGGCCACCCGTCCGCTTTTCGCCCGTCCGCAAAAGAACGGAGTAACCGGCTTTGTGGCGGCCACCGGCAAGAGTTACCTGTGCGAGAACACAGCGGAAGACCCGCTCTACTTGCAGGGCTTTCGGGGCGCCAAAAGCTCGCTTACGGTGCCGCTTATGCTGCACGACCGGGTGATTGGCACCTTCAACGTTGAAAGTCCTGAGCCGCGAGCGTTCACCGAAAGCGATCTTCAGTTCTTAGAGATCTTCTGCCGCGATGTGGCTGCGGCGCTGAACACCTTGGAGCTCCTGGTGGCCCAAAAGGCGAACACCGCGCTGGAAAGCACCGAGGCGATCCATCGGGCCGTGGCTTTGCCCGTGGACGAAATTCTCAACGACGCCGTGAACGTTATGGAGCGCTACATCGGCCATGAGCCGGCCCTGGTGGAGCGCTTGCAACGCATCTTGCGGAACGCCCGCGACATTAAGAAGACGATCCAGACCGTGGGACGCAAGATGACGCCGGCCGAGGCGGTTCCTTCGTGCATCCAGGTCGACGATCACCCGAAGATTCGCGGTTGCCGGGTGCTGGTGGCCGACGCCGACGAAAGTGTCCGCAGCGACGCCCACGAATTGCTGGAGCGGTATGGCTGCATCGTCGAGACGGCCCACGAGGGGGAAGAAGCCATCCTGATGGTCCGCAATACGGCTCCCGACGCGCCGTACGACATCATCATTGCCGATATTCGCCTTGCCGACCTCAACGGTTACGAAATGCTGATGCGGCTGAAGACGATGATGGAAACGCCGCCGTTGATCCTCATGGCGGGTTTCGGGTACGATCCGGGGCACTCGATCGTCAAAGCGCGTCAGGAAGGCTTGCACCCCAACGCCGTCCTCTACAAACCCTTCCGGCGCGATCAATTGCTGGGAACCGTGGAAACGATCCTTGAGGCGACCAGAAACCTGGCGAAGGCCTGACGCCTCGCTCCGTGCGTCCACGGTCGTGCCGCACGGAGAGAAAGGTTGCTGATGGCGCTTGTGGAAGCTGGACTAGCCCTGGTTGCGTTGTTCGGCCACATCGCGCTGTGGCTTGCTCTCTTCAATCGGTTGCACGCCCTGCCCCTGCGAAACGGGGTGATTGAGGTGGCCGAGAAGGTCATCTATCTGGTGGTGGCCGCTCTGCCCTGCCTAGTGTTATGGGCGCATGCAACGCAGAACTTTTCGCTCTTGGCGCCCACGGCCGCGCCGAAGTTTTGGCCCCTGTGGCTGTACATGGCCGGGTGCTGGGCGATTGCCTTGGGGCCGGGGCTGTTGTGGCTGATTCGCCCTTCGCGCGCCAATCCACGCCATGTGTTGTTGGCGAACGATTCGCAGTTCATCTCCCTGCGCGAAGTGGCGCCCCCGCCGCTGCTGACCCACTGGAAAGCCAAGGTGTTTGCGAAAATTCCTGGCAATGAGATTCTCAAGCTAGAGATTAACCACAAGACACTCTGTCTGCCTGACCTGCCGCGCGAGCTGGAAGGACTGGCGATTGTGCACCTTTCCGACTTGCACTACACCGGCCAGATCTCTAAGGCGTTCTTTGAGTACGTGATGGACGAGGCGAACCGCCTGGACGGCGACCTGGTGGCAGTCACGGGCGACGTAGTGGACTATGACCGGTACATCGAGTGGATTCCCGGCACACTGGGCCGCCTGCGCGGCCGCTACGGCGTCTACGGCGTGTTGGGGAATCACGACAAGCGCGTGCGCGACATTGAACGCTTGCGTCACACGCTTACGGCGTCGGGGGTGACGCTGCTGGGCGGGCGGTGGATTGAGCAGACCGTGCGCGGCGTGCGCGTGATCCTGGCCGGCGATGAACGCCCATGGTTTGGCCCGCCTTTGGACTTGCGCTTGGCGCCGCCGCCGGACGAAGTGTTTCGTATTCTTCTGGCCCACACGCCCGACCGGTTCTTATGGGCGCAAGAGCAACGCTTTCCGCTCATGCTGGCCGGGCATAACCACGGCGGGCAGATTCGCTTTCCCTGGCTTGGTCCGATTGTGGCCCCCAGCCGCTACGGCGTGCGCTACGCAGGCGGCGTTTACCAGGAAGGGCCGACGGTAATGCACGTCAGCCGCGGGGTGTCGGGCGTCGATCCGATCCGCATTAACTGCCCACCCGAGTTGACGCGGCTGGTGCTCACCCGTGGTGTGTAGGCGCGGGGCGTCGCAATCGCGGAGCGGCTGTCTTACAAATACACCCGCTTGTTGTACACGTACCACTCGATGAGCAGCACGGCCAAGGCGGCTAAAAGGAGCCACTTCCAGATTTCGCGGCGGGCGGGCTCCCAGGCTGCGCGCCCTTCGATCTTTTGAAAGCCAATGGGCAACTCGGCCGCGGGGCGGAGGTCGCTTTCGCGGGGATCGAAGAGGTTGACGGCAAACCGCTGCTCTGGCTCCTGGTCGGTGGGCTTGAGGCGCATTTCGTAGAAGCCAAGCCGATCGGTGTCGCTAAAGGTGAAGACGTTTTGCCCTTCGCGCAGCAGTTCGACCGAGCGGCCATCGGGCCGAACCACATAAACCGTGTTGGCGGGACTGTCGGTGCGCAGCGCCACGGTTTCGCCCGGCCGTACGCCTTGCGTGGCCAAGGCTCCGCGGCTGCCGCCTAGATATTCGACCACATTCTTCATGAACAGCGGGAAGCTAAGGCGCGTCACCCAGTTGGTGTTCACATAGTATTGGTCTTTCTCGTCAAAGCCAAACAGCTCAAAGCCAAGCACCGCATCTTCAAACCCTTGCCGCGGGCCGATCACGAAGATCGGGACGCTTTCGGTTTGCGGGCCGAGCGCTGCGTCGACCAGCGTTGTTGAACCGGAAGGCCCGGTCACACGAAAGCCTTCCACCACGTCCACGTTGTCGAGCGTGACGAGTTGCATGAGCGGGTGGGTGCGATCCACGTCGATAATCAGCGGCTTGGCCTGCTTGGGGCCCGCCGACCAACCTTCGCCGGGAGGAACACGGCCGATGAACAGCGTGTTCGCTTGCGGCATGACGTCGGGCGCGCATTGGTCGTAGATAATGAGATCGTACACTCCCGAGAGGGCCGCCGTTTGATACTGTTTTTGCGCCTCGGTAAGCGCGGCGCCGGGGTCCTTGGGCGGCAGCACGTCGGGCGTCTGGAAGGTGGGGTCGCAGATTTTGAGCGCTTCTTCGGTGCTCAGCACCAGTTCCAAGGCGTCGTTGCGCGGCGTGACCACCAACACCTTTGCGCGGCGTGGCGTGTTTATGGCGATGTAGGCGGTATTATCAAGCGCCAAGTGGTCTTGATGTTCGAGAACGAGCTTCAACTCGGCCGACTCCAGTTCGCCCCGTTCGAACTCGACTCCGGCGATCCCTTCGGCAGGCACCGTAACCTGCGCAAAGTCGATCGGTTGGCCGTTCAGGTGAAGCGCCACTTCCACTTGGACGTCTTTCGTTCCGAAATTTTGAAGCCGAGCGAATGCCTGCGTCTGGCTGGGCTTCTCGGGATTGCGTTCGGCGCTAAAGGCGACAATCGCCACGTTTTCCGGCGACTCGTCGTCGTCGGGCAGCCCCGTACCAAGAGGCACATAGACAGGGGTCAGGTTGCCTAATTGAAAGTCGGGCACGGCTCCAAAACCGCCGTCACTAAAGATGTACAAGGTGGCGGGCTGGGCTTCGGCGACTTGTACGTCGCCCCCTTCAAACGCCGCCCGGCCTGGGTTCGCCAACCCCGAGGCGGCCCGCAAAGCCTCGTCTAAATTGCTTCGGCGGTCGGTCTGCTGCACGGCGGCGAGCGCCTCGCGCAGGTCGCGGCGGCTGTCGGTGAACGATTGCTCAACGCGGGCCACGTCGGAAAAGCTGATGAGCATGGCCACCTGGCCCGACTTCATCTGGTCGATCATCTCGCCGATACGACGCTTGGCTTCGTCCAGCCGTGTAGGGCGCACGTCGGTAGCCGCCATACTGGCCGATGTATCGAGGAGGAAGATCAACCGCTCGCCGATCAACTGTTGCCCCCGCCACCCCGGCCGCAACAGCGACAAGAGCGCCAGAACAATGAGCAGCAACTGTAGGAACAACAGCAGGCTTTGCCGCAGGCGCTGCCAGATGGTGTTGACATGCAGGTCTTCGATCGTGCGATGCCAAAGATACGTGCTGGGCACCTCGACCGGCTGCCGCTTGAGTTTAAGGAAGTACAGCAGCACCACAGCCCCTAGCAGCCCTGCCAGCGCTGCGCCCCAAAGCGCCCAGCCCCAGACAGGCGGCAGGCCAAACCAACTGAGCGGGTTTTGCAGAAAGTCTCTCACAAAACAGGTTCCACGGCCTAAAGGCCAAGGGGAAAGGAAGTTGTTGCCTGTGGTTAGGGCAGGCGGTTCATGGTCAGGTGGTGGTCGTTCGTGATGATTAGGGGCTCCCGAGGCTGTGAACCTCTGGCCATTGGTTGTTAGGTTATGACGCCTGGATTCGTGATCGCTGGGTTGCTTAGCGCACCAGGCCGCGTTGTCTTAAGTATCTTGATACTAGCTGTTCTACGGGGCGATCGGTGCTGGTCATCAGATAAACGATGCCGCGGCGGGTGCAGAAGTCTCGCGCGCCTTCGATGAAGGCGGCTAGCGTGCGGCGGTAGCGCTCCAAAAGCGGGCGGCTGACGGTCACTTCGGCCACGTCGTCGTCTTCGCAGTCGATCAACCGCAGGTCGCCTTTGATGTCGGGGGCCAACTCCTCGGGCGAAAGGACATGAATCACGTAAATATCGAATTGCTGCGCCAAAAGCAGCCGTAGGGCGCTTTCGTAGCCGCGCTTGTCCATCAGGTCGCTAATCAGTACGACAATTCCCTTGCTGCTGTTGCGCAGGACAAAGTTCTTGACGCCCTGCTCTAGCGAGATATTCTCGCCCGGCTTGATGCCGTCCAGATACTCCAGCATCCGCCACAGGCTTCGGCGGCCGCGCAGCACGGGACCAGCGTTTTTGAGCGACGCGCCAAGCGCTTCGATCTTCACGCGATCGGCCCGGCAGAGTCCCACAAAGCCCAGCGCCGCCGCCAGTTGTTTGGCGTATTGGAGCTTCGTCGGTTCGCCGAAGTCCATCGACGTGCTGGCGTCCAGCAGCGCGTAAAAGTGGAGGTCTTCTTCTTCCAGGAACAGCTTGAGAAACAGCTTGTCGAGCCGGGCGAACAGGTTCCAGTCGATAAACCGTAGATCATCTCCCGGCACGTAATTGCGAAAGTCCGAGAACTCAACGCTCTGCCCCTTCCGCTTGCTGCGGCGTTCGCCCTTCATGCGGCCGCGGAAAATCTTACGGCTAACCAGCTCCATGCGCTCGAGTTGCACCAAGAGACTGGGCGGCAGCAGTTGAGCGGCGTCGTCGGCAGTGGTCATGGTGCGTGAGGAAATTGCAAGGAGTAAGGGAGATCGCAAGTCGCAAACGCGAGCATGTTCGTTTCCGCCTTGAGGCCACCGGGCGGCCGATCGGGCGTCGGGCGCGTTAGGGTGGGAAGCGTCATTTGCGTCATTCGTCCTGCAATAGGCGCTTCCTGGTTTTGGGTTACTTCGCTACTGCTGCGACGACCGGCGCCTGGTCGGCTTTCTCGGGGAGCCGCTCCAAAATATCCAGCAGCACATGGTCGGTGTCGATGCCTTCGGCCTGCGCTTCAAAGTTGAGGATCACGCGGTGCCGCATGGCGGGCAGATACACGCGGCGTACATCTTCAAAGCTCACGTTGTATCGGCCTTCCAAAAGCGCCCGCACTTTGGCGGCCAGTGCAAGCGTCTGCGCGCCGCGCGGGCTGCTTCCCCAGCGTAGATACTGGTTGGTAATCGGCAGGGCGTAGGGGCCGCCGGGATGCGTCGCCAGGGTGAGACGCACGATGTAATCCTGCACATGCTGCGCAAGAATCACGTCGCGAATGAGCTTTTGCCACTTAAGAATTTCGTGGCCGTCCATCACTTTCTCGGGCTGAATGGCTACGCCCTTGGTGGTGCGGTCGACAATGGCGGCCAGTTCTTCGCGGCTGGAATAGCCGACGACCAGTTTGAACAGAAAGCGGTCTAGTTGCGCTTCGGGCAGTGGATAGGTGCCTTCCTGCTCAATAGGGTTCTGCGTGGCCAGCACAAAGAATGGACGCTCTAGCTCATACCGCACGCCGCCCACCGTGACGGTGAACTCCTGCATCGTTTCCAGCATGGCCGATTGCGTCTTGGGCGTGGCTCGGTTGATTTCGTCGGCCAGGCAGATTTGCGTGAAGATCGGTCCTCGCTGGAATTCGAATACGCGCCGACCTTCGGGTGTTTCGACCACCATGTTGGTGCCCAGAATGTCGGCCGGCATCAGGTCGGGCGTAAACTGAATGCGGTTGAACTTGAGATCCAGGCACTGCGCGAGCGTGCGCACCAGCAGCGTCTTGCCAAGGCCCGGCACGCCTTCCAGCAGGCAGTGCCCGCCGATGAACAAGCACGCCAAGACGCCGTGGACAATGTCGTCATGCCCGACGATCACACGGCCGATCTGTTCGCGAATGGCGTTATAGCGGGCGCGAAATTCTTCGGCCTGCTTCTGCATGGACTCGCCGATGCTCATAACAGATTCCTCGAAGGGGTTGGGAGCGAAGTTTCCTAAGTGAGCCGTTCGATTAGGGAGCGGCGAACGCATCTTCGCCGTGATTCGCCATGCTCCACTTTACCGGCTCAGGTTTTTTTCTTGTCTTTCCACGCTTGTTGTTTGGCTTTCATCAGGCGCGCGGTATAGGAGTCTTCTTCTTCGCTGGGGGTTGGCGAAGGCGCGGTCCGGGGCGGAGCCAATGGAGCTTGCGTTCCGGCCGACTCCTCCAGCACGCGGTCCAGGTCCGACGTCGCTTGGTCGGGCTCGGGTTCGAAGCGGGCCGACGCTCGGCGTTCGTCGAGACTGCTGACGACCGCCGCTTTCCGTTGCCGTAGCCGCTCTAAACGCTCGTCGGGCGCTTCGATCTTCTCGCGACGGAGCACCTTTTCACGGAGCCAGTTCACTGCCGGCCTGGCCCACTCAAAGCCAATTTGCACGCGGCGCACGAAAACGTCGAAGAAGAACAAGCATGCCGCCACCAGCACCAGCAGCGGCCACACGTCTTGGCTGCTGCGGGCCTTGGGCAGATTGTGGCGAAAGGTGTCGGCCTCTAACAGGTCGTCCATCTTGCCGGGAATGAGCTCGCCTTGGATGATCATGCCCGGTTCGCCTCCCTTGGGCTTGAGCTGCGCGAGGGCGGTGATCAGGGCCAGGTTGGATTCGCGGTCGCGGTACTCGGCCGAGTAGGGAACGTTGACGCCCGCCATGAGCATGCTCGGCCGCGGATCGGGCGAACTGGCGTCGCCGGGAACGGTGACGTTGATAAAGTAGTTGCCGTCGGCCGTGGCTTCGAATTCGCCCACATAGCGGCCGGGGGCGGTTTGGTTCACCTCCAGCTCAAATGTCTTGAGATCCGGCCCAATCACCGCGGCGCTCATGTTGAGGAAGTTCAGGAACTCGTCGTCTTTGTCCAAGGCCGTGATCACGACCTGAACCTTGCCGTCTTTGAAATTGGTCGAGATGGAGAACTTGCCTTCATCGCCCGAGGGACGCATCGACCACCGCACCAGTTGCGACCAGAACTTGTCGTAGTTCTCCCAACCGGTCCAGGCTTCGGCCCATTTGGCGCCCGCGTCGGAGGTGAACGCCACCGCGCGGCCCACGCCATACGTCCAACTGGCTAAGATCGTGTTGTTGGCGTTGTCGGCGGGCTTGGGCGAGCGGATAGAGACTTCCACCAGCGGATTTTCTTTGACGGTAGTCAGCACCAGGCCCTTGATGGGCGGCAGCGGCCCTTCAATGCCGTTGAGCATCTCGTGCGGGTAGACGATCTGCGGCGTGACGCCGCCATCGGGTTCATAAATGAGCGGCCGGGCTACGCGCCGCGCTTCGCGCTGGTAGATGCGCGGCAGCGCTTTGGGATTGTTGACCACGTAATACTTGCCGCCGGTCTGTGTGGCGATCTGCTGAAGCACCTGATGCCCGGCCGGTCCATGTGCTCCCACGGCCACGGTGCTGATCTTAATGCCCGCCGCGGCGTAGGCGTTGACGGTCGTGTTGCGCGGCGGCGAAGGGTCGCCGTCGCTAATGATAATCATGTGCTTGAGCGAAGCGTTCACCCGGTTGAACGCCGCCAGGCTCATTCGCATGGCGGGGTCGAACTGCGGCATGTCGCCGGGCTGCATCCGATCGAGCCTTGCCAGCATCGTTTGTCGCCGGTTGGCTACTTGCACCAGCCCTTGTGGAGCGCCCCACAACCATTGATCGGTTCCGGCTGGCCCCCAGTGGATCAGGCCGCAGTAGTCCATCGGCCCCAGGGCTTTGATGGCTTCGCGCGCGGTGACCTTTTGCCAGAAGTTGCCCTCGGCCATTTCCGAGGCGTGCATCATCAGCACCAGCGCCCCGACTGCCTGAATCTTGGCGTTGGTGATTTGGAAATCGACCGGCATGGCCTTTTCCAAGTCGGTGTTCGACCAGCCGCCGGCGCCAAAGCTGTTCTCACCGCCGATCATGATCAGCCCGCAGCCGGTCTCGGTGTTGCGGACCAACATCTGGATCTGCTCGTCAGAGAAGTTGGTCACATTGGCCGCATCTTCGCCGCTGGAGCGCGGCACATCGGCCAGGATCACCGAGTCAAAGCCCTGTAGCTCGGCCAGGCTGGTGAACAGCTCATCGCTGCTTTGCACCGTGACGTCGATGCCATTGAGTCGTAGCCGGCTCACGAGATAATCGAACCGGCCGCGGTTGGCCCAGTCTTCGATCAACAGTACGCGCCCTTGCCCGCGCACTTGGGTGAAGGCGGTAGCGCGATTGTTCTGGGTGAGCAGGTCATCTTCGGCGTCTAGCGGCGTAAAGTCGGCCTGATAGGTGTAGACGCCGGACTCTGCAATCTCGTGCCGGAAGCGGAATACATTCTTGCCGGGGTTGAGGTCTACTTCCTGCTCGCTAAGCAGTTGCTCATGCGGGCCTAGCCGCCGGGTGAGCTTCAAGCGTCCCCGGACCACGCCATCGTCTTCGGCCGTGGCGCTCGCGTAGTTGTTCACCACAACGCGAGTTTCCAGAGGCTGGTCTTTGCGGACTTCGACCGGCATCGACACTTTTTCGACCGCTACTTCAGCCCGGGTGTCGAGCATGATCGGAATCACGTCGACGGCGATGCTCTTGTCGGTCAGCATGCGGGCGACTTCGCGCGCGTTGCCGATGTTTTCGTTCCCGTCGGTAATGATCACCACGCGGCGAGCCGAGTCTTCGGGAAAGGTGGCCTGCGCCAGCTTGAGCGCCGCTTCCAGATTGGTGGCGTCGGTGCGAAGGTCGATCAGACTCTCGATGACGCCGACCGAGGGAATGTCGTCGGCCAGCGGGGCGCTTTCGATCTTGGCGTCGCGGCCGAAGATAATCACCCCTGCGGCGTCCCCACGGTCGGCGTTGCGGTGCTTGGCCACTTCGCGAATGACGTAATGCATCATCGCTTCGCGCCGGGGCCGAGGGATGCTTTCGGACTGGTCCAAGAGGTAAATGACTGTGAGCTTCTCGCTGGTCTTGAGCACTTGCACCTCGGCCAGGCACAACACGAGCAAGACCAGCACCAAGGTGCGCAGTCCCAGCGCCGCCAACCGTCGCACGGGGCCCAGCCCCGCCAAACTGCGGAAGCTGAGAATCCAAATAACGGGCGCCAGCAGAAGCAGGAGCAACCACCAGGGCGAGTCAAATCCGATATGCCAACCGAACATGGCGATCACCCTCACATGGCCCGCAAGGAGCGCAAGCGACTCCAAGACGCGGCTCCCCGCGTCGATTCTCGCCAAAGAGCGCCGCTCGCGGCGCGCCAATTACGGCATTGCTTGTCCATACTGCGCCTATAGGCGAATCGTTTGCACGCGATGGTTGTAGGTATCCAGCACATGCACCCGGCCGCGAGAATCCAGCACTAACGCCCAGGGGTTGTGCAGTTCGCCTTCACGCCGGCCGTGCGTTCCCCAACACCCGACCGAGACGCCGTCGAGCGTGAACTTCTGTACGCGATGGTTGCCGAACTCGCACACGTAGACATGGCCCTGGCCATCTAGCGCGAGATCGTAAGGATAACACAATTGCCCC
>CAYWIS010000198.1:0-10478 GCA_964458385.1 uncultured Pirellulaceae bacterium
GCATAACCGCAGCAGCATCTACTCGGGTAATGGCGCTGACCATCACCACGTTGTCGAACAATGGGGCCGGCCGGTGCGCCCTTACGGCGAGTGGTTATATCCGTACCGTCCCTACTCGGTTACCTATCAGTTCTGGGGCGCGCCGTATGCCGGTCTCGGTTACCCCTACGTCTACGGCGCGCCTGGCTATGGCGGCGTGCGGGGGCCGGGGGGACACCCTGGGGCTCTGGACGGCGAGCATGAAGGGCGGCGATTCCAAGACGACGCGCGCTGGTGGATTCGCGATCCGCACCGCTACGAGAACTACCACCCCGATCTGTTGCCCCGTCGCGATCATGGCGGCTTCCCACCACCGCCCCATGAGCACGCTCCTGACCGGTATCGCGATCGCGGCGGCGCAAGCGGCCCCACGGGCTATGGCGAAAGTGGCGCAACCTAGCATCGTTTTAAGCGGTTGGCGGGCGAAGCAGAACTTGAGTGTTTAGCCACGCTTTGCAAGCCACATGCTGAACGATTGCTGGGGAACACCAGAACGTGCCCCGGCATACCCGGAACTCGGATCGCAGGCGGTCGTGTAAGAGAAAAGGAAATCAACGCCGTGGGGGTTAATGAGCGCGGCAGGCGGCATGCACCGCACAGGTGCTGCATGCGGACCCGCAGCCGTTGGCCGCGTTTTCAGTACCGCATCCGGGCCCGCAGCCTTCGGTCAGCGTTTCGGCGAAGCGACGGAACTGGACTTGCGCTTCGTAGGCTTCCGCAAGTTCGGCGGTGAGTTCTTCCGCCTCGGGTGGCGGGTCGCCAAGGAAGTAAAAGTAGATCGTACTGCCGTCCAGTAGGTGCTCTACATCCATCAACGTGGCGGGGACGCCGCGCTCTTCCAGCAAGCGAACACAGGCCTCAAAGGCGGCATTACGGTTGCGCTCGAGCCGCTCAATCAACAAATCGTCTTCCACCGTCACTCGCCGCAGCAATGAGCCGTCGCTCTCGGCGACGTCGGAGGCTTCGACCTCGGCCAGCACCTCGCCAACCTCCAGGCCGCGCGCGGTGCGGCACACCACGCGCGCGCCGCGACGGTATGCGACGGCGTCAACGGGCGTAAATCGACCGACGCCTCCTAAGAGTCCTACACGAACAAGATACTGACGAGACACAGCGAATATCGTTTCTCCGCAGCCCGATGCTACGGCGTGGATTTAAGGCGGCACAAGGGCAAGCCCGAGCGACGTCGGGTTGCAGAGCGAAATGATAAGCCTTCACCGGCGACACTCGGCAAGCCGCTCCTTGCGGTGCGCTTGCCCGCGAGTCCCATCGACGGGCCGCGGCAAAGCATGGTATCATTTTCCTCGAATTCTTTGGTTCCGCCAAGTTCCCTTTTGTTGCGCCGCGATTGTAATGATTCAGTTTTCGTCTTCCGGTTCCTCGGCCGAAACGTCCTCGTCCCTCGACTGGGGACAACTCGCTGAGCGCATTCTGAATGGGCATCGCCTGACCGAAGAAGAGGGCTTGGCGATTCTCGCCTCGACCGATGACGAGCTGCTCGACGTGTTAGCTGGCGCATACCGCTTGCGGCGGCGATATTTTGGAAACACGGTGCAACTTTACTTTTTGATGAATGCCAAAAGCGGTTTGTGCCCCGAAGACTGCTCTTACTGCTCGCAATCGAAGATCTCGGAAGCCGAGATTCCCCGCTACAATTTGCTCAGCCGGGAAAAGCTGCTCGATGGCGCCCGCATCGCCTTTGAACGGCAAAGCAAAACCTACTGCATTGTGATCTCGGGGCGGGGACCTAACGAGCGCGAAATGCGTGCCATGGAAACGATCGTCCCCGAGATCAAAGAAAAGTACGACCTGAAAATCTGCGCCTGTCTGGGATTGCTCACGCCCGAGCAGGCGCGGCGGCTTAAGGCGTGCGGCGTCGACCGGGTCAACCACAATTTGAACACCAGCCGCGAGCACTACCCTGAAATTTGCAGCACACACACGTACCAGGATCGGCTCGACACGCTGCATGCGGTGCGCGACGCCGGGCTGGAAATGTGCTCTGGGGGCATTTTGGGAATGGGCCAGCAACCGCGCGATCTGGTGCGCATGGCCTTGGAGCTGCGCGATCTGGGGGTTGCGTCGATTCCGATCAACTTCCTGCACCCGATTGACGGCACGCCCCTGGCTGGCCGCAGCGAATTGACGCCTCGTGATTGTCTGCGCGGGCTGGCTTTGTTCCGCTACGCTAATCCTGATCGCGAACTGCGCATTGCCGGCGGCCGCGAACTGCACCTGGGAAGTCTTCAACCGCTGGGGCTGTACGCCGCCAATTCGATTTTCGTGGGTGATTACCTTACCACAAAGGGCCAAGCGCCCGAGCAGGATTATCGGATGATCGAAGAAATGGGCTTCGTCATCACGCGCTGCGAAGGCGAGTAGAAACGGCTTTGCCATCGCCGGTTCCGTTTGTCAATTGAACGAAGCCGCAAGTTCTGGCTGCGGCGCCGGCAAGCCTTTTTTGTTCCACATCTTCATCACATGTTCATCTCCGGACCATGGCGTGGCTATTGGGAGCAGGCGGGCCTGGGACGGCAGTTGATGTCGCCGCTGGAGTTGCGGTTCGCCAACGGGCGCGTTGAGGGCGAAGGCGAGGACTGTGTCGGCCCGTTTACGTTTTCCGGCTCGTATCACGAGGACGGAACCGTCACGCTCATCAAACAGTATGTGGGGCGCCACCAAGTGCTGTATCGAGGTCAGCACGACGGTGAAGGAACGATCTTCGGGCGGTGGAGCCTCGGCCTGGGGGAGCTGGATGAGTGGAGTAGCGGCGCGTTCGCGCTGACGCCCGAGCAGCGTCGCGCCATGCCCGATGCTCCGATCCGGGAGTTATGAGGTAAATAAGAAAACCCGCGCTCGAAGGGAGCCTGCGTGGCGACGCGGCTCAACCTTCCAGCGCGGGTTGGCTGTATTCGCTCCTGCTTTGCTGGCTAGGAGTTTAGCTCAATATCGCTGAACGACACTTCTTCTCTGTCGTCGTCATCGTCCAGGTCCAGCGGCATGCGCGACCACGTGGGGCGTTCGCTGATCTCGCCGCTCTCTTCCAGTTCACGCTGGCAGGTAATGCACAGGGTGGCGTAAGGAAGGGCCTCGAGGCGGGCCTTGGGAATCTTGCCGCCGCAACCTTCGCACTGGCCGTAGGTGCCTTCGCGAATACGCTCCAAGGCAGCCTCGACCGCCGCCAATTCACGGCTTTCAGTCTCGGCCAAATGCGAGCTAAGTTCATTCTGGGCCGAGTCGAGCGCAACATCGACTTCGTCGCCCTTTTTGAATTGTTTCAGAGTGCTCAACTCGCCCGCCAGCGTGTTGCGCAAGGCGTCGCGTCGTCGGAGCAAAATCTTCTGGATTTTGGCGATGGCGCCGGTGTTTCGAACGGTCATTGTTATCACCTCGGGCGAGGAAAGTTTTCAAAGCCGCATTTACCTAGCATACAGGTGCGTGCGCTTCAAACCCCTCCGTCGCAAAAAACGTGCCTTTGGGAGAGAAGATAAATGGTTGTAGCGAAAGGTTCGGTTATCACGGGAGGAAAACCGTGAAGATAAGCAACATGCAATACGGATGAAGATCACAAAAGGTTTGGTGTTTGGGGAAAACCCCTGGTTTCCATAAGCCCGCAAAAACGGGCATTTTGCCGCCAACTGCCAAAAAGGCAGTAAGCAAGGCGCCAAGAATAGACGTACCCCACCGGGGAAAGTTCCCTTTCTCTGCCCTCTTTTCCTTAAATGTCGGGAGAAAGAAGGCCTTCTAGAGTGTTTTCGCCGTGAACGGCTGTTTATTGCGCGCTTTCCAGGTACAACCGTAGCTCGGTAAACAAGCGAGCAAAGTCGGCCTGTTGAAAGTGGGCATTCAGCCCGCTTGGGTTAGGAAGTACCCACAGCTGTGTGGCTCCAAGAGTTTCAGACTGCAGGCCAATTTGGGCCCGCGGCCGGCCGAAGGCCGAGCGGTACGCGGTCACGCCTAAGAAGGCAGCGCAACGCACGCGATGACGTTGGAGTTTCCTTGCCAGCTTTTTTGCTCCTGCGATCAACTCGGCTTCCGCCAGCTCGTCGGCGCGGGCGGTTGCCCGATCGACAAAATTCGTTAGGCCCACTCCCTGTTCGATGAGTTTCTGGTCCTCGAAGGGGCTAAATCGTCGGGGCGTGAATCCGCCCTCATGGAGTGCGGGCCAGAAACGATTCCCCGGTCGGGCAAAGTGATGACCGACTGCCGCCGAGTATAGGCTGGGATTGATTCCCACGAACACCACGCGCAGGTTGTCCGCTAAAACATCGGGAATGGTCGCGCCAGCAGCGGCGGCCACTTGCGCTTTGGTCGGTTTCCAAGGAGTGGGAACCAAGGCGAGGCGTCGTATCTCTTTAAGTCGGGCTGCGGAGTAAACGCGGCAGCCTTGAACGGTTGTTCCAGAATTGTTGCTTCTTGACGAGTTCAGGCAACCCGCCCTATCAATTCCATGACGCTGCTGGCGTGACGAGCGACATGGAATTTGCAAAAATTCAGCTAGTGGTTGGTCAGCCTGAGCGATGGTGGTTGTCCGTCGTCGAGGATGCTTCACCGCAGCTCAACGTCTTTGCGGCTCACGGACAACTTCAAGGTGAGCGATAAGGCGTCAGCTTCCGGTTGTGCAACCTGGCGTTGTACATTCCTATCAAGCGTTGACAAATCGCAAGTCTCTTCCAAGCCAAGCGAAGCAAGGGGTTCAGTAAACGGCGCCTGCGTCTTGATTGGGAGCAGTGCTGTGCTTAGCAGCAGAGTTTTCTAGCGGCTTGGGAGGGCGTAACCCTCGGAATGTGCAGTGCAAGTCCCTTACTTCCGCCGCGCGTCGTGCTTTTTTCCTTTTGATTTTTTATGACGCTATGCCTGGTCCACTCGTCCAAGTGAAGGTTCACGTCCCTAGCGGAACAATTATCCTCAACCGTCCCGAGAAGCGCAACGCGCTCTCGCGCGAATTGCTGCAACAATTGGAGCAGGCGTTTCGCGACTTGCACCAGGAGCGCAAGGTGCGGGCGGTGATTCTTACCGGCGCTGGGCAAGCGTTTTGCGCGGGCATGGATTTAGCCGAGATGAAGGCGACTCAGGAAATGGAGAACCCATTCCAGCAGTGGCACGAAGACGCCGTTCAATACCGCGAGATTGTTGAGTTGATGCTCCGCTTTCCCAAACCGATTATCGCCGCCGTCAATGGGCCGGCGGTGGCGGGCGGGGCCGGATTGGTAATGGCCTCCGACCTAACAGTGGCGGCGCCTTCAGCAAGTTTTGGGCTTCCTGAACCGCGCCGGGGAGTGGTGGCGGGCATGGTAGCGCCGCTTTTGGCGTTTCGCCTTGGAGGGAGTCAGGCGGCCCGGTTGCTGTTAACGGCTCAGTCGATTGACGCCGCCGAAGCCCATCGCATCGGTGTTTACCACGAATTAACGGGAGAGGACCAAGTTTGGGCGCGGGCGCATCAGTTGGCGATCGAGTGCGCGCAATCGGCGCCCGAGGCGCTCCAACTCACCAAGAAAGTACTCAATGAAACGATCGGCGAGCATCTGGTGACGCTGCTGGCGGCTGGCGCGGCCGCAAGCGCCACGGCTCGCACCACCGAGGCGGCCAAGGAAGGGCTTGCGGCCTTCCTGGAGAAACGCGAGCCGCAATGGCTTTAGTCGTTCGCTGAGATGAACCGACTTGCCGGACGATGAAGGAATGTCGTCGTTGGCTTGCATCTTGCCGCTTGTGTTCTGGGCTAATCAGTCGTAGCTGGTTGCGGAACTAAGCCTTGTAGGCTTCATTACCCGGCGCCTACGACGCTCGGTTGCTGCTTCCCGCTTCAGAAATGAGCGAGCGGTGCAGCGCGATGTTCGGGGGGTTGGCGTGGCGCAGCGAGTATCCCCAACTGCATAGCATCTGACAGCCCGCGAGCGTAACGGCTAGCAAACCGGCATGAAAGGATAGGAACGTTAGCAGGATATCCGAAAGGACGCCCCCCACCACGAACCAAAGAGACACGCTGCTCCCAACGCCGATCACCAGAACCACGATGCACGCCGCCAGGGAAGCCACGCCGCGCCGGCGAGCGAGAAAGGCCGCCCATACGCTTGGCGCCAATACGAAGACTCCCCAGGCGCCAAAGAAGACGCACGCTGCGGCCAGATCCATCCATGGGGCCGCGCCCTCACGATCGTTCACTTCATACAGCAGAACCGTCAAACGCGCCAGTCCTAAGGCGACGGCAACGACGGCTAAAACCGTGAACAAGTCGCGCGTTTGAAACTGAATTCCTCGGCGGCGTTCTACCGCCATGTCTTCGTGTCGCAGTCCCCGTCCCAGGCTCAGACGGAGCGGCCAAAGCGGAAGCTGAGCGCAGAGAAAAAGCAGCGGCAACAGGAACAGGTTGGCCGCGTAGACGTGCAAGTCCTCACGGAAAACGTCGTCTACGGCGATCCCTGCAAGCCAGGCCGCATACAATGCCGCTAGCACGATTAAGGCTGAGAGCCAGCGCCGCCAGAACGATGCTGCCCCAAACACGGCCCACACGGACAGCAGGAGCAATTGCCCGGCGATGGCGCCCAGGAGAAGCAAGGCGAAATAGCTATAGTCACGTTGTGCGTTCCCCAATTCAATCAGAATCGCCGGCGCCAGAAAGTCAAAGGCTGCCAACGCCAACAGAGGACGGAACGCTAGCCGGCCAATGCGCCACGGTGGGCGAGCATCGTAATAGGAGAGGTTCATGGCGGAAGCGTTCGCAAATGAGAGAAACGCACAAGCCGCCATTATAGATTCCCGCTTACCGTTCCGGACGCAGGTCATAACCCGCGGCGCGGAACGGAAGCAGGCCGCCCACAAGCACGCCCAAAAGCGCTACGTGAAAAGGCAAGGCCCACACTAGGTAGGCCGCAAACACCCGCAACGTCAACATCAAACCGGCGTCGAAGTTTGCTCCGCCGATGGCAACCACGACCATACCGGCGATGCCGGCCAGGACGCTGCCCAGCAAGATCAGCGCCGCTCCAACGGTCGCCGCCGCGCGCCACGGATGTCGTGAACCAATTCCGATCCATAAACCGGAAAGCGTGTACGGAACGCTAAAGACAGCGAAGCCGCCAAACAACATGGCCGCTCTAAGCCAGTCGTCCGCCTGAGGCGTACGCCCTTGCGATATACCCAGCCGGGCAGCCCCCAAGAACAAGGCGATGGCTGCCGTCGTGCTGAACAAGTGGGGCACCCGAAACTGGAGTGACTTGGAGACGTTAACCGACGTCGCCAACCCCACGCGCCAGCGTCCCAAAAGCCGAAGCGCCCAGGCCGGAGTCTGTGCTGCGCAAAACAGGAGCGGCGCGAGTAACACGAGTGACTGAAGCTGCCGCCGGTCAGGAATGGGCGGCTGAAAGACCATACATCCTAAGCTGACAACGGCCAGGGAAGCGGCCACCGCGGCGATTGCGCCGGGAAGGCGCCAACGCCATGGCTCCGGCCCCAAGGCCGCCCATAGCGAGAACAAAAGTATCTGCCCTACGCCCATTCCTGCGACGAACGTGCAAACGGTCAAGCTCATCGCCTCGCTCCAATCCTGCGCGCCAAGTGGCGCCAGCGGCGCCAGAAAGTCGAGCATGAGGAGCGTGCTTAGAATTGAGGCGTATAGGGCCGACGAGGGAGCCGGGGGCTGGACGGTACTGTTCGCGGCGCCAGGGCAAGGTTGCGCCGGCGGCGAAAGTTCATGCGTGTCGTCCGAGCGGCTCATGCGCGACCCCGGCTGAGCTTCCAAGGGGGAGCCTTCTCGCCAAGCCAGCGCACGGCGCCGCTTGGCGTCTTCAAGGCTTTTCTGTTCCCCATCCTAACTTAGAAATGTTAGCCAGGAAGCATGATATCGACCCTCGGCGCATGGAGGCCGAAAGGAGATCGTCTGCTAACCGGCGCCGGCGCGGGAGCGGCCGTTGCGATAACCGTGGCCGTTCCCGTTGGGCACGCTCGGTTTGGGCGCTTCGGTAATTAATTGCAAATTGCCTGCGCCCAGCAGGTCATCCACACGGCGGCGCAATTCGTCGGTGACCTTCACTCGGTACTTGCCGACCGACATGTGGACGTGCGAGCCATTCTCCAAGGCCAGCACCAGTTGCACTTCCCCCTCGCCGGGATAGAAGCGAATGATCTCGCGCAGTTTGGCCAGGCCCTCTCGCCCGTGCTGTTTTTCGTCGATGCGAACCTTAATGCCCCTCGTGCAGCGCGACTCCATCTCCTCCAGGGCGATTAGCTCGTTGCAAATGATGTTGCACTCTTCGCCGCCGCCACGGCGGTCGACCGCGCCGCGGATAATCAGCACCGCGTCGGGCTGGAGCAGGTGGCCGTACTTGGCGTACTCTTCGGGCCAGATGATGCACCGTACGGCGCCGTCTTTATCTTCGAGGTCGAAGTTGGCGTACTTGGTATGTGTTTGGCCCGGCCGCACTTTGCGAATATGAGCCGGCTTGATCGCCGAAATCATGCCCCCCAACACCACTTCGGCCCGAGCGGGAACGCCGCCCAACTGCGTCGTCTTGTGGGTGCAGTAGGTGTCGAGCGCTTTTTCATATTCGGCCAGCGGATGACTGGAGAGGTAAAAGCCTAGCACTTCTTTTTCCATTAGCAACCGCTCGCGTTCCTCATACTCAGGAACGTCGGGCAATTCGGCGGTGGGGCGATCGGCGACGGTGGTTTCTTCTTCGTCGAACCCGCCAAACAGGCTCTTTTGTCCCGCGCGGCGATCAGCGAGGGCCTTGGAGCCGGCTTGCATCGCCTTTTCGACCACGCTCATTAGTTGTCGGCGTTTGGCGCCAAAGCAGTCCATTGCGCCCGCCTTGATAAGCGTTTCGATTGTGCTTCGGCCGCAGTGTTGCGGATCGACTCGTTCGCAGAAGTCGAAAATGTCTTTGAATTCACCGCCTTTGCGACGAGCCTCTTCGATCGCTTCCGACGCGGCGCCGCCGCAACCTTTGACCGCGGCCAGGCCGAAGTAAATCTTGCCGTCTTTTACCGTGAAGTCGGCGTACGAGTGATTAACACTGGGCGGCACGACCTCAATGCCCATGCGGGCGCAGTCCTCCAGGTGCTCGACCATCGAGTCCTTGCGCTTGAAGTTTCGCCCAGGAATATCGCCCGAAAGGAGCGCCGCCATGAACTCCACCGGGTAATGGGCCTTGAGGTACGCCGTTTGGTAGGCGACCAGGGCGTAGGCGGTGGAGTGAGACTTGTTAAACCCGTAACCCGCGAACTTGACGATCAGCCCCCAGATTTCTTCGGCTTCGGCTTTGGGCAAGCCGTTCTCAATGGCGCCTTGGATGAACTGCTCGTAGTTCTGCTGAATTAAGGCCTCTTTCTTTTTGCTGATGGCCTTGATGCAGGTGTACGCAGCCGCCAGGGGAATATTGCCCAGCCGGTTCAAGATGCGCATGACCTGCTCTTGGTAGATCATGATCCCGTACGTTTCGCCCAGCACTTCTTTGAGTACGGGATGCTTGTACTCCGCCTGCTTGCGGCCGTGCTTGATGGCCACATAGTCGTCGACCATGCCGCCTTCCAACGGGCCGGGGCGATAGAGAGCGTTGGTCGCGATGATGTCGTGGAAGCAGTCGGGCTTCATCTTCTGGAGCAGGTCGCGAATGCCCCCGCTTTCCAGTTGGAACACGCCCTTGGTTTCGCCACGCTGGAGCAATTCGAAGGTTTTCTTATCGTCCAGAGGCAACTTGTGAATGTTCAGCTCTTGGCCGGTCGTTTGCTTGATAAGATCGATCGCCCGCCGCAGAATTGTTAAGTTCCGCAGGCCGAGGAAGTCCATTTTCAACAGGCCGGCCGCCTCGACATCGCCCATCGACCACTGGGTGATGATGTCGTCTTTGCCTGTCACCCTGCCCAGCGGCACGTACTCGGTGAGCGGTTTGTCGGCAATCACCACCGCCGCTGCGTGCGTGCCCACATTTCGGGCTAGCCCTTCGATCTTGCGGGCGAAGTCCAACAACTCGCGAATTTCGCCGTCAGTCTCGTAGGTCTTGCGCAGGTCTTCGCTCTTTTCCAGCGCTTCGTCGAGCGTGATGCCCAACTCCTCGGGCACCATTTCGGTCACCTGGTTCACGCGGGCGAGAGGAATTCCCAGCGCTCGGCCGACGTCTTTGATCGCCGCCCGTGCGGCAAGCGTACCGAAGGTGCCAATCTGGGCGACGTTTGCTTCGCCGTACTTCTCTTTCACATAGCGGATGATCTCGCCCCGGCGCTCTTTGCAGAAGTCGATATCGATATCGGGCGCTTCGCGGCGATTCTCATCCAGGAACCGTTCAAACAGCAGGTCGTATCTGATCGGACAGACGTGGCTCAAATAGAGCGCGTAGCAGACGAGGGCTCCTACGCCGCTACCGCGCGCTGTGGCGGGGATGCCCAACCGGCGCGCCTCGCGCACGAAGTCCCACACGATGAGGAAGTAGTTGGGGAACCCCAGC
>CAYWIS010000199.1:0-6618 GCA_964458385.1 uncultured Pirellulaceae bacterium
TAAATCGTCGTCAACAGAGAGAGCGGCCCATGAAAATCGTTTCACTGCTTCCCAGCGCTACGGAGATCGTTTGCGCCTTGGGCCTGGAAGAACAACTTGTGGGCATCACGCACGAATGCGATTTTCCGGCGTCGGTCCAAGCGCTGCCCAAGGTCACGCGCACGCTGATTCCTACCGACGCTTCCAGCGCGGAGATCGATCGGCTGGTGCGCGAGCAACTGCAAACCAGTGGTGCGCTTTACACGCTCGACTTGCCCACGCTGCAAGAATTGCTGCCCGATTTGATTGTCACGCAGGCGTTGTGCGATGTGTGCGCGGTGGCGGAAGACGAGGTGCGAGCCGCCGCCTGTTCCTTGCCCGGCAATCCGCAGATTGTCAACTTGGAGCCGCAGACGCTGGCCGAAGTCTTCGACGCCATTCGGCAAGTGGCCCAGGCCGCGGGCGTGGAGTCCAAGGCCAAGGAAGTTGTTCAAGAGCTGACGGCTCGCGTCGAGGCCGTCGTGGCTCGCGCGGCGAATCGCCCCAGGCCGCGAGTGGCGCTTCTTGAATGGCTCGACCCGCCGTTCTCATGCGGCCATTGGAATCCTGAGCTGGTCCGCCTGGCGGGAGGCGTCGAAGGGCTGGGCCGCGAAGGCAGCCCTTCACGAACGCTAAGTTGGGAAGAAGTTTTTGCCTGGCGGCCCGAGGTTGTGGTCATTGCCTGCTGCGGCTTTAGTATTGAGCGAACGCTGGAAGACGTTTCTCGCCTGCGCTCCATGGCCGGTTGGCAAGACCTGCCTGCCGTTCGTGCCGGGCGGGTCTACGTCGCCGACGGCTCGCACTATTTCAACCGGCCTGGCCCGCGGCTTGTTGACAGCCTGGAGATTCTCGCGCACGCCATAAGCCCTGAAGCGCATCCGCTGCCGGATCACCTGCCGGCTTCCGCTCTGCAATCGGTATTTTTGCCCTGACCGTGCCGTTCAAGCCCGCAGGTTATGACTCGGTTTCGCCCTTATCTGATGGTTGACCGGGCGAGCCGAACCATCGAATTTCGGAAGTTAGCCTTTGGCGCCGTCGAGCTGCGTCGGTTTTCTATCGCTCGCATCGTGGCCGTCTTCCGCCTGGCTACGGGCATGGCGCTGAAGGCGGCCGTCGGCAAGTATCAAGGCAAACAGACCGGCGAGAACAGCCTTTTTCGCACGCTGCACACAATGCTCCGCGCGGGCGCTGTAGCGCCGGCCGACCGCCATCCAGCGGCTGGTTTGGCTTACTCTGCGCCGGCCCCGAACATGGCCCGCACGAGCCGACACTGATATTCCTCTTCGGGTGTTGGGGGCGGCGGCTCCTCTTCCGACCATTCCTCCAACTCCTCACCCTCGGACTCGTCGAGCACCGCCGAAGCGCACTCGTGGGCGACGTAAGCGGCGTCCTCCACATTCCGGACCTTGGTGGCCAGGTAAACGGCATACGCGGCGATGGCGTGCGGCTCCGCCATGGCGTATTCCTCGAGGGCCTTACCCTGATTGATGTACTTTGCGGCCTGCTCCGCCGCGCTCCGTTCTTCTTCGTTGGCCTGCCCGGCGACGAACCGCTCCGCCGCCTCAAGCGCTTGGCGGCTGCGGTCGTCGCGCAAAAGGTGCTCGACCCGTCGGCAGCAGGCGCAGGCGAACTGCTGCAACCGCTTCGGGTCCGCCCCCGACACGTACTTCCGCAACAAGACCGCCACCGACGTTTGCCAAGGTCAACTTGCATCCGCCCCGCCGGGATGCGGCAGCGGTTTGTTCGGCGCGATTGCTCGCACCACGCGGCCACCCAAGAATGTCTGGACCTCCTCAATGCTGAACGCCGGGATGCGGCGGTGCAGCACTGCATGGCAATTCGGGCACACCGGGCGCAAATCTTCCACCGGATCAACGATGTACTCGCCGCCAATATCGGACAAGGGGCGCAGATGGTGAACGTGGATGTATCCTGCGGCCACTTCTCCATACGCCCTGCTGAAGCTGAACCCGCAGATCACGCAGTTGGCGCCGTGCGCCTCAATGCACCGCCGGCGAGCCTCAGGGTTGCGTTCGTAGACGTTGACCGTCACCCGGCAGGCCGCTCCCTCGACCAGCGGGGTGGTTGCCACCTCGATTTCCTCGGGGAGCAAGATGGTAGGGCCCTCGACCCAACGGAGTCGTTCGAGCGCTTCCGCCACTTGCGACCGCATGATCCAGTGCCACTCACCCTGCCGTTTTTCGAACGTGACGAGCGCGCCCAACCACTCCTTCGTCGGGTTGAATTTGAGTTGCTCCCCGACCAGTCGGCCGAGCCGACCATACTGCGAGTTGGCGATGGAGTAGTGGCTGTAGCCCACCGCGTGCGCCATCTGGGTGGCCGTGATCGTGCGTTCCGGCGCGTGGTAATGCAACCGCAGCAACTGGATTTGGGTGTCCGAGACGTTGCGCAGCTTGCGGAAGGCGGACACATACTGCTCGGGTGAGGGCACGGCTTGGGGATCGTAGAGCTGGGCCAGAAGGTCGAACGCCCTGTCAATCTGCTCTGGACTCTGATCGCCAAAATGCTGGCCGAGCCTGTAGCCGAGATTCCGCCAGGTCAATTGCTTCAGTGTACCGTCGGCGTAGACCTCGCCTCGTTTCGTGGCGTCTTCCCAACCAACACGGAATTGCCCGCGGCGCCGTTCGTCCGGGGGACGGCGTTTGTCTCGGTGGTACTCCAAGCGAGCGAACGCTTCTTGGATGCTAACGGGCGTCATCACACACCACCGTCTGCGTCGCCAAACTTCTGATGCTCTGAAGCGAACGCATTGAAAATATCCGACGGCTTTCGCATGTCAAACTTCCTAGGGCCATCGGGGTGCGTTGAATTCATCCGCGCGAATCGACCGAGCAATTCTTGCACGGCACACGGCATGGCATGAAGTTTCTCGTTTAGTACGAAGCCGCCTGCAAGGTGCGGTGACCGGCCCCGCGGAGGATCATAACAGCCAGACCTCTCCAATGGCCCAGGCGACGAATGTGCATAAAACAAACAAAGCGATGAATAGGCAGGCAAGCTCAACTGCTTGCCAACCACGCGGGACGTTGCCGCAGACAAACGAGAAGGTAAGGACCAGGAAGCGCCAGATCGCCGAAACCACAACACCAAGCACAAGGCTGGCGGCTAATAGTAGAGGCCAGACATCGGAAATTGTTCGAATGCCGCCGCCTGAGTCAGGCACGATTTGGGAAAACAAAGGGTCCATCCGATGCGAATACGTTCCTCCAATTTTCGCCCTAACGCTAAGAGCATGTCCAAAAAGCTAGGAGTTGCTTAGTCGCCGAGCCATAAGGTGAATCATAGTCACAAGAATGAACGCCTGTTCGCTCTCCGTGGTGCGTTCGTAGCATTTCGCTAGGCGGCGTGAGCGATTCCACCAGCCGAAGGTGCGTTCGACGATCCACCGTTTGCGTTGAATCTCAAATCGTCCGTGAGGTCGGTTGGGTATGTCATCCTTTCCATGCAACGCAGTTTACCCACTCAACCGGAATGCATCCAAGACCGCCTTTTGGACAGCCTCTTAGACGCTGGCCGGCCACGTAAGCAAAGGCGATACTGTGGGCGATTAGGCGCTTCGCCAGGATGCTACTTCGCAACACGGCCAAGAAAATCGTCCGCCGCCGATCAGCACCAAGCAAATCTCGTCGCGAGAGACCGTCTTGTCGGGATCGTGTGGGCGATGGTTTGTGAAGGACCGCGGCGGGCTAGGGTGGTGGCGGGGTGATGCGGAAGTTTGGGCTCCAGCCGAGGGTGGTGATGGCTTTTTGACAGCAGACGGCGCCGTCTTCTTCGGCGATGTTGTAGATGCCGGCGGCGCCGTGGGTGGCTGCTCGTCGTGCGGCGTCGGCGGCGGCGTCGACGTGCAGCGGGCCGCCAGGGGGCGGCTGGTCGAACCCTGTGCCCGGTCCGTAGAGCTTTCCGTAGCGCAGCACCAAGCCTACAAAGGGCCCACCCAGCACTTGTTGTTCTAGGCTTGCGACGGCGCGTGCGCTCAGCCCTGAATCCGGATCATCCACGTTCAGGGGCGCATCCTCGCGGTAAGGCGTGGGGCCAGGCGCGTAAGCAAAGGCGATGCTTTGGGCGATTAGGCGCCCGGCGCCTACGGCCGTCGCGGCGGCGACCAAATTGCGCGTGCCGATCTCGCGGAGGCGAGCGTTGCGGATGCGGGCTTCGGCCATCTTGGCAGGATCCAGCCCGAACGGAAGATCGGTCAATTGGTGCATCACCACGTGCGGCCGCGCTTGCCCGAGAGCGTCGAACAGCGCCGCCTCGTCGAACACATCGACAATAACCGGCTCCACGCCCAGCGTGCGGAGCATCGCCGCCTTTTCGGCCGATCGCGTGGCGCCGATAACCGTCCAGCCGTCGGCAACCAGCAAAGGGCAAAGCCGGCGGCCGATCGCTCCGCTTGCCCCGGCAACGAAGATTCTCTGGCTCATGCTTTGCGATGTTGTGCGCGTGGTGGGCGATTCCTTTCCCGCCGCAGTTTGATCGGGAAGGTTCAGGCGGATTCGTTCTGATGGTTCTTGTTGACTTGATAGCGCAGCTCCACCATAGTTTCCCCCATCGGCCGGACGGATGTTAGGCGGAGCGTGGGGCTAAGTACGCGGCGGGGGAAGAGGGGCTTGCCGTGGCCTAGGGTGACGGCGCCAACTTGGATGATCAATTCGTCGAGTAAGCCGGCGTCGTAGAACTGGCCGGCAAGATCTCCGCCGCCGACAATCCAGAGGTTCTTGCCCGCCGCGGCGGCGCGCATTTCGGCATGGACGGGGCGGACATCGCCTTGGACGAAGTGTAGGTTCGCCCTTTCGATGACAGGCAGCTTGCGGTGCGAGAAGATCCAGGCGGGTTGGGTATAAGGCCAGGGCGAACCCGCCTCGGCGGCGACGGCGTCGGCGTTGCGTACAATCCACTCGTAGGTGGCCGCGCCCATGGCCAAGGCCCCCACCTCGGCAATGAATTCGGGATAGCTGGACTCGTTCACATCGCCCAGCGGAAACAGCCAATCGATGGAGTCATCTTCCGTGGCCAAAAAGCCGTCCAGGCTGGTTGCGGTGTAGTACTGCGTCTTCATGGTTACGGTCCGCGGAAGAAACAGGCCGCCTAGCGCCGGCCGTTGCAACGTCCTCGGCCGGCGTGTGGGGAACATGGATGAGGATGGGCGCACGCGGCGCCAATGCTTGATTGTGGGCCTGCGGCGCAGGCGTTGGCAACGGGCGGATTGGATCGGCGGGACCGCGCCGCGGGAACACATCAAGACGGCGCTGGCGTGGGCCATGGCGCCCCGGGTCGTAGCGCTGCCGCTGTGGATGGTGCAAATTCTCTTGATCGGCTCCGAGATGTTCACTTCGGCCACACCGCGGCTGGACGCTCATTCGCGGCTCATGTTCCTTTTATTAGGCGTAGCGCTGGTGGAGGCTGTGCTGGCGATCTGGTCGATGGTCCTGATGTGCAACACAGTGGCCGAGGTCCAAGGCTATGTTTCGGCCTGGAAGGGGCTAGGCAATCTTGTGCTGGCCGCCCTGGTCTTTGTGATTCCGCTTTTGCTGCTGGTACTGCCGTTTCTTTTGCTGGTGCAGGTCGCCTGACTTGGCGAACTTTGCCAGCGTTGTGTTGAACCGCCCAAAGCCGACGCGCCGGTGGAACAGGGCGCCGGCTGGACGGCGGAGACTCGGGCGCGGCGTTACTCTTGGGAGTGGGCGGTTAAGGCGGGGATTAAGCGGTCGAACTCGGCTTTCATTTGGGCTATCAAGCGCTCCAGTTCGGGCCAGTCGGCCACCGCGGCGTTTGTCTCCAATTGATAGCCAATCTGGTAGGCTCCCTTACGCGAGAACGGTCCAACCGCGCCTTTGAGCTTGTGGGCCGCTTGCCGGAGCGCCTGGCGATCGCGGTTAGCGACCGCCTCCTCCAGGCGAGCCCAGAGTTCGGGGTACTCGTCCAAGAAGACCGCCACTACTTCGCGCAGCAGTTCTTGATCTTGCCCAAAGCTGCCTAGCACCCGCGACCAGTCGAGCAGGTCGGCGCCGTCGGGTTCGCCGTCGGTGTCGAGCGCGGGCGGAGGCTGTCCGTCATCTTCCGTCGGCGCGTAGGCTTCGATCGTTTTGAACAGCTCGCTGGGGCGCAAAGGCTTCGAAACGTAGTCGTCCATGCCGGCCGCCAAACAGCGTTCTCGATCGCCCTTCATGGCGTGCGCGGTCATCGCGACGATGGGCGTGCGGCGGCCCGCTTCGCGCTCCCAGGCGCGAATTTGCCGAGTGGCGTCCAGCCCGTCCACCTCGGGCATTTCTACGTCCATCAGGACCACGTCGTAAGGACGACTGCGCACGGCCCGGACCGCTTCGGCGCCGCAACTGACCGTGTCCACCTGATGCCCGCGCTTCTCCAAGAGCCGCTTTGCCAGTTTCTGGTTGACCAGGTTGTCTTCGGCCAGCAGGACCTTCAGCGGCCGCGGCGCCACGCCGAAGCTAGACTCCGAAGCGGGTTCGGGCGAAGGCCGCGGCGATTCTTCAATTGCATCGCGCGAGTGGAGCGCCTCGATCAACGCGTGGAACAACTCGAGCCGGCGAATCGGCTTGGTCATGTACGTGTCGACGCCCA
>CAYWIS010000199.1:6628-10444 GCA_964458385.1 uncultured Pirellulaceae bacterium
GGCGGCGTCTTCGCGGCGCTGCGATGAAGAGAGCATCATCAGCACGCTGCCCGCCAGGTCGGGGTGGTCCACCAGGATCTGCGCCAGGGCGAACCCGTCCATATCGGGCATCTGGTTGTCCAGCAGCACAATGTCGAACGAGCGCCCTTCGCGACGGGCTTGCTGAATTTGCTCCAGCGCCGCCTTGCCGCTTTCGGCCTCGGCTGGCTTCATCTCCCAGCGGAGCAGCATTTCGCGAAGAATTCGCCGGTTGGTGGCGTTGTCGTCGACGATCAACACCCGCTGCCCGCGCAACTCGACCGCGCCGGCGGGCGGCGGTTCGCATTTCACTTCGGCCGGTAGGCCAAAGCGGGCGGTAAAGTGGAAAGTGCTTCCCTGGCCTTCGGTGCTTTCGACTTGGATCTGGCCGCCCATCATCTGCACCAGTTGCGAAGAGATCGCCAGTCCCAGCCCCGTTCCGCCAAAGCGACGTGTCGTAGAGCTATCCACCTGCGAGAACGCCTGGAACAGCCGGTCGCGACGGCTCGCGGGAATGCCAATGCCTGTATCGCGCACCGAGAAATGCAGCACAACCTCGTCGGCCGTTTGGCTCACTTTGGTTACGCGCACCACCACCTCGCCGCGGTCGGTGAACTTGATGGCGTTCCCGATCAGGTTGATCATAATTTGCCGCAACCGGCCCGGGTCGCCAATGAGCGTGTCGGGCACGTCGGCCAGCACATGGCAAGCCAGCTCCAACCCTTTCTTGTGCGCCCGCAGCGCCAGCGTGGCCAAGGTTTCGTCCAAATTGTCGCGAAGGTTGAACTCCACCTCCTCCAGGTCGAGCTTGCCGGCCTCGATCTTGGAGAAATCGAGAATGTCGTTGATGATCGCCAACAGGTACTCGGCCGAGGTCTTGACCATTTCTAGATAGTCGCGCTGCTCGGCGGTCAGGTTGGTGTCGAGCGCCAGTTCGGCGGCGCCAATCACGCCGTTCATGGGCGTGCGGATTTCGTGGCTCATGTTGGCCAAAAAGTCGCTTTTGGCGCGGTTGGCCGATTCGGCTTGTTTAATGGCCTTGGCCAACTCCTCGTTGGCTTTGCGCAGCTCTTGGGTACGGCGGTTGACCAGCTTCTCTACTTTGGCCGTGCGTCCCACGATCACAAACAGCAGGGACGAAGCCAGCCCGATCATGGCCGCACCGGCGAGCAACACGACCCACGGCGCCCAGGAACGCTCTTGGGCCAAAAACTTCGGCGACGCCTGACAAACCAGCTTCCAGACCCGATCGCCCAACTGGACCGAAGGAGCAGCCTTCGCGGCGGCAAGGACCTCTTGGGTCGAAGGCTCGGGCCAATCGCCGGGCGAACGGTAAAGCCATTCCACCTCGACGGGCGCTGGGGATGGATCTTGCGGCGCCAGTTCAGCGATAAGCGTTGATGCGTCGGGCGACACCGCCTGGTCGGGCAACTCGGGTTGTTCGGACAACTCGGGCTCCTCCGACGAGATGGCAACCAGGCCAAAACGCAGCCCCCTTTGCTCCATCGCCGCCAGCGCGGAGTGCGCCACGTGCGGAATGTCGAACCGGGCGCCGACAAACCCCAAAAGCGCGTCACGGCGCTCTTCGACCGTGTCGGCCGCCGCCCCGTTCTTGTAGACGGGCAACAGCATCACGCAACATTCGGCCGGGAACGAATGAGCCTCGCCGCTGTGGCGCGTGATGACCACCACCTTATCTTGATCGCGAGCCCTGGCCAGAAACGGACGATACAACTCGGACCCCGCCAGGTCTTCGCCCAATTGGGTTGGTTCGCGATGGGGAGGCGCCACATAGAGCAGCGGGAACAGATCTTCGTTGTCGGGCACGCTTTGGCGAGAGCCGCCGCGAGTGATTTGGAAGTTCGCCAACCCGTCGGCGCGGGCGGCTTGTTCGAACTTTTCGCGTTCGCCGGGCGCAACGCGCTGAATCCATAAGAGCGATTGCAACTCAGGATGACGCGCCAGCGACTTCTGGGTGAAGCGTGCAAACTCGTGCCGCTCCACGTACATGGAAGAAGCGTAGAAGGCGCGGATTGACTCCAGCACTTCCACGTAGCTTTCAAACTCGCGCTGGAAGTCTCGGGCCCCGCGCTCGGCGGCCGATTGGATCTTGGTGGCAATGCGGTTCTCATCTTGCCCGCGGACCACCAGGAACACATACAGCGTGAGCAACGCGCCCAAGACGGCGGTCGCAGCGACCAACCACCGGCGAAATCGCAAGGTGCGTGCAGAATCGTTGTGCAGCGAGCCGGCGTCGCTCATGGTTCCTCCTTCGCCCGAGAACTGGGCGACCCGGCTGATCACGTCGCCCACAGCCCCGTTCTCAAAAGGGCGCTAGCGCTCGGTCAACACTTGGATCTAGGTTTGCCGCCTACCGGCCGGTAACCAGTGGCGAGCGCCATTCCGTCTCTCTGTTCTCTGTCTATGCGTATTTGATGCGGCAAGGCGCTGGCCGCCGGCGACTCCGCCGTGGGTGGCGATACGACGTTAACCGTCGTTACCGCTTCCCAGACAACCGGCTAGCTGCATGACTTTTTGTTGCCAAAGCACTATCAAAGATCTTGCCTCTATAGGAAGTTTAGGTTCGCCCTGAGAATGGGACAAGTTTCGTTATACGCAACCCCCATGCCAGCAACCACACTTCTTGCGGAGTTCTTTTCCAGCACGTTCGATTGTTCCACGAACCACCGCCCCAGCACCGAACAACCGCAAACAAGAAGAAGGATGCGGCAAACCACAACCTTGTTGCCGTGTCCCCGCACCAATGTTGCTATAAAGCAAACAACGCCAAAAAGACACTCGTGGCAGGAGCTCTAGCATCGCCGTGGGGGATCGTTCAGAAGCGTTGGCGGCGGCGATAGCGATACCTCGCTTCTTTAGTGACCACGCCCGTTAAGTGACCATGCGCGGGCGTTGTCAATTACCCCCTAATGCCCGAAAGAAGCAAGCCTGTGATTTCGCTTGGCGACGTGTGAGAAGTTATGGGGATTAGGCGAGAAATCAGAGGCAATTCATGTTGCCCGCCAGCCGGCGGAATGGTATACATAATATCAGCATGTCGACGGCTTTCTTAGCGTCGAAAATATTTTTCGCTCCTCCTCCTCGGTTTTGACCAGACGTGTCTTGGCGTTGGCGAAAAATAGGGTGTGAAAGGAACCACACAACCGCCTTTCTCTCTCTCACCCGGTTTTTCCCCGAAGGAGCAACGCATGGTCGCCGCCACCAGCAACAATCGTATGGCCAAACGAGAAGCTAAAACTGAATCCAAGTCCTCCAACGGTAAGGCCAAGAAGGCCGATGCCGCCGCCCGGGTGGACATGCTCAAAGAGAACCCCCAGCTCAAGACAGTCATTCAGCAGATCGAGAAAACTTACGGCGAAGGCTCGATCATGCCGCTGGGCGAAGATCGAGTCCTCGCCATCCAAGGTATTCCCACGGGCAGCCTGTCGCTCGACGTCGCTCTGGGCGGGCAAGGCTTGCCGCGGGGCCGTATTATTGAGATTTTCGGCCCGGAATCGAGCGGTAAAACGACCCTTGCCTTGCACGCGGTGGCCGAAGCGCAAAAGCGCGACGGCATTGCCGCCTTCATCGACGCGGAGCACGCCTTTGACCCCACCTGGGCCAAGAAGCTGGGCGTTCAGTTGGACACGCTCTTGGTCAGCCAGCCCACCAGCGGCGAAGAGGCGATGCAGATTACCGAAATGCTGGTCAAGTCGAACGCGGTAGACATTATCGTGATCGACTCGGTCGCCGCCTTGGTGCCCAAGGCCGAATTGGAAGGCGAGATTGGCGATTCGC